>NZ_JAFLXB010000004.1:0-462880 GCF_019891455.1 Pseudomonas sp. P867 | reverse complement strand
AGTACCCGCTTTATTGGAAAGCGTAGCGGTGTACGTGATCTGGCCGCCTTCGTTAACGGCGCTAGGCGCGGTCAGCGTAACAGTCGTGGTGTTGTCGGTACCCGGTGTATCCGTAACGGTAGTGTTCACCGCCGTAGTGCCTGGAACCAGGTTCTCGAAGTGCTCGCCACCGGTCACACCCTTGATAGCGGTGGTGACGGTTTGATCGCCTTTGTAGACATCATCCGGTGCCAAGATCGAAACAGTGCCGCTGGACTGATTCACTCCGATGGTGATGGTCTCGCCGTTATCCAGCGTGACGGTCAACGGATTGGTGATGTTAGTCACCGGTGCGCCGTTTTTATCCACAAGGCTGGCGGTGTAGACGATATTGCCGCCTTCGCCGACGGTGGTAGTGGCGGTCAGTACTACATCGACTTTATCGATGGTGTCGTTGATCGTGGTGGTGGCGCCGTTGCCCGCGACTTCCAACTTCTCGAAGTTGCCGCCAGAAGCGTCAGTGATCTGGACCGTCTGGGTGCTCTTATCGATAAACACATCATCGGTCGGCGCAGGCACGGTCACGGTGCCGACGGTATCGCCGGCCTTGATAGTGATCGACGAGCCGTTATCCAACTTCAAGGTGACGTCAGTGCCCGCTTTATTCGAAAGCGTAGCGGTGTACGTAATTTGACCACCTTCATTCGCTTCAGACGGTGCAGTCAGCGTCACAGTGGTGGTGTTATCGGTGCCCGGAGTGTCAGTGACAGTCGTGGTGACTTTATCGGTACCTGGAATCAGATTTTCAAAGTGCTCGCCGCCGGTCACGCCGCTGATAGCAGTAGTGACGGTTTGATCGCCTTTGTACACATCATCCGGCGCTACGGTGGTAACGGTGCCGCTCGACTGATTCACACCAATGGTGATGGTCTGACCGTTATCCAGGGTGACAGTCAACGGATTGGTGATGTTAGTCACCGGCGCGCCGTTTTTATCCACAAGGCTGGCGGTGTAAACGATATTGCCGCCTTCACCGACGGTGGTGGTAGCGGTCAGGACCACATCAACTTTGTCGATGGTGTCGTTGATCGTGGTGGTCGCACCATTGCCTGCAACTTCCAACTTCTCGAAGTTGCCGCCCGTGGTTTCGGTGATCTGGACCGTCTGGGTACTCTTATCGATGAACACGTCATCGGTAGGCGCCGGCACAGTCACAGTGCCGACAGTGTCCCCAGCCTTGATGGTGATCGACGAACCGTTATCCAGCTTCAACGTGACGTCAGTACCGGCCTTGTTGCTCAAGGTAGCGGTGTAGGTGATCTGGCCACCTTCGTTAACGGCACTCGGCGCAGTCAATGTAACAGTCGTGGGGTTATCGGTACCTGGGGTATCGGTAACGGTGGTGTTCACCGCCGTAGTGCCCGGCACCAGGTTTTCAAAGTGCTCGCCGCCCGTAACGCCGCTGATGGCGGTGGTAACGGTCTGATCGCCTTTGTAGACATCATCCGGCGCTACGGTAGTAACAGTACCGCTGGATTGATTCACACCAATGGTGATGGTCTGACCGTTATCCAGAGTGACAGTCAACGGATTAGTGATGTTAGTCACCGGCGCGCCGTTTTTATCCACAAGGCTGGCGGTGTAGACGATGTTGCCGCCTTCGCCGACGGTGGTGGTGGCGGTCAGAACTACGTCCACCTTGTCGATGGTGTCGTTGATTGTGGTAGTGGCGCCGTTACCCGCAACTTCCAATTTCTCGAAGTTGCCACCCGTGGTCTCGGTGATTTGAACGGTCTGCGTGCTCTTGTCGATGAACACGTCATCAGTCGGCGCCGGGACGGTCACAGTGCCGACAGTGTCCCCAGCCTTGATGGTGATAGACGAGCCGTTATCCAACTTCAACGTAACGTCAGTGCCCGCCTTGTTGGAAAGCGTAGCGGTGTACGTAATCTGCCCGCCCTCATTCGCCTCGGTCGGCGCAGTCAGCGTAACGGTAGTTGTGTCGATCGAATCGGTGATCGTGGTGACTGCCGCAGTTGTGCTCGGCACCAGGCTTTCAAAGTTGCCGCCAGTCGCGCTGGTAATGGTGGTGCTGACCGTGCTGCCGTTGACGTAGACATCATTGGGCGCGGTGTCCACGACCACGCTGCCGACAGACTCGCCAGCCTTGATGGTGATTACCGAGCCATTGCTCAAGGTAACGTTTACCGGGGTTTGCGCCGGGTTGGTCAAGGTGGCGGTGTAGGTGATCTGGCCACCTTCGGTCACGGTCGAGCTTGCGGTCAGGGTGACGGTGGTGGCATCGATCGAATCAGTAATGGTGGTGACCGCAGGCGTGGTGCTCGGTACCAGGCTTTCAAAGTTGCCGCCAGTCGCGCCGGTAATGGTGGTGCTGACGGTGGAGCCATTGTTGTAGACGTCGTTGGCCGCAGTATCGACCACGACAGTGCCGGTCGACTCGCCAGCCTTGATGGTGATCACCGAGCCATTGCTCAAGGTGACATTCACCGGGGTCTGTGCCGGGTTGGTCAGGGTGGCGGTGTAGGTGATCTGGCCGCCTTCGGTCACGTTGCTGTTGGCTGTGAGGGTAACGGTGGTGGTGTCGACCGAATCGGTAATGGTGGTGACCGCAGGCGTAGTGCTCGGTACCAGGTTTTCGAAGTTGCCGCCGGTTGCACCGGTAATGGTGGTGCTGACGGTCGAGCCATTGTTATAGACGTCGTTAGCCGGGGTATCGACCACAACGGTACCTGTCGACTCGCCGGCCTTGATGGTGATCACCGAGCCATTGCTCAAGGTGACATTCACCGGGGTTTGCGCCGGGTTGGTCAGGGTGGCGGTGTAGGTGATCTGGCCGCCTTCCGTCACGGTATTGCCCGCCGTCAGCGTGACGGTGGTGGTGTCGATGGTGTCGGTGATCTGCGTTACGGCCGGGTTAGGGTCGATGGTCAATACCAGGTTGCCGCCGCCGGTGGTACCGGTAACGCCGACGCTGATCTGGCTCGGGTCGATGTACGGGCTGTCGTTAGGGGCCAGAGGCACATTGACGGTGCCGGTCAACTGGCCCGACGGGATGGTAATCACCGCGCCATTGGTCAAAGTGACGGTCAGGTCGCTGGTGGAGGGCCGCGTCACGGTGGCGGTGTAGGTCAGCACGCCGCCCGCTTCGGTGATGGTCGGCGTCGCGCTCAGGGTCAGGGTCGAAGGCTGCAGCACCTGGTTGCCCGAGTCCGCCGAGCCTGGCGCTCCGCTCAGGGCGTTGAGTGCCGAAGTGCCTTGGCCGATAGGCGCGGTGGGGAAGCCGATGGTCGGGTCGACACGGCCGGCGGTCGCGTCCAGCACCACAAAGCTGTGGCCACCCCCGGCGGCACCATTACCGGTAGCGTTTGCGCCTGCGGCGGTGGCTTCCAGTTCGGTGGTCGGGTCGGCGCCGGCGGCGATGGCTTGTTGCAGCTCGGCAACCGATGGCGCGGCTTGTTCGCTGGCCGCGGCCAGATCGGCAGTGGAGTCCGGCATATCGGCGCTCCACTGGGTGTCCCGGCCCAGGTCCAGGATGCGGCCGTCGGCCAGTTCCAGGCTGACTGCGCCCGACATGCCTGTGTCGATCTGGTCGCCTGCAAACAGGCGGTCACCTTCTACAAGGACGCGACGTGTTCCTTCCGGAGAAATAACGAAAACTTGACCAACAATGCTTTTGACGATGGCAACAACACTGCTCATTAAAATTTTCTCCGGCGATCCGTTTCGACAAATTCCATTTCGCAGCGCGCTATTAGCGCTGCCAATTGGGAGGGCGTAGTCTATATATGTATTGACGTCAAATATTTGGCTAGATTTTTTAGCGATCTAGTTTGTGCCAAAGTATTGACCTTATGGTCGCCATCCTAAACAATCGCCTCTGTAATGTCACATTGATATTTATGCGGCGAACCGTCCTACATGTGTGAAGCAGTTCCGCTTTTTGAACTTTCCGACGTACGGTCATTACGGTAGCCATTATCCGACGCAGCGGTACTCATCGCTGTGATTTGAGACAAGAAGTCCTGGGGAATTTTTTAATGCGTCTGCACCTGTTCAAGGCAATACCGTTCGTTCTCGCCGCCAGTTTCGTACAAGCCCAGACACTGCCCCAAGCCATGCAGCAGGCATTGGATGTACACCCGGAAATCCAGGCGGGTGTAAACAGCCGTATCGCCGCCGATTACCAATTGCGCGCCGCCCAAGGTGGTTACCTGCCGCGTGTCGACCTGAACGCCGGTTACGGTCGTCAAGGGACTGACAACGCCACCACCCGCGCCAACAACCCCAGCGGCAACCACTGGGACACGCTCAACCGCGGTGAATCCAGCCTGCGTCTGCAGCAAATGATTTTTGACGGTTTCGCTACCTCCAGCGAAGTCGGGCGTCAACAAGCCAACGTTAATTCCCGTGCCTATTCCTTGCTCGGTACGTCCGAACGCACAGCGCTGACCGTTGCCCAGGTTTACCTGGAAGTGCTGACCCGTCGTGAGTTTGTGCGCCTGGCCGAAGACAACCTGCGCAACCACGAGCGCATCTACGATCAGATCAAGTTGCGCACCCAGCGTGGCGTCGGCAACGGTGCCGACCAGGACCAGGCCGAAGCGCGTCTGGCCCAGGCCCGCAACAACTTGATCACCGAGCAAACCAACCTGGCCGACGCGCAGGTCAACTACCTCAGCGCCGTAGGCCAGATGCCAGACCAACTCGAGCGCCCGGCCCCGTTCATGGCCATGCTGCCGGCCGACCTGAATGAAGCCCGTCGCCAGATGCTCGATAACAGCCCGATCCTGCGCTCGGCCGAGTCGGATATCTCCGCCGCCGAGAAGCAGTACGAAGCCGCCAAGTCCACCTTCTACCCGCGCTTTGACGCCGAGCTTGGCACCAACGCCGACAACAACGTCTCCGGTGATCCCAACCACAGCAACGGCTGGGAAGCCATGGTGCGCATGCGCTTCAACCTGTTTGCCGGTGGCAGCAACAAGGCTGACCTGCAATCGAAGTCCTACCAGGCCAACCAGGCCTTGGATATTCGCAACAACGCCTTGCGCCAACTCAACGAAGAGCTAGGCTTGGCTTGGAACGCCTTGAGTAACGCCAACGCGCAATTGCCGGTCGCCCAGCAGTATGTGGATCACAGCACCCGCGTACGCACGTCTTACCAGCAGCAGTTCAGCCTTGGCCAACGTACCCTGTTGGATTTGCTCGACAGCGAGAATGAATTGTTCACCGCTTCCCGCCGCCTGGAAGAAATCAAGAACATTCAGTTATTTACTCAGTACCGAATCAAGGCGACCATGGGCGAATTGCTCAAGAGCCAGGGAGTGGTCGCACCGATGGCCTCCGTCGTGCAGAACGACGTGAAACCTAAAGTCCAACTGCCTGGGATGAATTGAGCCACCCCAATAGCCCCATCTGTTAGTCGAGAGTGCACCGCGTGGAATCTGAAATCGGTCGAGTTCATCTCAGTCATGATCCACGCGCTTTGCACGACGACCCTTTGCTCGACGGGTTGCTGGCACTCTGCGCACTGCACCAGAAGCCTGCCAGCGCGGCCATGCTCACCACCGGCCTGCCGCTGCCCTCGCAACGCTTGAGTGCCGAACTGCTGCCGCGTGCTGCTGCGCGGGCCGGGCTGCAAGGCCGGCTGCTGCAACGCAAGCTGGAGCAGATCCCGACGATTGCATTGCCGGCCCTGCTGTTGCTCAAGGACGGTCGCAGCACCGTGCTGGTGGGTTGGCAGGGCGATGATGAGGCGCGGGTGCTGCTCAGCGAAAGTGACGGCGGCGAAGTGCTGATCAAGCGCGAAGCATTGGCCGACGACTACATCGGCAAGGTCTTCTTCGCCCAGCCGCAACACAAATTCGACGTCAACCACGGCAGCCTGATTCCACGGGCGCGTTCGTGGTTCCGTGACACCCTCATGCGTTCGCGCTGGCTCTACACCGACGCCATCGCCGCCAGCTTCCTGATCAACATCATCGCCATGGCCGCGCCGCTGTTCGTGATGAACGTGTACGACCGCGTCGTACCGAACCAGGCCACCGCCACCCTGTGGGTGTTGGCCGTGGGCATCTGTGGTGCATACCTGTTCGACCTGATCCTCAAAAGCCTGCGCAGCCTGTGCCTGGACCTGGCCGGTAAAAAAACCGACCTGATCATCTCGGCCACGCTGTTCGAACGCATCGTCGGCATGTCCATGAAGTACCGTCCGGCGCGGGTCGGCAGCTTCGCCCAGAACATCCATGAGTTTCAAAGCCTGCGCGATTTTCTCGCGTCGCTGACCCTCACCAGCCTGATCGACCTGCCGTTCACGCTGCTGATCTTTATGGTGATCGCCATCCTCGGCGGGCACCTGGTGTGGATCCCGGTGCTGGCGTTTCCGCTTGCCCTGGGCATCGGCTATGCCCTGCAAAAGCCCTTGGTAGCCACCATGGAACGCACCATGGCCCTGGCCGCTGAACGCCAGTCGAGCCTGATCGAAACCCTCGCCGGGCTCGATGCGGTCAAGGTCAACAATGCCGAGAGCGAGCGCCAGTATGGCTGGGAGCAGACCATCGGCACCCTGAGCCGGCTTGAACTGCGGGTGAAGTTGCTGTCGGGCCTGTCGATGAACATGACCCTGCTGATCCAGCAATTGGCCGGCGTGATCATGATCGTATTCGGCGTGTACCAGATCATCGACGGCAACCTGAGTATGGGCGGCCTGATTGCCTGCTACATGCTCAGTGGCCGCGCCTTGAGCCCGCTGGCTTCGCTGTCGGGCCTGCTCACGCGCTATCAGCAGGCCAAGGTCACCATGACCTCGGTGGACCAGATGATGGAGCTGCCTCAAGAGCGCAATTTCGAAGAGCGCCCCATGAGCCGCCGCACCCTGCAAGGCGCCATCGAATGCCGGGGCCTGAACTTCACCTACCCCAACCAGCAGAACCTGGCGCTGAAGAACATCAACCTGGTGATCAAGCCAGGGGAAAAAATCGGCATCATCGGTCGTAGCGGCTCGGGCAAAAGCTCCCTGGCCAAACTGATTGTCGGCCTGTATCAGCCTGACTCCGGCGCCCTGCTGGTGGACGGCGTGGACGTGCGCCAGATCGACGTCAGCGAGTTGCGCCATAACATCGGCTACGTCGCCCAGGACATTCAGTTGCTTGCTGGCACCCTGCGCGACAACCTGGTCAGCGGTGCGCGCTACGTCGAAGACGAAATGGTGCTGCAAGCCGCCGAGCTGGCCGGTGTACACGAATTCGCCCGTCTGCACCCTCAGGGCTACGAGCTGCAAGTGGGCGAGCGTGGTCAGAACCTCTCCGGCGGCCAGCGTCAGAACGTCGCCCTGGCCCGCGCGCTGTTGCTCAACCCGCCCATCCTGCTGCTGGACGAACCCACCAGCGCCATGGACAACACCGGTGAAGAACGCTTGAAACAACGCCTGCAAGCCGTGGTGCAAAACAAGACCGTGGTGCTGGTCACGCACCGAGCCTCACTGCTCTCGCTGGTGGACCGCCTGCTGGTGGTCGACCGTGGGCAGATTCTCGCGGACGGCCCGAAAGCCGTGGTCATGGAAGCGTTGAAGAAGGGGCAGATCAGTGTTGCTTAAGTCCATCAAGAGTGCGGTCGGCCGCTATTTCAAAGGCGCCGACTCGCTGCAGGGCCAGCCCCTGCCCGAGGTCAACAAAGCGCTGATCGAAGATGCCCCGCGCGTTATTCGCCTGACCATCTGGGCGATCATCGGTTTTTTCGTGTTCCTGGTGGTTTGGGCGGGTTTCTCCCAGATCGACGAAGTGACCCGTGGCGACGGCAAGGCGATTCCGTCGTCCAAATTGCAGAAAATCCAGAACTTGGAAGGCGGTATCGTTGCCGAGCTGTACGTCAAGGAAGGCCAGATCGTAGAGGCCGGTGCCCCGTTGATTCGCCTCGACGACACCCGGTTCGTTTCCAACGCCGGAGAAACCGAAGCCTTGCGCCTGGCCATGCAACTGCGCGTCGAGCGCCTGAGTGCGCAGGTGGATGATCGCCCACTGAACATCCCCGACGACGTACTCAAGGCCGCGCCGAGCCAGGCTGCCAACGAGCGCTCCTTGTATGAGAGCCGACGCCAGCAACTGAAAGACGAAGTCGGCGGCCTGCAAGAGCAACTGGTACAGCGCCAGCAGGAACTGCGCGAGTTCACCTCCAAACAGGGCCAGTACCGCAGCCAGTTGTCCCTGCAGCGCCAGGAAATCAACATGTCCGAGCCACTGGTGGCGCAAGGCGCGGTATCGCCGGTGGAAGTGCTGCGCCTCAAGCGCGCCGAAATGGAAACCCGCGGCCAACTGGATGCCACCACCCTGGCAATCCCCCGCGCCGAATCGGCGATCAAGGAAGTGCAGCGCAAGATCGACGAAACCCGTGGCAAGTTCCGCAGTGAAGCCCTGACCCAGCTCAACGAGGCTCGCACTGAACTGAACAAGGCCGAGTCCACGGGCCGCGCGTTGGACGACCGGGTCAGCCGTACCCTGGTCACCTCGCCGGTGCGCGGGATCGTCAAGCAACTATTGGTCAACACGGTCGGCGGCGTGATCCAGCCGGGCAGCGACATGGTCGAAATCGTACCGCTGAACGACACCCTGCTGGTGGAAGCCAAGATCCGCCCGCAAGACATCGCTTTCCTGCACCCAGGGCAAGAAGCCGTGGTCAAATTCACCGCCTACGACTACACCGTCTACGGTGGGCTGAAGGCCAAGCTCGAACGCATCGGTGCCGACACCATCACCGATGAAGACAAGAAAACCACTTACTACATGATCACCCTGCGTACCGACCGCAGCCACTTGGGCACCGATGAGAAGCCGTTGCTGATCATCCCGGGCATGGTTGCCTCGGTGGACATCATCACCGGCAAGAAAAGCATCCTCAGCTACCTGCTCAAACCGATCATCAAGGCGCGGGCCGAGGCGTTGCACGAGCGTTGATCTTCAGCGCCTGTACCGACCTCATCGCAGGCAAGCCAGCTCCCACATTTGAATGTGTTCACAAATCAAAATGTGGGAGGGGGCTTGCCCCCGATGAGGCCCTCAGCATCCCCCAGCACCTCAAACCAAACGCCATATCGATATGCCCTAACAGTATTTAAACTTCCATTCTTATACCTATAAATTCACTCCCCTGTCCGCCGGGAGTGAAACCAATGTCCGCCACCGCTGCTGCCCCCACCACTGCCCAAACCTTCGATGTCCGGCCCTTCCCCGGCAGTGTAGGCGCCGAGATCATCGGCCTGGACTTATCCCGCCCGGTCAATGACCAGGACTTTGCCCGTATCCACCGCGCACATCTGGACCACCACGTCGTGGTGTTCCGCGACCAACGCATCACCCCCGAACAACAGATCGCTTTCAGCCGTCGTTTCGGTGTGCTGCAGATCCACGTGCTCAAACAATTCCTGCTGGCCAATCACCCGGAAATCCTGATCGTCTCCAACATCATCGAGAACGGCCAATCCATCGGCCTGGGGGACGCGGGCAAGTTCTGGCACTCGGACCTGTCGTACAAGGAACTGCCCAGCCTCGGCTCGATGCTGCACGCTCAGGAACTGCCTGCCGAAGGCGGTGACACCCTGTTCGCCGATATGCACAAAGCCTGGGAGCAACTGCCCGAGCACCTGCGCAAAGCCGTTGCAGGCCGCAGTGCTGCGCACTCCTACACGGCGCGCTACAGCGAAACCAAATTCGAAGGCAACTGGCGCCCGACCCTCACCCCTGAACAACTCGCCCAGGTCGCCGAAGTGGTGCACCCCGTCGTGCGCACCCACCCTGAAAACGGCCGCCAGGCGTTGTTCGTCAGCGAAGGCTTCACCACCCGTATCGTCGGCCTGCCCGATGACGAAAGCCGTGACTTGCTGGCCCAGCTCTATGCCCACAGCGTGCTGCCGGAAAACATCTACCGCCACCAGTGGCAGCCCCACGACCTGGTGTTCTGGGACAACCGCTCGCTGATCCACTTGGCCGCCGGTTGCCCAAGCCACCTGCGCCGCAAGTTGTATCGCACCACCATCCAGGGCGATGCGCCTTTCTGATTAGCCATCGGCCTCTAAAGCTTCCAATACTCTGGCCGATGGGGATAACCAGAAGACTTTCTGGTTGGAACAACGCTATGCACACTTCAAACAAGAATACATTGACGATTATCTCCGTCGTTTCGCTACTTATGCTTTTGGGTTTTTCCGGCTTGATCAAGGAAAACTACGTGTCAGCCGATACGGCGTTTTTACTATTGGCTTGTTCGGTCGCAACTGGTTTTTATGTGGTCCTGGCGTTTATTGAAAAAATCCTCGAACGGCTTTTCAAGGACTTCAAGGTCACTGTGATCTTCTGGGGCTTTTTGCTCGCGACCTTAGGTTACGTAGGACGACTGCGGGCGGTGGCCGACGTTAATGCAATTTTCCATGTCGATGCATCTGCTTTTCCTTTGACAATGATCGCTGGCACAACCCTTCACATGGCCAAGCTGATGTTTTGGCCTTGCATCGCCGTCGTGCTGATCACCGCATTTATTGTAGTGTTGATCTGTATGGGAAGTTATTTCGAAAGTGCCAGCTCTGCCGAGGAAAAATGGGGTGTGGTGGTTCCAGCAATAACGGCACTGATTACCTGCGGTATTGGTGCGCTGTTTATCAGTAGCAACTTGTCGCCGGAGCGCCGTGCCGAGATTTTGTACCGTACGGCTCACACGACAGACTTCAATGATACGTTTCGTTGTGCAGGTGTTGACGACCGGCAGTACAGCGCAATTTTCCTGGGGCCTGAACAGCGACGCGTGCTGCTGGCTCCCAAGCTTCAGGAGTTCTCCTTGGAGAAGAAAGCGTATGTGTTAAAACGCGTTGAGGTGCCGGAGCACTTTCCGATTTTAGAGTGTGTTCCCAACAACCCGAAGCCCACCACTTGGCCGTCCCCTTACTCTTTCGATTCGGGCCAGTAATCATTGGCCCAGCAGTATTGGATCTGATTGCTGCTAGAATTGCGCCCAGCTCACTCCCCACAGATCACGAGTGCTTGGCATGCAATTACCAGACATGAACCTGCTGGTCGCCCTCGACGCGTTGCTCGATGAGGGCAGTGTGGTCGGCGCCGCACGGCGGATGAACCTCAGCCCGGCGGCCATGAGCCGTACCCTCACGCGTATCCGTGAAGCTGTCGGTGACCCGATCCTGGTACGTGCCGGTCGCGGCCTGGTGCCGACGCCCAAGGCGCTTGAGCTGCAAGGCCAGGTACGCAACGTGGTGGAGCAGGCGGCGTTGCTGTTTCGCTCGGCGGATCAAGTCGATTTGAGTACCTTGCGCCGCCGTTTCAGCGTACGCGCCAATGACTTTTTTATTGGCGTATATGGCGGTCGCTTGTTCGACACCATGGAGCGTGTGGCCCCGCTGTGCGAGCTGCGCTTTGTGCCTGAAGGCGACACCGACGACGAAGCTCTGCGCGAAGGGCGCCTGGATCTGCGTGTGAGCAACACCATGCCGGTCAGCCCCGAAGTGAAGGTGCAGAACCTGTTCTCCACCACCTTCGTCGGCCTGGCGCGACAAGATCACCCACTGTTCGACGAAGAGATCACCGCCGCACGCTTTGCCAGCTATTCCCATATCAGCATCTCGCGCCGCGGCATCGCCCGCGGGCCGATCGACACCGCGCTGAACGAGCAGGGTCTGGAGCGCCGCGTGGCGATGATCGCGCCGGGCTTCCACGGTGCCATGTTCATGTTGCCGGAATCCGACCTGATCATGCCGGTGCCCAAGGAAGCGCTCCTGAGCGCCAAACGCCTGAACTTGCCATTGCGTGCATTCCCGCTGCCGATCTCCTTGCCGACCCTGGTATTGGCCCAATCCTGGCACCCGCGCTTCGACAAAGACCCCGCGCACAAATGGCTGCGTGAAACCATGCGCGAGAGTTGCCACGCCACCTGGCTGGAAGCCCAACCCAACTAAAAACCTCCAGCCATGCACAATCAAATGTGGGAGGGGGCTTGCTCCCGATAGAGGTGTATCAGCTTCACATCAGGTGGCTGTCATACCGCCATCGGGAGCAAGCCCCCTCCCACCTATGGATTGCGCCTGGCGCACTTATAAACTTCCGATAAGTAACTTTTTGTCATGCTATAGCCTGATTAAACTGCTCAGGTATTTCTCATTCCGAGTTACCTGTTCATGACATCCCTCGCTGCCCCCGCTTTTCAGGCCGCAGCCAAACCTGTTGCCCCGGCCCCGCCCGTGTTCGGCCCGCGCATCATCATCGGCCTGGTCGGCGTGTTGTTGGCGGTGCTGGTGTCCGGTCTCAACGAGATGGTCACCAAGGTGGCGCTTGCCGATATCCGCGGTGCGATGTACATCGGCTTTGATGAAGGCACCTGGCTGGTCGCCGCCTACACGGCCACTTCCGTGGCGGCCATGGCCTTTGCGCCGTGGTGTTCGGTGACGTTTTCCCTGCGCCGTTTCACGCTGTGCGCCATCGGCTTGTTCACCGTGTTGGGCATTCTCTGCCCGTTCGCACCCAACTACGAAAGCCTGCTGCTGCTGCGTACCGTGCAAGGCCTGGCCGGTGGCGCGCTGCCGCCGATGCTGATGACCGTGGCACTGCGTTTCCTGCCCGCCAACGTCAAGCTGTATGGCCTGGCCGGCTACGCCCTGACCGCCACCTTCGGCCCGAGCCTGGGTACTCCGCTGGCGGCGTTGTGGACCGAATACGTCGGCTGGCAGTGGGCGTTCTGGCAAATCGTCGCGCCGTGCCTGCTGGCGATGGTCGCCGTGGCCTATGGCATACCGCAGGACCCGCTGCGCCTGGAGCGTTTCAAACAGTTCAACTGGCGCGGCCTGCTGCTGGGCTTTCCGGCGATCTGCATGTTGGTGATCGGGCTGTTGCAGGGCAATCGCCTGGATTGGTTCGAGTCGGGCCTGATCACCTTCCTGTTGTGTGGTGGCACGCTCTTGCTGGTGTTGTTCATGCTCAACGAATGGTCGCAGCCAATACCCTTCTTCAAATTGCAGATGCTCGGCCTGCGCAACCTGGCCTTCGCCCTGATCGTGCTGGCAGGCGTGCTGATGGTGCTGACCTCGGTGATCATCATCCCCTCCAGTTTCCTTGCCCAGGTCCAGGGGTACCGGCCGTTGCAAACTGCGCCGGTGATGCTGCTGATGGCGTTGCCGCAATTGATCGCGTTGCCGTTGGTGGCGGCGCTGTGCAACCTGCGCTGGGTCGATTGCCGCTGGGTGCTGGGGATTGGCCTTGGCATGTTGGTGCTGTGCTGCATCGGCAGTTCGCACCTGACTTCGGCGTGGATCCGCGACGATTTTTATGGCTGGTACCTGTTGCAGATTTTCGGCCAGCCGATGGCCGTGTTGCCACTGCTGATGTTGTCCACCGGCAGTATTCAACCCATCGAAGGGCCGTTCGCTTCGGCCTGGTTCAATACCGTCAAGGGCCTGGCCGCTGTGATCGCCACTGCGGTGCTGGATACATTGACCACCCAGCGCGGGCATTTCCATTCAACCATGTTGGTGGACCGCCTGGGCAATTCGCCCCTGGCCGACACTGAGGCTCCGGGCCTCGCCCACCGCTTGCACGAGCAGACCGTGGTGCTGACCTCTTCGGATCTTTACGTCGTCATGGCCGGTGTCGCGGTGGCGTTGATCCTGCTGATTTTCTGGATGCCCACGCGGATCTATCCGCCTCGCGCTCCGGCCTGACCACAAGGACTTTCCATGAAACGCAAAGACAAAATTGCCGTCTCCGTTATTGCTGTATTTGCCGTTGGCGTACTGGTTTATCTGGTTGCGCCGGGCGTACTGGGCAGCAAGCACCAGACCACCAACGACGCCTTCGTCGCCGCCGACTTCACCCTGGTGGCGCCGCGGGTGGCGGGCTTCATCAAGGAAGTGCTGGTAGAAGACAACCAGCGCGTCAAGGCCGGCCAACTGTTGGCGTTGATCGACGACCGCGACTTTCGCGCCGCCGCCCAGGCCGCCGATGCCGACACCTTGGTCGCCCAGGCCCAGTTGAAAAACGCCAGCGCGACCCTGGAGCGCCAGAGCTCGGTGATCGCCCAGGCCCAGGCCACTGTCGCGGCGGATCGCGCCGAAGTCGCCTTCGCCGAACACGAACTGAACCGCTACAACCACCTCGCTGGCGTCGGCGCAGGTACCGTGCAGAACGCCCAACAAGCCAAGACCCGTATCGACCAGGCCACCGCACGCCTGGCCAAATCCACCGCAGTGCTGGCCGCCGAACGCAAGCAGGTGGAAATCCTCACCGCCCAGCGTGACGCCGCCGAAGGTGGGCTCAAGCGCGCCCAGGCGGCGTTGGAAATGGCCAGTTATCAGTTGTCCTACACGCGCATTGTCGCGCCGGTCGATGGCATGGTCGGCGAGCGAGCGGTGCGGGTCGGCGCCTATGTGACCCCGGGCAGCAAGATCCTCGCGGTCGTGCCGCTGGCCGAGGCCTATGTGGTAGCCAACTTCCAGGAGACGCAACTGTCGCATATGCACGCGGGGCAAGCGGTGCAGGTCAGCGTCGACAGCCTTGACGGCGAACTGCTCAAAGGCCATCTGGAAAGCCTGGCGCCGGCCACGGGGGTGACCTTTGCCTCGGTCAAACCGGACAACGCCACCGGCAACTTCACCAAGGTGGTGCAGCGTATTCCGGTGAAGATCGTGCTTGAGCCGAACCAGCCATTGACCGAGCGCCTGCGCGTCGGCATGTCGGTGGAAGCCAGCGTCGATACGCGGCCGGTCGCGCAACAGCGTGAGGTGGCCCAGCAATGAAACACGTCGCCTGGCTCACCTTAAGCCTGATCAGCCTGAGTGCCTGCACGGTCGGTCCCGACTTCCAGCGGCCCGAGAGCCCGCAGATCAATCAGTGGAGCGAACCCCAGGGCCGACAAGCTGCCAGCCGTGCCGTTAGCGATCCCTTGCAGGAGCGCTGGTGGGACGTGTTCCACGACGCGCAGCTTTCCGCCCTGACACGCCGGGCCCTCAGCGATAACCTCGACTTGAAACTGGCCAGCAGCCGCCTGCAACAGAGCCGCGCCGTACGCCAGGTGACCACCGCCGAGCGTTACCCCAATGTCGATGCGGGTGGCGGCTACCAGCGCAAACGTAACAGTGGCAAAGGCTTGAACGACCCTTCCGGCGAGAACGGCCGTTCGGCCTTCAACCAATGGGACATGGGCTTCTCGGCCTCTTGGGAGCTGGATTTCTGGGGCCGGGTCAAGCGTGAAACCGAAGCAGCCGACGCCACGCTGGAAGTCGCCGAAAACGACCGTCGTGCCGTGCTGTTGTCGGTGTTGGCCGAGACCGCCCAGGACTATATTCAACTGCGCGGCGTACAAAATACCCGCGCCGTCACCGAGCAAAACCTCGACGTCGCCCGCCACAGCCTCAAGCTCTCGCAACTGCGTCTGGCTGATGGCGTAGCGACCGACCTCGACGTGGCCGAAGCCGCCGCCCAGGTCGCGGCCATCGAAGCGCGTCTGCCGGATTTGCAGCAACGCCAGGACCAACTGATCAACGCCCTGAGCCTGCTGATGGGCGAACCGCCCCAGGCCTTGCACGCGCAGCTGTCCAAGGACGCCGCCGTGCCGCAAACCCAGCGTCAGGTCGCCATTGGCCTGCCCTCGGAGCTGGCCGAACGCCGTCCCGACATCCGCCAGGCAGAAGCGCGCTTGCACGCCGCCACTGCCAGCATCGGCGTGGCCAAGGGCGACTTTTACCCGCGCATCACCCTGTCCGGCAGCCTCGGCTCTCAAGCCATGCAACTGTCGGACTTCGGCTCCTGGGGCTCCCGCGCATTTGCCCTCGGCCCGCAATTAAGCCTGCCACTGTTCAACGGTGGGCGCCTGCAAGGCATGGTGGATTTGCGCGAAGCCCAGCAACAGGAAGCGGCCCTTGCCTACCAGCAAACCGTGCTGCGCGCCTGGCATGAAATCGACGACCAACTGACCCGCTACAACGCCAGCCAATTGCGTCGCGACAGCCTGGCCGAAGCGGTGCGCCAGAACCAGATCGCGCTGACCACCGCGCAACACCAGTACGTCGAAGGTGTGGCGGATTTCGTCAATGTACTCACCGTGCAAAGCGCATTGCTGGCAACTCAAGAGCAGTGGGTGGAAAGCTCCACCGGCGTGTCATTGGCCATGGTCGGGTTGTACAAGGCGCTGGGAGGAGGGTGGGAGTCGGTGTATCCGTTGCCAGTCGCTCAGTAATGAGGGTGCGCTTTGTTGCAGCCCGAGATCCTTGATCCTAAGCGAGGTCCGCTGCAAATCGTGTACACACATTGGAAAGCATGCGCACATCGGCACCGCTACAGCCTGCCGCTTCGAAAAAGCCGGAGGCTTCTCGCACGACGGCATACATATCCGTGACGATGGACCTTGCTTCATCCGCCCCCAACCCAAAGCGTTCAGGCGTACTCAGCAAATTGCTGACAGACGATACCCTGCCCTCATTCCCGATGATCAACGCCTGCAAGCCTAGTTGCGTGGGGTGGGGCAACACGTCAAATACTGGCGCAAGGGAATAGCCCGAGGCGCTGGTCAGCAGAAGCCCGGTTTGTTTCAGGTGGTCGTCGCTATTGCCGATCAGCACATTGAAGGCCATACGCTTGTAAAGCTCACGCATATCAAACGTGGCATCGTCGCTGATCTTCTTCAAAACATCTGCGATTCTGGAATAGGAAACGGCACTCTCAACCGCGTCAACTCGCATTCGCGGCTTCTCAGTGCTGACCAACGAATTGCAGCTGACATAGTGCTCGCGTCCAGCCCCCTCATGCCGGTCAAAACGTTCGACCATCAAAACCGGTTTGCCGGCGACCTCTACCAACTTGTGCCCGGCTGCGGGTAGACCTGCCGCATCCGCCATTTGAAGGCTGGCGAATTCAGCACGTGGTTGATCGAAAACATCGTCGCTACGGCCGAATTTAGCAATCCATTCCTTACCTTCGTGAGTCACGGTGACCTTCGGCCTGGCGCCGCCCATGGAACTGCCGAATTCGAATAGTCGTGCGATTTCCGCAGGCAGGTCGACATTACCTTTTTCGACCTGATCAAGGCCCACCATGATTTTCTCAAGGTCTTCAAATCGCGGAGGTTGGTGCAGAGTCGGCAGCAGATTTCTTGACGCACTGAACAGCAGGCAGCCCACTCCCGCACCCCGCGAAGCAAGGAGCCATTCAACTTCGTTTTGTGGATGCTGTTTGTGGGTCGCCAGTAGAACACGCCGACCCCAATTGTCGGGCGTTGCGTCGTCGAGCACACCAAACATGCGTGTCGAGGAATACTGGTTAGGGGTCAGTGGCAGGCTAAGCGGGTCAATCGCAAATGCGTTGGGGCGCGCAAGCCAGCTGTTGGCGTAGCGAAAAACGAATCCGCTTGCGTGCATGGCCACCTCACCAACAGGGACCGGATCACCGACTGAGTGAGCTGAAAAAACGAATGCGTTACCAATCGGCTTCCAAGACATCAGGTTCCCCTTCTGTGCGAATTCGGTCGGGCTCACGGGCGAGGCTCATGGTAATCCCAACCTGGTCAAGTTCTGGTGACGCAATGCTCGCCATACCTTCTTCCAGGTCCATCGCGCTAAGCACATTCATCAGCACGCCGAGGGATACGCCTGCTTCTCCCTGTCTCAGCCGCTGATACGTCTGTCGTGTAATGCCCGCCCGGCTGCATATGGTCGAGATTTTCAAACGGCGACGAATACGGGCTATTTCGATACCGTTCCCGATACCTCTCATCAGTTCAGCGCTTCTCTCTGAGATATACCCTTTGTGGGGGTATGGCTTGCCTGTTTCATGCATGATATATCACCCCTTAAGGCAGTAAGGGCAACTTATATCATTCAAGTTGCTAAGGCCACACGCAAAAAAACCGGTTTGATAGACGGTTTTTTTCCATGTTTGGAAGATTCAAGGGTTCTGCAAAAACACCACATACCCCCGAAACCACTCATTCCCTTGCAAATACCCTGGCGCCTCCCACTCGCCGCCTTGAATCAAACCGATCTTGAACGGAACTCCCATTCGGTTCATCCGTGGCAGGTACGCCGCGTAATCCGGGATGCTGTGCCGCCCTTGATACGTCTGCACCACCACTTCATCCACCACGCCTTTGAGCTGGGCGATGGCGGCCGGGTCGGCGTTGCTGCTCCAGTCCATCAGGCCGGTGATGCTTAACCGCAGGTCGGCAGGCAGACGCCGGCGCAGGTCGCGCAGAAAATCAGCGTATTCGTGCAGGTACTGGGTGCGGGCGTCGAAGTCGATCTGGATGCCGATCACAGGGTTACCCGCGTCGCGCCAGCGTTGCACCTGGCCGAGCAGTTGGGTGTAGACCTGTTCCGGCCAGTGCAAGGTGTGGGCGCGATAGACCACCCAGATTTCGCCTTGGCTAATGCGTGGCACGCTGATGCCTTGGGCGATCAATTGCACGCCGCGCTGGGGGGCGCGGCGGGTGGAGTTGATCTGGCCTTGTAGGATGTACAGGGTTTTTGCCTGCTTGATCACCGGCTGCGGCGTGACACCACTCCACAGCCAGAAAGCGTCATAGTCGCGGGCTTCGACGGCGCCAAAAGCCGGGCTTGCCAGCAACAACAAGCCCAGCCACAGCGACTTCACCAGTAGTACTGCAGCGACTTGCCCCACTGGGTATCGGCAAAACCGGTCTTGAGTTGGCGGAACCAGGCTTTGCGCACCGCTGGCGCAACGTCTTCACCCCCGCAGCTGTTGTAACCGGCCGGCGCGTAGCAGTTGATGGCGCGGAACAACGCGTACGCCTTGTCGGTTTTCGGTGCTTTGGCGTTGGCGATCACCTGTTTGTAGCCGTCCAGCCGCGAGAAGGTTTCACCTTTGAACTGCGAGGCGGTGCTGCCCAGGCTGCCGGCGGCGCGGGGTTGTTCCAGTGGCATGCCGTCCAGGCCGTTGCGCAGGATGAACTCACCGAAGCAGTTCAAGGCGTGGGGGTTTTTGGCCTCATCCTGCAAGGTCGCGGCGGTTTGCGCGATGCTTGGGCAAGCGTAGCCCGATTCGGCTTTGTCACCGTTCCACTGGAACAGCTTCAAGGTCTGGCCGCTGGTGTAGGTGTAGCCCAGGCTGGTGCCGAGCTTGTCATCAGAGAGCGAGGCCTGCTTGAGGTCATCGGCAAAGGTCGCGAACTGGCGGTGCAGCAGGTCTTTGTAGAGCAGCACGAATTGCGCGCTCTGGCGTTCGGTCGGGTCGCTGGCGTTGGCGATCTGCTGGCGCAGCAGGTCGGGCCCGGCGACGTTGCGCAGCAGGATGTAGCGCACTTGCTTGGCGCTGATCGGCGAATCGGTTGCGAACACCTTGGCCAGTTGGCCGCTGCGCTCATAGTTCATCGCCAAGGCTAACTCCAGTTGGTCGCGTTGCAGCGGTTGCTTGGCCAGCGGTAGCATTTGCAGCCACAGGCTCTCGGCGCCCTTCCAATCTTGCTTGGCCTCCAGTGCCAAGGCGCGCAAGGTCTGCTGGCTGAAGGCAAAGTAGTCGAGGTTCGACGGCATATCCGCAGGCAGATGCTTGAGGGCAGCATCAGGTTGATGCTCGACGTACAGGGCATACGCCGCTTGCAGGTAGTCGAACAATGCCGGTTCGTTGGCGAATGTGCTCTTTTGCTTGTCGAGGTCTTCGCGGCTCAACAGCGGCGGCGTATGGGCGCGCATCGCCATCAGGTCGCTGACCACTTGCAGCATCGGGCTGTTCGCCGAGTTGTTGCCGACCATGAGCAACTTGAGGTCGGCTTCTTCAACCAACTCGTCGACGCTCACGTTACGCTGGCCGTCAGTGGCCTCGGTGAATTGCCAGGTGAAGTCTTCGGCGAGCTTGGCGTCGTCGTTCGCCAGCCAGTGCACGCGGCGCAACAGGCCACGGGCGGATGCAACGTAATCGCCTTGTGGATAATGTTTCAGGTAACCGAGAAAGCCTTCTTCAGCGTCGCTCAAGGCAGACTTATCCACATGCTCGCGTTGCGGCATCCCGTACTCATCGAAGGCTTCGGCCTGGGCCCGGTTCAACGAGGTGCGTGCGGTCATGTACAGTGCGGTTTCTTTCAGCCAGGGCACCTCGCTGGTCGAGGCGGCGGCGAAACCGCGCTCAGCGTAAACGAAGCGACCGCCGTAGAAATCGGCGGCGGCCTGCAGGTAAGTGCGAAACAGCTGGGCATTGGCCGAGGGCGTCAACTGCGCGTCCACCACCTGGCCTGTGAAGTCACAGGTGGTCAGCAACTGCAACCGCGCTTTCACCAGCACGTCGCGCTCGGCTGGCGGCATATCGGCTTTGATCACCTGACTGATAAACGCCGTGGCGCTGTCATCGCTGTTGCTGCGGCAGCGGCTGCCTTCGCCATTCAGGAACGCTTCACCGGCAGTCTTGTATTCCTCGCGCTTGATGCCCAGCGGTTGGAGCAGGGTGTCGAGTTCGGCCGTGCGTGAATCGTCCGCTTTGTTATCGGGCTCATCATTCGCGGCCGGCACTGGCACCAGGCGATACACCGGAAACGGCACCGGTCCGAAACCCTGGGCCAAATCGTCTTCGCCCAAGGCATTGGGCGTCAGCGGCGCGGCTTTTTTGTCGGCCAGCAATAGGCGCAGGTTGACCCGGCTGTCGTTGCCCGGGCTGAGAAAGGGCTGGTTGCTGCACGGTTCGAGGCTGTCACGCGAGACACGCCAGTCGGGGTAGCATGAATCGTCGGAGCTGGCCTGAGCCTGTAGGGAAATACTGGCCAGGAGAGCCAGTGCCAGAGGTGACAAAAAACCGATGCGCATGACGTGTCCTTGATCCTGAGTCCTTGGAGGGCCCCAATAATAGCCTGTTCTGAGCTGTGCTTCGGTGAGGTCCTACGCAAAATACCGATTTGTCCGATTCCAGCGGCGAAGCCTGGGCTTTTGTCCTAGAGTGGCGGTGTTTGCGCTCAGGCAAGCGAGCTAATGCCAGGGGTATTGAAGTGCGTCGGTCTGTGGTTGAGCAAAACGAAAAAGCCGGAGCGCTGCCAGCCTTGCAGCGCCTGACCTGGCAAGGTGCTGGTCGACTCAGCCGTCTCTGGTGGGTACCGATCCTGGCGCTGGCCATGGCCCTGCGGTTTTACCACCTCACCTCGGCGGCGATCTGGGGCGATGAAGGGTCGAGCCTGTTGCTCAGTGAATACGCCGTGGCCGACCTGTGGTTTCACGCGGCCCATGATGTGCATCCGCCGCTGTATTTCTTCCTGCTGCGCGGCTGGATCGAAGTGTTCGGTGACAGCATCGGGTCCATTCGCAGCATGAGCGCGCTGCCGGGCGTAGCCGTGGTTGGCTTGGGCATCTGGCTGACGCGGCAACTGTCTACTCGGCGCGCGGCGGTGCTGGCGGGCATCCTGCTGGCGCTGTTGCCGACGGCGGTGCGCTACAGCCAGGAAGTGCGCATGTATTCGCTGCTGGGCGTGTGGCTGCTGGGCGCCACGCTGGCGCTGGTGTACTGGATGCGTCAGCCCGAACGCACGCGCTATTTGGCCGCGTATGTGCTGTTGATGAGTGCCGGTTTCTACACGCATTACTTCACCGCGCTGTGCGTGCTGGTGCATTGGGCTTATCTGGGGATGCAGGCGCCAGGCCAACGTTTGATAACGCGGCCTGCATGGTGGGCGGCCAACGTGGTGATCGTGTTGTTGTACCTGCCTTGGCTGCCGAACCTGTTGGACCTGGTGCAGCATGTCGACCAGCTCAAGGTGGGCGGCGACATCGGCTGGGAAGAGCCGGTCAACCTGCTGTCTGTGCCCTCGATGATCTGGCAGTTCGTGTTGCAGGATGCCGGCGATGATTTGTGGACGCCGCTGTTCTGGATATTTCCGCTGCTGCTGATTGCGGTGGTGTGGATGACGGCCTGGCGCCACCCGGGAGCTCGTTTGCCGGCGTTGTTTTTCTTGTTGCCGTTGCTGTTGGTGTATGGCGTGTCGTTTATCTCGCCGGTCTTTATCGAGCGCTACCTTACGGTGTATGCCCTGGGTTTGCCGATCGTCCTGGCGCTTGCCATCGACCGCTTGCCGTCACGCTTGTCATGGCTGGGCGCAGCGCTGTGGGTGCTGTTTGTGGGCATGGAACTGCTGGGCCTGAAGAACAACTTCGAGGTGGATGAGCACGACCAATTCAACGTGCCGGTGGAGTTCGTCAATCGCAATTACCAGGAAGACGACCGCATCGTCCTCAGCGACATGCTGTGGTATCTGAGCTACGGGTACTACGACGAAACTGACGCCCAGTTGCAGCTCTACACCCCGCCCAAACCCGACGGCACGTCGACCCGGCCAAATGCCTACGGCTTCGGCACCCTGGTAGATCAGGATGGCGGGCGAATCTATCTGGATTCTTTATCGGCATTACCGGCCAATACCCGGCGCGTCTGGCTGATCAGCAGCAATGAAGCACCGGACGACTTCGCCCCGCTCCCCGAAGGTTGGCGCGAGCTCAGTCGCCAGGACGGCGGTGGCGCACGGGCGCGTCTGTTCGTGCTGTGCAAGGTGCCGGCGCCGCAACCTGAGGGTTGCCGCTAGACTCGATTAACCCTTCTCTATCAGGAGCTCATCATGGAATCGCCAGTGCATAGCTTGCCGTCGTTGTTCAAACAGCTTGGGTTGGAAGATGACCCGGTCAGCATCGATCAGTTTGTGGCCGCTCATTCGCCGCTCAAGCCCGAATTGAAACTGGCGGATGCGTTTTTCTGGACGGCCAGCCAAAAAGCGTTTTTGCGTGAGGAGATTCTCGAAGATGCGGATTGGGCGGAGGTGGTGGATGAACTGAACTTGATGTTGCGCGGTGGGCGAGGGGTGTAAAAAACTTAGCCGTTACGCTAAAACTTGAAAAAATCTGGTGATGGTTGAAAAAATCTGGGCTTTAATCGCGTCAGTGAACTTTTTCTGAGGTTACGCGATGTCTTTGGTCGGTTATGCCCATCTCCATCAGACCCTCGGGCTGAAAGCCATTGCGCCTGCCCGTACCGCAATGATCAAGCCTGTCACGCGGATTTCGATGATTGGCGATTGCCTGGCCGTTCCCCATGGAGTGGCGCCTGCTGCCGATTCAGTGCTCGACCATATTCTCTTTGCCCTCAAACACGAAGGCATCAACCTCGGCATCCTTGCCCAGGCACTTGAAGCGGTCAGCGCGGACCAACTGCTGCAAGAGCTGGATAAAGCACCCAACGGCGTATTCATCCGCAAAGCCTGTTATTTATGGGAGGGCCTGACCCTCCAACGGTTGGACTACAGCAAGCCAATCAACAGCCGCGTTTCCCCTCTGTTTGATCCGCAACGCTACGTAACCGGGCCTTCTACGCGTAATTCCCGCTGGCGGATCGACTTCAACGGTTTGGGTTCTTTGGCCTACTGTGCGACTGTTGAGCGTACGCAGGAAATTGATGCCTTGATGAGCCTCGATGTCCTGGGCCGTGCCAAATCCTTCATGGCCAGCCTCCCACCCGAAATGATGGACCGCGCCATCCAGTGGGCGTACCTGCACGAAACCCGCGATTCATTTGCCATCGAAAAAGAACAACCCAGCGAAGAAAAATCCCGCCGTTTCGTCCAACTACTGCGCCAGTCCCATGAAGGCCGTTTGCTCACCGAAGACTACTTGGTCGAACTGCAAAACAGCACCGTCTCCAATCCCTTCGACAAAGCCGTTGCGTTTCGCCACGAACAAAATCATCTGCACAACGGCCTGCGCGGCGGCGCCGGTGTGAGCTACGTGCCGCCAGCACCAGAGCTTTGCCAGGAACTGATGGAAGAGCTGATGGCCTTCGCCAACCAGCCCGTGCGCGACGTCGATCCCTTGGTCGCGGCGGCCGTCACCGCCTTCGGCTTCGTGTTCCTGCACCCGTTCATGGACGGTAATGGCCGCCTGTCTCGCTTCCTGATCCACCAGACGCTTTGTCATTACGGCGCACTGGGAAATGGCTTGTTGCTACCAGTCTCCGTCGCCATGAAGCACGAGGAACAAGCCTATCTGGAGGCGCTCAAGACCTTCTCGCAGCCGACGCGGGAATTCTGGAACGTTACTTGGCTGGACGGCGACCACATGGCGTTCGACTTCATCGGCCACCCCTCGATCTACCGCTACTGGGACGCCACCTGCTGCGTCGAATTCACCCTGCAAATGGCCCGCCGCGCACTGGAAGTCGAACTGCGCGAAGAAACCGAATTCCTCGACCGCTACGACCGCGTGATCAAGGCCGTGAATCAACGCTACGACGTGCGTGGCAGTGATTTGTCGAAGCTGGTGATGATGTGCCTGGATAACGAGGGCAAGCTTTCCAAGCATCGGCGCAAACAGTTTCAGTACAGCGTGGCGGAGGAGGTGTTTGGGTTTATTGAGGAGGAGGTGGGGCGGGTGATTGAGGAATGTGGCAATCAGCCCTCGCCGATCTGAGGCATCAATGTGGGATGTAACTTTCTGGTGGCCAGTGGCGAGCTGTATGCACCAGAGCCACAATCCTCACTACTTCGGGCTCAACTTGATAAACAAGGCGGTAGCTCGGGTGCGGAATGATTTCGCGTGTTCCCGCAATCCGGCCTATTGGGCCAATTTCGGGGTTATGTGCTAATCCAAGTGCTGCCATGCTGAAGCGCCGGTCCATGTCGGCTGCGGCTTGTGGATTTTTCTCAAACAGAAAATCCCAGATATCTCTACGATCCTGCCCTGCCTCGGGCGTCCACGCGACCCTCATCCCTGACTATCTACTTGAGCGCGCCTGGCTGCGAATTCAGCTTCCAAATCTTCATTGGAAACCTCTCGGCCTGCGCGAATGGATGCACGAGAAGCATCAACTTTGCGTTGCAAAAACTCATCGTACTCTCGCGAGTGCTGCTGGGCCTGAACGAATTCACGCATCATTTCGCGTACGATTTGCGATGCAGGACGATGGGAGGCTTCGCATTCAGCCATGAACTGGTCGCGAAGCTCTGGTTCAAGCTTCATTGTAAAAACGGCTAATTTGGACATCAGCGATTCCTCCGCAATGGTATGCACAAAGTATATACATCGTCATTACCGAATGGCGTTTGGAAAAAGCTGAGACGACTGACGGTAGAGATCAATATGTTGGTTGCACAGCCTCAACCATCCCCCCTATAGTTCGCCCCGTCGCCGCACATCGGCGATCGGATTTGGCGATCCGAAATTCTGTGACGCGTTACAGCGTTCCTACCCCGTGCGTTTTTCCTTGGATGAAGGCATTGGGTTCTATGGCGGCTGTGCGCGGGAGATCTTCGGATCTGCCGGGTTTCACAGATAACCGGTTCGCCAACCTGCGTACAGCTGCCACCCTTATTCGTTTGGCGACGGGAGAAGGTGGTTCAAATCCTTATCTGTGAGGTTTATCGATGGACCAATACAAGCCGCTTCAAACCAACCCCACCGGCGTTCCCGTCCTGGCTTTCAACACCTTTGCCCCATCGCACCTGCTCCACGAAACGGCGCGAAGCCGCATACGTATCGGCACTGAGCTTTTGGAGACCCTCGTCTCAACAAGCGACAACCCAAACCTCCATCACTTGGTCACTGCCGCATTGGTTTCACTGCGCGATGGCCTGGACATGCTGGGCGAGATCCAGCGTCGCCTCGATGGTCAGGCTGAAAAATAGCCCGGGCATCCGACGCTGATCCAAATGTGGGAGGGGGCTTGCTCCCGATGAGGGCGTGTCAGTAAATGCATCAGTGGCTGACCCCTCGCCATCGGGAGCAAGCCCCCTCCCACATTCGCCCGGCGGTGTGGCCGCTGAATCGCTCCATCCATCGAGAAATTGTTTCAAAACTTGACGGCTCTTCCTCCCTCCACCATATTAATAGTTAGCAAACTAACTGTATGCGAACTATCCAGTGTCCCAATCCCTCGAACAACTTCAGATGAACCTGAGCAGCAGCATGGTGGTGGGCGCCCGTAACTGGCGCAAAATCTGCCAGACCACGCTGGTCAGCTATGGCATCTCCGAAGCCTGCGCCGTGCCGTTGTTGATGATCGGTCGCTTGGGTGACGGTGTGCACCAGGTCAAAGTAGCCCAGGCCTCCGGTATGGAAAGCCCGTCATTGGTGCGCCTGCTCGATCGGCTGTGCGGCGACGGCTACGTATGCCGCACCGAAGACATCCACGACCGCCGCGCCAAGGCCCTGAGCCTCACCGAGCGCGGCCGTGAACTGGTGCAGGCGGTAGAAGCCCAACTGGTTCGCCTGCGCAAGGAAGTCCTTGTGGATATCGCGCCCACCGACCTGGAAGCCGCACTGCGCGTGCTGCGCGCCTTCGAAGCGGCCGAGGCTGTGGCGCCTTGAACGGATTTTTTACCGGCTTCCCGCCCGCCCGCGACTGGTTCTACGGGGTCCGCACGTTCGCCGCGTCGATGATTGCGCTGTACATCGCCATGCTGATGCAAATGCCGCGTCCGTACTGGGCGATGGCTACCGTGTATATCGTCTCCAGCCCGTTTGTCGGGCCCACCAGTTCCAAGGCTTTGTACCGCGCCATTGGCACCTTTATGGGGGCAGCGGCGGCGGTGCTGTTTGTGCCGATGTTCGTGCAGTCGCCTTACCTGTTGGTGGTGGTGATCGCGTTATGGACGGGCACCTTGCTGTTCCTCTCCATGCACCTGCGCACGGCCAATAATTACGCCCTGATGCTGGCCGGCTATACCTTGCCGCTGATCGCCCTGCCAGTGGTGGATAACCCCCTGGCGGTGTGGGACGTGGCTGAAGCGCGTACCGAAGAAATCTTCCTTGGCATCGCGGTCGCAGCGGTGGTGGGCGCAATGTTCTGGCCACGGCGCCTGATGCCGGTGTTCGATGGCTCGGTGGCCAAGTGGTTCAGCGATGCTCAGGTCTATAGCCAACGCTTCCTCACCCGCCAGATTGACCCTGAAGCGGTCAGCAACCTGCGCGGCGGCATGGTTGCCACCTTCAACACCCTTGAGTTGATGATCGGCCAGTTGCCCCACGAAGGCGCGCGGCCGCAAACGGTGCGCAACACCAAAGAACTGCGCGGGCGCATGATTCATCTGCTGCCGGTAATCGACGCGCTGGATGACGCGGTGTACGCCATCGAGCATCGCGCACCGGAGTTTCTCGACCGGCTCAAACCGTTGCTGGAGGAAGCCAACGCCTGGCTGCAAAGCACCACTGAACAAGCGCCCCTGGACCGCTGGCGTGTGCTGCGTGACCAGATCGATGCCGCCCAACCCCAAGGCGAAGCGCTGGATGACCGCCACACGTTGCTGTTCTCCAACGCCCTGTACCGCCTCGGCGAATGGGTCGACCTGTGGCAAGACTGTCGCAGCCTGCAAGCCGCCATTCAGTGCGAAAGCCAGGACACCTGGCGCGCCGTCTACCGCCACTGGCGCCTGGGCCGGCTCACGCCATTTCTCGACCGTGGGCTGATGTTCTACTCGGCGTTTTCCACCGTTACCGCGATCATCGTCGCCTCGGTGCTGTGGATCCTGCTGGGCTGGACCGATGGCGGCAGCGCCGTGATCCTGGCCGCCGTCGCCTGCAGCTTCTTCGCTTCGATGGACGACCCGGCGCCGCAGATCTACCGGTTCTTTTTCTGGACCGCCATGTCGGTGCTGTTCGCCAGCCTGTATCTGTTTCTGGTGCTGCCCAATCTGCACGATTTCCCCATGCTGGTGCTGGCTTTTGCCGTGCCGTTTATCTGCATCGGCACCCTCACGGTACAGCCACGATTCTACCTGGGCATGTTGCTGACGCTGGTCAACACCTCGTCGTTCATCAGCATCCAGGGCGCCTATGACGCGGATTTTCTCAACTTCGCCAACGTCAACCTGGCTGGGCCCGTGGGCCTGCTGTTCGCATTTGTGTGGACCTTGATCGCCCGGCCCTTCGGCGCCGAACTGGCGGCCAAGCGCCTGACCCGTTTCAGCTGGCGTGACATCGTTGGCCTGACCGAGCCCGCAACCCTGAACGAACACCGGCACATGGCCGCACAAATGCTCGACCGCCTGATGCAACACCTGCCGCGCCTGGCCCTTACCGGCCAAGACACCGGCAGCGCCCTGCGCGACCTGCGCGTAGCGCTGAACCTGCTCGACCTGCTGGCCTACTCGCCGCGCATCCTCGGTGTGCCACGGGTGTTGCTCAACCAGGTGGTGGAAGGGGTGGGCGGTTACTTCAAAGCGTGCCTCAAGGCCGGTGAACGCTTGCCCGCACCCAGCGGTCTGCTGATGACCCTGGACCGTACGCGCCGCGCCCTCAACGGCCAGGGCCTGCAAGACGAAGACGACACCCGCCTGCACCTGCTGCACGCCTTGGCCGGCCTGCGCCTGGCGTTGTTGCCCGGTGTGGAATTCATTGGCGGCACGGAAATGGAAGCGCCGCTACCCGATGGAGCGCCTTTATGATCGGTGATCTGGATATCAGCGGGGTGTTCCTGCCTACGCTGCTGGTGCTGATGGGCATTACCTATGTGTTGTTTCTGGTGGTGCACGGGCTGTTGACGCGCATGCACTTCTATCGCCTGGTCTGGCACCGGGCATTGTTCAATGTGGGGCTGTACGCGCTGTTGCTGGGCGCGGTGGACTCACTCAGTCGATATTTGATGACATGAAAAAACCTTTTTTGACTATCGGCCGTGTCGTCCTGACGTTGTTGATCGTGAGTTTCGCGGTCGTCGTTGTGTGGCGCATGGTCATGTACTACATGTTTGCCCCCTGGACCCGTGACGGCCACATCCGCGCCGACATCGTGCAGATCGCCCCGGACGTCTCCGGGCTGATCCAGCGGGTGGACGTGCGTGACAACCAGTTGGTGACCAAAGGCCAGGTGCTCTTTGCCGTCGACCAGGACCGCTTCAAGCTGGCCCTGCGCCAAGCCCAGGCCGCCGTGGCCGACCGCCAGGAAACCCTGGCCCAGGCCCAGCGCGAGTACAAGCGTAACCGTGGCCTCGGCAACCTGGTGCCCAGCGAGCAGTTGGAAGAAAGCCAGTCCCGCGTGGCTCGCGCCCAGTCCGCCCTGGCCGAAGCGCAAGTGACGGTGGACTCCGCCCAACTCAACCTCGACCGCTCGGTGATCCGCAGCCCCGTGGACGGCTACGTCAACGACCGCGCACCGCGCACCCAGGAGTTCGTCACTGCCGGGCGCCCGGTGCTGTCGGTGGTGGACAGCAATTCCTTCCATATCGACGGCTACTTCGAAGAGACCAAGCTCGACGGCATCCACGTCGGTATGGGCGTGGACATCCGCGTGATCGGCGACAACGCTCGACTGCACGGGCATGTGCAGAGCATCGTCGCCGGTATCGAAGACCGCGACCGCAGCAGCGGCTCGAACCTGCTGCCCAACGTCAACCCGGCGTTCAGCTGGGTGCGCCTGGCCCAGCGGATCCCCGTGCGCATTGCCTTTGACGATGTGCCGGCGGACTTTCGCATGATCGCCGGGCGCACGGCGACGGTGTCGATCATCGACGACAAGGTTA
Source organism: Pseudomonas sp. P867 (assembly GCF_019891455.1). Classification (NCBI taxonomy): domain Bacteria; kingdom Pseudomonadati; phylum Pseudomonadota; class Gammaproteobacteria; order Pseudomonadales; family Pseudomonadaceae; genus Pseudomonas; species Pseudomonas sp. P867. The sequence goes on along the minus strand of NZ_JAFLXB010000004.1, from coordinate 433,421 downwards.
AAGACGGGGACAAACCATGAAGCGGCTTCTGGCAACCGCTTCCCTGGGGTTGTTGCTGTCGGCCTGCCAAGTAGTGGGCCCGGATTACAAACTGCCGGAGCAGGCCGCAGTCAACCGTGGCGACCTGCAAGGACCGATCATGGGCGAGGGCAGCAACGTGGTCTCGGCGCCGGTTCCGGCCGATTGGTGGAAGCTGTATAACGACCCGCGCCTGGACCAGCTGGTGCAGCAGGCCATGGCCTCCAACACCGACCTGCGCGTGGCCGCCGCCAACTTGCAGCGTTCGCGTTACCAAGTGCAGCAGGCTGAATCCGCCGGCGGCTGGAGTGCCGGCGCCAAGGCCGAGGCCCAGCGCTTGCAGGAATCTGGCGAAGCATTTTTGCTGCCGGACAAAGTCCCGGTCGGCAATATCGGCAGCGTCGGTATCACCACGTCCTATCAGTTCGACCTGTTCGGCACCTTGCAGCGCGGCATCGAAAGCGCCAAGGCCAGCGCCGATGCAACCCAGGCGGCAGCCGATATCGCTCGCATCACCCTGGTGGCCGATGTGGTGCGTTCCTACACCCAGGTGTGCGCGGCCAACGAAGAGCTGGCGATTGCCAACGAATCCCTCGACCTGCAAGCGCAGAGCACCAAGCTGACTCAGCGCCTGCGGGATGCCGGGCGCGGCGACGAAACCCAGGTGACCCGCTCGCAAACCCAATACAAATCCCTGCGCGCCGACATTCCGCGCTATGAAGCCTCGCGCCAGGCCGCACTGTTCCGCCTGTCGATGCTGCTGGCCAAGCCCGTAGACCAACTGCCGGCCGGCACTGGCACCTGCGCCGAGCTGCCACACATCGCCCAGTTGCTGCCGGTGGGCGACGGTGCCACGCTGCTCAAACGTCGCCCTGATGTGCGCCAGGCTGAGCGCCAGTTGGCTGCCGCGACCGCACGAATCGGCGTGGCCACCGGCGCGCTGTATCCGGATATCAGCATCGGCGCCACGGTAGGCACCGTGGGCCTGCTGGAAAACCTCGGCACACCGGCCACCAATCGCTGGGGCTTTGGCCCGATGATCAGTTGGACTGTGCCGACCAACGGCGCCCGTGCGCGTATCCATGAAGCCGAAGCTGCGACCCAGGGCGCTTTGGCACACTTCGACGGCGTGGTGCTCAATGCCATCCGCGAAACCCAGACCGGCCTGGCGCAATACACTGCGGTGTTGCAGCGCCGCGACGCCCTGGCCGAAGCCGAACAGTCGGCGCGAGAAGCTGCCGGCCAGACCCATCGCTTCTTCCAGGCCGGCCGCGAATCGTTCCTGGCCGACCTGCAAGCCACGCGCACCTACACCGATATGCGCGCGCAATTGGCGACGGCCAACACCCAGGTTGCCATGAGCCAGATCGATCTGTTCCTGGCCCTGGGCGGCGGCTGGGAAAGCGGACGAACGCAAGGGGTAAAACCCGGCAAACCGTGAGGTGATTGCTATGCTTTGTCAGGTGAGGCGCCGTGACGTCTCACCCGACAAAGCTCGCGTTTGCTCATGGGGATTCCAATAATGAAAAACCCTTATGCTCCCGCTTTCTGGTGCGTGCTCTTCGCACTGGTATTGTTATCGGCCGCGTATTTCTACGGTGTCATGCTCGCCCATCAACTCGACAAGGCCATGGTGTTCCTGGACAGCGCCTGCCTGGTGATCGGCACCTTGTCCATCGGCGTGGTGGCCTGGGCGTCTTATCAAAACCAGCGAGTGAAGAAAAAGCTCCTCGAGCAAGGCAAGACCCGCGTCGCGATCTGGGACACCAAGGTTGCCCTGCGCCGCGTCGAAACCGTATTCGACCGCTATTTCTGGGGCAGCTACTGGCAGCCCGGGCGCACCTTCCAGGAGGTCATGGGCGACCTCACCGGCACGCCGCTGGAAAAAAGCCTCGAAGTCCTGAAAAAGCAGTGCGTGTTGCTGGATCGGCAGGTTGCTGACGGTAGGCACTGGCTGGATAACGCGCGGGAATTGTCCGACGTGGCCACGCAAATGGCCCGCGAGCGCTACCAGTTGGATTTTTGCGACCCCAAGGCCGACACCCCCGGCAATGCCGTGATCCACCGCGAGTTTGAGGTGTTGGTGTACACCTGGACCGCCCGCTTGAAGAGTTTTGATCACCAGTTGGACGAAATCGAGCTGGAGTACTCCTGAACTCCTACGGAACTGATCCCTCTGAAAGGCTGGGCCGTTTGCGCTCGCCAGTGCTAATCTTCCCCCGTTTTCGGCGGGCTTGAGCCAACCCCTTCGGGGTTCAAGGAAGACAGCCCACTTCTCACAGGATTTGATCAGGTCACTTCATGAATAAGCCAGCAGTTGTTTTCTTGGGTTTTGTTGTCGCCATCGGCGCCGTCAGTGCGGGCGGCGCCTGGTACACCGGTAAACAACTGGAGCCGGTCCTGCAAACCGCCATCCAGAACGCCAACAAAGAGTTGCAGACCTCCATGGCCGGCGTCGACGGCAGCGTGGCTCTGGAACTGGTGTCTCTGGACCGTGGCGTGTTCAGCAGCACGGCGCACTATCGCCTCAAGGGCCAGGGCAGCGTGTTCGGTGAAGACAACCCGAACCCTGAGTTGCTGTTCGTCGACCATATCGAGCACGGCCCGCTGCCGTTCTCGCGCCTGGTGACCCTCAAGTGGTTGCCGGTCATGGCCACCAGTCACTACGAACTGGAAAAGAACCCCACCACTGAAAAATGGTTCGCCGCCAGCAAAGACGTGTCGCCGCTCAAAGGCGTGGCGAACATCGGCTACAGCCGTTCGGTCAGCGGCAACATCGAATTGCTGCCGCTTGAGTTCAAGGACGACACCTCCTCGGTGAGCTTCTCTGGCGCCAACCTGGAATTCGACAGCAGCGCCGAAGGCCAGAAGGTCAAGGCTGATGGCTTCATGAACAGCCTCAAGGTCGCGGCGATCGATGCCAATGGCGCACCGTTCGAAGCGGAACTGGCTGGCCTGACTGTTGCCAGCAACCTGGAGAAATCCACCTTTGGCTTCTACACCGGCCAGAACACCGTGGAACTGACCGATACCAAGGTCACCTTCGGCCCGCAGAAAGCCGTGCTGACCCTCAAGGGCTTCGAGCAGAAAGACTCCACCCAAGCCAAGGACAACAACCTGGCCGGTCGCGTAGACTACAAGATCGACGAGATCGGTTATCAGGGCAAACCGGTCGGCTCGGCCGCCATGGCCGTGAGCATGAAGAATGTCGATATCCCGGCGATGCTGGTGCTGACCAAGCTCTACCAGGACAAGATGCAGCCGGTGCAAGCCGCGGCCGCCGCTGGCCAACCCGTGCCGGAACTGCAATTGACCGAAGCCGAGCAGGCCCTGGCCGAAGCCAACGTCAACCAGGTACTGGCTGCCAAGCCGCAACTGGCGGTGGAAAACCTGTCGCTTAAAACCACCCACGGCGAAAGCAAGTTCAACCTGGTTGTGGACCTGGCCAAGCCGACGTCCATGGAGCTGCCGCCGGTTGAACTGGGCAAGCAGATGATTGCGCTGCTGGATGCCAACCTGACCCTGTCCAAGCCAATGATCAGCGACGTAGCCGCCCTGCAAGCCCAGGTCGGTGGAGTGACTGACCCCAAAGCCATCGAGCAGCAATCGCAGATGGCGGCTGAGATGGTCAGCGGCATGGCAGTCGGCACGCAACTGGCAACCCTGGAGGGTACCGATGTGGTCTCCAAGCTGCACTACGCCAACAACGAAGTGACTTTCAACGGCCAGAAGATGACCGTTGAGCAGTTCATTGGCTTTGTGATGTCGAAAGTCGATGCGGTGAGCGGCGCCCAGTAAGCGCTGAAAATGCAGTAAAAAAATGTGGGGGCAGGCTTGTGTGGGAGCTGGTTTGCCTGCGATAGCATCGCCCCGGTCTGGCTGAAAGACCGCGGTGCCTGCATCGCGGGCAAGCCCGGCTCCCACACAAACCCGGCTCCCACATTCGTTTTGTGTGAGGGCAAAAAATCGCGACCGCACAATTCTGAACAATTGTTCTGAATTGTACTTCCCCCTACTTCGCTAAGAGATAGTTCTTACAGGAAAGCTAGGTCGGGTCCCGAGACGCCGACACCCTGATGCGTTTTGCTCAGGACCATCTATCGTTAGGGCTTTCCGTGTGTAAGGAAGCTCACGATATGCTGCGAAACCTCCCCTACAGTGCTTCAGGCCGGTTGCGTCTGCTTATCGGGGCCGCCCTGTGCAGCCAATTGCTGGTTCCTGGCCTTGCGTTTGCCGATCCCGCCTACGATGCCCTGATCATCCAGGCCCGCAACGGTCACTTCACGCCGGCGTTGACGCAACTGCGCCAACTGTCTGCCGAACGCCAAACCCCAGGCCAGGTCAGTGACCACCTGGTGATTGCCGGTTGGGCCGGGCAAGACGACGAAGTGCTCAAGGTGTACGAAGCACAAGGCAAGCACCGCAACCTCACCACCCAGGCACTTGCCACGGTGGCGCGCACCTATCGCAATCAAAAACAATGGGCTCAGGCCGAAGCGGTCTATCGCCAGGCTCTGCTGCGTGAACCGAATAACGTCGACTTGCAACTGGGCCAGGCCCTGACCCAGGCCGATGGCGGCAAGGCCAACGAAGCGGTGCAACGCTTGCGCACGATGGTGGCGGCGCAACCCAATGACCCGAACCGCCGCATGGCCCTGGGTTATGCGCTGACACGCGCCGGCTTGAATTACGACGCCTTGTTCGAGTTCGACCAAGCCTTTATCCGTGCCGGCGACAAACCGGAAGTGGCCCGTGAATACATCGTCGCCCTGCAAAAGGCTCGCTTGCCCGAAGCCGCCCTGCGCCTGTCGGCCAAGCGCCCGGGCCTGGTGGACGCGGTCACCCAGCGCCGCCTGGAAGGCGACCTTGCCGCCGAGCGTGTGCGCATGGCCGAGTTCGCTACGCGTACCGAAAAAGAACGCTACGTCATCGCCGATCGCGCCCTGCAGGATTACGACAAGCTGATCAGCCGCTGGGCTCCGGACGCAACTGCCCACGACGACGTCGTGCGCTGGCGTATCGACCGGCTTGGGGCACTCAAGGCCCGTGCACGCACCGCTGAGGTGATTCGCGAATACGAAGTGCTCACCGCCCAAGGCGTGCAGTTGCCGACCTACGCCGTGCGCTGGGTCGCCGCATCCTACCTCGACCAGCGCCTGCCGGAAAAAGCCGCGCCGCTGTATCGCCAGGCGCTGACTGCAGCGGATGCCGACGTCGGTGATCATGTCAAAGACAGCACCGCCCTGTTCTACGCCTTGTTGGAAAACGATCAGGTGGATGAGGCGCGTGCGGTCGCCACGCAGCTGGCCAGCACCGAGAAACCTCGGGTTGAACTCAAGGGTTTGCCTATCGGCAACCCTAACGACGAATGGATGGACGCCCAGCAATTGGCGGCCCAGGCCGGTACCTATGGCGCCGACCTGAATGCCAGCGAACAAGCGCTGGAAGACCTGGGGAGCAAAGCTCCCGGCAGCATCGGTGTACGTTTGGCACAGGCAGAAATGTACCGTGCCCGTGAATGGCCCAGACGCGCTGAAGACTCCCTCAAGGAGACCGAAAACCAGAGCCCCCGTGACATCGGGGTGGAAATGTCCCAAGGCTTCACGGCCTTGGACTTGCAGGAATGGCGGCAACTCGACCTGCTCACCGATGACGTCGTCGCCCGTAACCCGGACAACCGCCAGGTACAGCGCCTCAAACGCCTGCGCGACGTGCACGACATGGCCGAAGTGCGGGTGGAAGCCTACACCGGCAAAAGCTTCGGTGGCGGCAACAACCAAGAGGCCGGCGCGGTGTCGGGTAGCCGTGACTGGGGCATAGAAAGCGTGATCTACACCCCACCCATCGACGAGGACTGGCGCCTGTTCGCCGGTGTCGGTTATGGCACTGCCGATTTCGCCGAAGGTACCGGCCATCACCGTTGGCAGCGTGTGGGCGTGGAGCGGCGCACCCGCGATATGACCATCGAAGCCGAAGTGTCCAACCACTCCTATGGCGATGGCGCCAAACAAGGCGCGAGCGTGTCGATCGCTCGCGACATCAACGACCACTGGCAATACGGCGGCAGCCTTGGCTACCTGCTTAACACCACACCGTTGCGGGCGTTGAATGAAGGTGTCACGGCCAACGGCGGCAGCGGTTTTATCCGCTGGCGCGCCAACGAAAGCCGGGAGTGGAAACTGGCCGTCAGCCCGTCGCATTTCAGCGATGGCAACGACCGCGTCGAAGCCTTGCTCACCGGTCGCGAAGGCATCTACAACTCGCCCAAAGTGCAAGTAGAGCTGGGCCTGGAAGTCGGTGCCAGCCGCAACAGCAAGGAAGACACGATCTACTTCAACCCCAAGTCCGACTTCAGTGTGTTGCCCACCGTCAACGTCAACCATGTGCTTTATCACCGCTACGAAACCCAGTGGAGTCAGCAGTTCCAGCTCGGTGCGGGTACCTATAGCCAAAAGGATTACTCCACCGGCGGCGTCGGCTTGATCGGGTACGGCCAACGCTTTCGCTGGAATGACGTGCTGGAAGCCGGCGCCAACCTGAGCCTGGTCAGCCGACCTTACGACGGCGAGCGCGAACGCGATTTGCGCCTGCTCCTGGACCTCACTTACCGTTTCTAGAAGAGCCTGACCATGACCCTCCTCAGTCGTTTTTTTCTGGTCCTGGGTGTAATGCTGGCCGCCGCATGTGCCCAGCAACCCGCGCCATTCGTTCCACCTGCCGAGCGCCCGACACTGGCCAGCGAAGCGCCGTGGCCGAAGAACCATTTCCTGGGCATTGCCTACCACGACGTCTCGGACAACGACCCTGACCAGGCCGTGGTGGCGGTGCGTACCGAGCGCTTGATCGAGCAATTGGCCTGGCTGCGCGAGAACGGTTACCAGGCGGTCAGCGTGGATCAAGTCCTTGCTGCGCGCCGGGGCGGGCCGACACTGCCGCCCAAGGCCGTGATGCTCAGCTTCGATGACGGCTATTCCAGCTTCTACACCCGCGTGATGCCGATCTTGCGGGCCTACAATTGGCCGGCCGTGCTGGCGCCGGTGGGCAGTTGGATCGACACGCCGCTGAACCAGCCGGTGGACTTCGCCGGTACACCGCGCCCACGGGGCGACTTCCTGACCTGGCAGCAGATTCGCGAAGTGTCCCGATCGGGCCTGGTGGAAATCGCCGCCCATACCGACGCCAATCACAAAGGCATACTCGCCAATCCCCAGGGCAACCTTGAACCCGCGGCCACCACGCGCCGCTATGACCCGGCGACCGGTCGCTATGAAACCGAAGCGCAGTTCCAGGCGCGGATGCGTACTGACGTAGCAGCCATTTCCAATAAAATTCGTACCGTCACTGGCAAGGCTCCACGGGTATGGGTATGGCCGTATGGCGCGGCCGATGGCACCACCCTGGCGGTGGTCGGTGAACACGGCTATGAGATGGCGCTTACGCTGGACGACGGGTTGGATGATTCCAACAAGCTGATGAACAGCCCGCGCTTTTTGGTGGCCTCCGACCCGGATGGGGAACACTTCGCCAGCAGCATGGTTTCGGTTCAGGCCAAGGCTCCGTTGCGCGTCGTGCATGTGGACCTGGATCACGTCTATGACCCCGACCCGGTTCAACAGGCGCACAACCTCGATGTGCTGGTGCAGCGCGTGGTGGACATGGGCGCCGTCACGGTGTTTCTGCAAGCCTACGCCGACCCCAAGGGTGATGGCCTGGTGCATTCGGTGTACTTCCCCAACCGCCACCTGCCGATGCGCGCCGACCTGTTCAACCGCGTTTCCTGGCAGTTGCATACCCGTGCCCACGCCAGCGTGTTTGCGTGGATGCCGGTGCTCAGTTTTGCCCTCGACGCCAAGCTGCCACGCGTGACCCGCTGGGACCCGCAGACCGGCAAGGTTGCTACCGATCCGGATCAATACAAGCGCCTGTCGCCCTTTGATCCGAAAGTGCGGCAGCTCATCGGTGAGATCTACGAAGACCTGGCGCGTACCAGCAACAGTGCCATCGACGGCGTGCTGTATCACGACGATGCGCTGCTAAGCGACTTTGAAGACGCCAGCCCCGCCGCACTCAAGGCCTATGCTGCCCAGGGCTTGCCGGACAATATCGCTGCGTTGCGTGCCGACCCTGCGGTGATGCAGCGTTGGACTCGCTTCAAGAGCCGCTACCTGACCGATTTCACCAACGAGCTGACCGTGAAGGTGCGCGCCATTCGCGGCCCGCAGATCCTCACCGCTCGCAATATCTTCGCCGAGCCGATGCTCAACCCCGGCAGCGAAGCCTGGTTTGCGCAGAACCTCGATGACTTCCTCAAGACCTACGACTGGACGGCGCCCATGGCCATGCCGCTGATGGAAGGCCAGTCGCTGAAAGACTCCAATGCCTGGCTGGAAAAGCTGGTGGCCACGGTCAAGGCACGCCCCGGCGCACTTGAAAAGACCGTCTTCGAACTGCAAGCCAAAGACTGGCGCACCCAAGCCGCGCCGGATATCAGCGCTGAGCAATTGGCAGAGTGGATGGGTGTACTCAAACGCCAGGGCGTCACCAGTTTCGGCTACTACCCGGACAACTTCCTGGAAAACTCCCCGGACTTGAAGACGATACGTCCGGCCCTCTCCAACCAATGGAATCCTTGATCATGTTCGACAGAATCCTGGCTCTATTCGTGTTGGCGCTGGTATTGGGCTTGCCTCTGGGCCTGATCTTCCTGATCACCGGGCAGTTCCTGATGGACTTCGTGTTCTTCTACCCGCTGTTCATGTCGGCGCTGTGGATCGCCGGCGGCCTGTACTTCTGGCTGCACTGGGAGCGCCATTGGCCGTGGGAGGAAGACACCCCGGCGCCGACCCTGGCCGGTAACCCGCTGATTTCGATCATCATCCCTTGCTACAACGAAGGCGATAACGTCGCTGACACCATGGCGGCCGCGTTGGCCCAGGTGTACACAAACATCGAAGTGATCGCGGTCAACGACGGCTCCAGCGACAACACCGCAGCGGTACTCGATGCCCTGGCACTGCAACACCCACGCCTGCGCGTGCTGCACCTGGCGCAGAACCAGGGCAAGGCCGTGGCCCTGCGCATGGGGGCGGTGGCCGCCCGCAGCGAATACCTGGTGTGCATCGATGGCGATGCGTTGCTCGACAAGAACGCGGCGGCCTACATGGTCGCGCCGATGCTCGACAACCCGCGCCTGGGCGCCGTCACCGGCAACCCGCGCATCCGTACCCGTTCCACCCTGATCGGGCGGGTGCAGGTCGGTGAGTTCTCCTCGATCATCGGCTTGATCAAGCGCACCCAGCGGGTGTTCGGACGGATCTTCACGGTCTCGGGTGTGGTGGTGGCGTTTCGCAAGAAGGCGCTGGACCGCATCGACTACTGGAGCACCGACATGATCACCGAAGACATCGATGTCAGTTGGAAGCTGCAACTGGATCATTGGTCGATCTTCTACGAGCCGCGTGCCCTGTGCTGGATTCTCATGCCCGAGACCGTCGGCGGCCTGTGGAAACAGCGCCTGCGCTGGGCCCAGGGCGGCGCCGAAGTGCTGTTCAAGAATATTCGCGGCATCTGGCAATGGCGCCATCGCTACCTGTGGCCGCTGCTGTTCGAATACTGCCTGTCCACCGGTTGGGCCTTCACCTTCCTGCTGTCGGTGATCTTCTGGGCCGTGGGTAAATTCGTCACGCTGCCGGCGGCGATTACCGTGGACTCGTTGGTGCCACCCGCGTTTACCGGCCTGGTGCTGGCGATGGTGTGCCTGCTGCAGTTTGCGGTCAGCATCCTGATTGACCGGCGCTACGAAAAAGACCTGTGGAAAACCCTGTTCTGGACCGTGTGGTACCCGATGGTGTTCTGGCTGGTGAGCCTGTTCACCACCCTGGTCAGCTTTCCCAAGGTGTTGTTCAACCAGCATCAAAAACGCGCACGCTGGGTCAGCCCGGACCGTGGTATCAAACCTGCCCAAGAGGAGGCGTGAGCATGAAACTGGTCAGAACTCGCCAGAGCCCTGTGATGTGGATCATCGATGTGTTGCTGACCCTGCTGGCCTGGGGCGGGCTAGTCTGGCTGCTGGCGCGTGGCATCGGCGCCATGCTCGAAACCCATGGCGGCCCACGCATCGAGGCGCCGATCTTTGCCGCGCTCAACACCTTGCAGATCTACCTGTGGATCGCCTTGTTCAACGCGTTGATCCTGATCGGCTGGGCGCGCTATCAACAGCGCCGCGGCCGCCAGTTTGCCCAGCGCCGCGCAGAGGCCAATGCCCTGAGCGACAAGCACCTGAGTGAAAGCTTCAACCTGGGCGATGGCCACCTGGAGCAGTTTCGCAAACCCGGCGTGCTGGTGATCCACAACGACGAGGAGGGCGGAGTGGAAGACGTGAAGTCCCATGTCTCCCGCGACGTCGAGCGCCCCGGTCTGACCCTGGTGCCCGGGGCCGACAAAGACAAGGGCATTGGCTGACATCCTCAATGCTGCGAGTACACAATGTGGGAGGGGGCTTGCTCCCGATAGCAGAGTGTCAGTCACCAGATATATGACTGACACACCGCTATCGGGAGCAAGCCCCCTCCCACATTGGTTATTTCCCACCGTTTAGATTGCAGTGGTCCAACCCTCTCCTTGGAATTCCGATAAATGGGATCCAATTCACAAAACCCCCGCGAACTTTTCTCCTTTCCTCGGTACTAACCTAACTCGACGAAACTTGATGGCTAAATAATGGCAATCAAAAAACCCTTCGTCGAATTGCCATCAAAATCGCTGCCACTTGTCGGAATAATCACTTCCGGTGAAAAGGCTTGGCCCTTTTGATGAAAATTTATCTCTATTAATCAATAGCTTGAAGACTATTTCAGCGAACGGCCCAACTTCGCCCGTTTCTAGGCTAGCTGGAAGTTCGATGTTAGTTTCGCGGCCCTTGATTTTCGATGGATCGAACATGTCTTCGTTATTGCCACGGACTCGGTTTCTTCTCTGCACGTTCCTGCTCACCTGCCTGAGCCTGAACAGTGCATCCGCCGCCCCCACGCCTGGCGATCAGGACTTGATCCGCGACCGGCAGAATCGCCTGCTCGAAGAGCAGCAGCGGCGTCTGCAGGAACTCCAGGACCTGCCCGGCAAAGCGGAAAAGCCCCAAGCCCCGGCAAGCCCTGCCGACACTCGGTGCTTCGCGATCAAAACCATCGAACTCAAAGGTGCTGACAGCCTGCCGGCGCCCGAGCGCGAGCGCCTGCTCAAGCCCTACATCGGCCAATGCCTGGGCGTGTCGCAGCTTAACGATTTGCTCAAAACCATCACCGACTACTACCTCGGCAAAGGCCGCGTTACCAGCCGTGCCTACCTGCCGCAACAGGACCTTTCCACCGGCCACCTGCAAGTGCTGGTGGTGGAAGGCAAACTCGAAGCCTTGCGCAGCGCCGAAGGCAGCACAGTGACCGACCGCGAACTGGCCATGGCCTTTCCCGGCAAGGTCGGTGAAGCGCTGAACCTGCGTGAAATCGAGCAATTGGTGGACCAGCTCAACCGCCTGCCGTCCAAACAAGCACAGATGGAGCTCACCCCCGGCAAGCAGATCGGCGGTAGCGACGTGGTGGTCAAGAACACCGCGCAAAAGCCCTGGCGCGCCAGCCTGTCGCGCAACAACGACGGGCAGAAAAGCACCGGCGAACAGCAATGGGGCGTTGGCCTGGAGTGGGACAGCCCACTCGGCCTGGGCGACCAACTGATGCTGCGCGGCGGCCACGACGCCATCAGCGACCACCAGAAAACCTCGAAGAACACCATGCTCTACTACAACGTGCCCTGGGGCTGGTGGAACTTCAGCTACACCTACAGCGAGAGCGACTACCGCACCTACGGCATCGCCGACGGCTTCAAATACAAGCAGGACGGCGACAACCAGAACCACCAACTGCGCGCCGAGCGGGTGATCCATCGCGACGACGTCAGCAAGACCTCGGTCAACGTCGGCCTGGCGCACCTGCGCACCAACAACTACATCCTCGACGTGCGCACCGCACCCAGCAGCAACCGCCTCAGCGAACTGCAACTGGGCGTCAACCACGGGCGGCGCATCGGCAGTGCCTTCGTCAACCTGGACCTGGGCATGCAAAGCGGCATCGGCCTGCTCGACGCCCAGGCCCAAGACGAGCGTGACCCTGCGGGCCGTCGCCAACCGAACTCGCGCTACCGCAAATACACCGCCACCGTCAGCTACCTGCAACCGTTCAGCCTGTGGGGCGAGTCGTTCAGCTTCAGCAGCCTGGCCACCGGGCAACGCAGTGAAGACCCGCTGTTTTCGCCGCAGCGTATGAGCCTCGGCGGCTCGGCCTCGGTGCGCGGTTTCAAGGACCAATTGCTGACCGGCGACAGCGGCGGCTACTGGCGCAACGAAGTGCGCTGGGCACGCCCGGTGACCCTCGACTGGATGCGCCCGGCCTTCTTCGAATACGGCGCCAGCGTCGGTTACGACCAGGGCGTGATCCGCAACGACCGCTATAACGACAACGTTCATGGCCGGGTGTCCAGCAACTCCCTGGAGCTGTTCGCCCGTGGCAAACACGTGAGCACCAGCGTGACCTTTGCTCATTCGTTAGAAAGACCCGGTGTAGTCACCGAGCGCGAAGCGCCGATCTACTTCCGCATGGATTTTTTCCTGTAATTCAACGCCCCGCTGCATGAGAGCCTGACAATGGATGTTCGCCAATTCGCCTTCCTGGCCCGCCAACCTTCTGCCGCCCTGAAGCGCCGGGACGCGTTCTTCGGCCTGCCCAAGCGCGGGCTGGCGTTGATCCTCGCCAACGCATTGTTCTGGCAGCCGCTGCTGGCCCAGGCCGAGGGCATTGTGGTCAGTGCGCCGGGCACCACCGTAGGCGCGGCGGGCAATGGCGTGCCGGTGGTGAACATCGCCACCCCCAATGGCGCGGGCTTGTCCCATAACCAGTTCAAGGACTACAACGTCGGCCCCAACGGTGTGATCCTCAACAATGGCAACGGCGCCATGGTCAACACCCAACTGGGCGGGATCATTGTCGGCAACCCCAACCTCAAGGGCGGCGCGGCGAACGTCATCCTCAACGAAGTCAACGGCGGCAGCCCCAGCCAGTTGCGCGGCTACACCGAAGTGGCGGGGCAGTCGGCCAAGGTCATCGTGGCCAACCCGTACGGCGTGACGTGCAGCGGTTGCGGCTTTATCAACACCCCCAACGTCACCCTCACCACCGGTAAACCGGTGCTCGACGCAAGCGGTCAGTTGCAGCGTTATGAAGTGGACGGCGGTGCCGTGACCATCGACGGCCAGGGCTTGAACGCCAGCAACGTCGAACGTTTCGACATCATCACCCGCTCGGCCAAGATCAACGCACAAATCAACGCCCGCGAACTCAACGTGATCGCCGGGCGCAACGACGTCGATGCGCAAAGCCTGAAAACCACCGCCCGTGCCGATGACGGCAGCCCCAAGCCGGAGCTGGCGATCGACTCCTCGGCCCTGGGCGGCATGTATGCCGGCGCGATCAAACTGGTGGGCACTGAGGCCGGTGTGGGCGTGAAGCTCGACGGCAACCTGGCCGCCAGTGGTGGCGATATTCAGCTCGACGCCAACGGGCGCCTGAGCATGGCGCAAACGGTGGCCACCGGTAACGTCAAGGTCACCGCGCAAAACGTCGACCTCACCGATAAGGTCTACGCCAACGGCAACGTGCAGGTCACCAGCGCCCAGGCCTTGGTCAACCGCAAGAGCATCGCCGCCGGCCAGCGCATCGAGATCAACGCGGCCAGCGTGAACAACCCCGGCATCATCGAAGCCGGCGTCGCAGCCGATAACAGCCGCAACACCACCGGCGATCTGGTGGTGAACGCGCAAACCGTCACCACCAGCGGTAACCTGCTGGCCAGCCGCGCCCTGGCGATTACCGCCGCGCAAGCGCTGACCAACCAGGGCGCGATCATCCAGGCCAAGACCGTCGAGGTCAGCAGCGCCAAACTCACTAACCAGGGCGCCACTGCGCGCCTGTTCGGTGAGCAGAGCCTGGCGATCAACTCGCCGGCCATCGTCAACCTCGGCGGCTTGATCCGCTTCGGCGAAGGCCAGGCCGCCACGCTCAACAGCGCATCGCTGGACAACCGCCAGGGCCGTATCGAAATGGCTGGCGGCAGCCTGGTGCTCACCAGTGCCGAATTGAACAACAGCGGCGGGCAAGTTATCGCCAACGACCTGACCGTCAACGCCGGCAGCCTGAACAACCAGAACGGCGTACTGGTGGCCAAGACCGCGACCGTCACTGCCAGCAACCTCGACAACAGCCTCAAGGGCTTGATCCAGGCTGACGGCGGCGCGCTCAACCTCGCCGTTTCCAACACTTTCAACAACAACCAGGGTTTCGCCCAGGCCAGCACCGATCTTAACGTTACTGCCGGCACCCTCAGCAGCAACGCAGGCGGCGTACTGAGCGCCGACACCGGCAAGCTCACCCTCACCGCCGCGCAACAGCTCAACAACGCCCAGGGCCGCTTGCAGGCCGGGCAGGGCGATATCGAGTTGCACGCCGCGAACCTGGATAACCAGAGCGGCACGATCGTCGGCAAGCAACTGCTGCTCGACGTGGCTGGCGGCGATATCGACAACCGCGCCGGGCGCGTGTTGGGCGACCACCTCGACGTGCGCGCTTCCGGCCTCGACAACCGCAACGCCGGCCTGCTGGCCGGTGGCGCCCAGGGCGTAAGCCTGCTGCTCAAGGGCCCGGGTCAGTTGCTCAACGCCCAGGGCCGCATTCAGAGCGAGGGCCTGCTGCAGCTGCAAGGCGAGCGCTTCGACAACAGCGCCGGCATCCTGCTGGGGCAGACCGTCGACGTCACCGCGCAGACCTTCACCAACAGCAACAAAGGCGCGCTGGTCAGCGATGGCGGCGACGTGGTGCTCAAGGTCGGCGACCTGCTCACCAACGTCGGTGGCCAGATCGACGCGGGCGAACGCAGCGTGCTGGTCAAGCAACTCACCACTCTCAACAACGACGGCGGCACCCTGCGCGGCAAGCGCCTGGACATCGCCGCCCAGCACCTGAACAACGACAACGGCCAACTGCTGGCCGGCGCCGAAGGCCTGAGCTACAGCGGCCAGGATGTGAGCAACCGCAAGGGCCTGATCCTCAGCGGCGGCGCCCTCACCGAACTGAACACCACCCGCCTGGATAACCAGGGCGGCACCGTGCAGGGCGACAGCCTGACCGTCACCGCCAACAACGTCGACAACGGCAGCGGCGGCCTGATGGCAAGCCTGGTCGGCAACCTGCAACTCACCGTCGAAGCCCTGGCCAACCGTGGCGGCAAACTGTTCGGCAAAGAACAAGTGACCGTCAGCGGCGCCACCCTCGACAACAGCGCGGGCCAGATCAGCGGCAATCAGATCAACCTGACCTCACGCGACACCCTCACCAACCAGGGCGGTTTGGTCGAAGCCAACCAGGGCCTGGCCCTCACTGGCGGCAACCTCGATAACAGCGCCAACGGGCAACTGCGTGCCCTGGGCGGCGCCAGCAGCCGCGTCAACCTCAGCGGTGCGTTGAACAACCAGAACGGCACCCTCGAATTCGGCAGCCAGGCCTTCAGCCTTGACGCCGCCAGCGTCAACAACCAGAACGGCATGCTGCAACACGCCGGCACCGGCCTGTTCCACCTCAACACCGCCAGCCTCTCCGGCAGCCAGGGCAATATCCAGGGCATGGGCAGCGCCGACTGGGCCTTCGGCAACGTCGACGGCCTGGGCCGCGTGCAACTCAACGACGTGCTCACCTACAAGAGCGACCAGGGGCTGGCCCTCAAGGCCGGCGACCGCATGGCCAGCGCCAAGGGCTTGATCCTCAACGTGGCCAGCCTGGACAACGGCGGTGAACTGCTCAGCGACGGTGACATCAGCATCACCACCGGCGATATCACCAACAGCGGCCGCGTCTCGGCCCTGCAAACACTCACCGTCGCCGCCAACAACCTCAGCCAGAACGGCGGCCGCCTGGCCGCAACCAATGCCCGCCTGACCCTGGGCGGCACCCTGGACAACCTCGGCTTCCTCACCGCCCGCCAGCAACTGGACATCGCCGCCGCGCAAATCAACAACCGTGGCACCCTCGGTGCCCAGGGCGCAGTGAACCTCACTGCGGTCAACGGCATTACCAATGCCGCCGACACGCTGCTGTTCAGCGGCGGTGACATGACCCTGCGCAGCAATGGCTTCAGCAACAGCTATGGCGATGTCTACAGCAAAGGCAACCTGAGTTTCGCCGCCCGCGATGGCGGGCGTGCCGTGCTGTTCAGCAACCGCTCCGGCACCGTGGAAAGCGAAGGTTCGATCGGCATCAATGCGGGCATTATCGAAAACGCCAAAGACGAATTCGAACTCGGGCAGACACTGACCACCGGCAGCTTGAGTTGGATCTGTGGCCAGCACTGCGGCGAGAGCGACAACTGGGAACGTGGCGAGATCACCATCTACGAGACGTACCTTGAGGCGGCGACCAAGGACTCGGTAGCGGCGCGCCTGGTGGCGGGCAAAAACATGCTGCTGCAAGGCGATAATGTGCAGAACCGCTACAGCCTGATGGCCGCCAATGGCGACCTGAGCATCACTGCCGGTGACCTGCTCAACCAGGGCGCCGCCACGCGCACGGGCCAGCGCAAGCTTGTCATCGGCACGCCAGGTCACGTCTCCGACGATTTGTTTGAACGCATGCAATATGTCGACGTGCCCGCGTTCAATGCGGCCACGGCGGCCGGGAATTTCGATAAGGCGCGCTTCGAAGAACTCAAAAGCCGCTCACCCAATAGCCTGCCGTTCGCCTACGCAAGTGACGTCACCACCTGGACCAACAACAGCGGCCCCGGCTACGACGCCACCCTGCAAGCCGGCGGCACGGTCAACCTCAACGTCGCCCGAACCCTGCAAAACGGCACGCTGCACAACAACACCCTGGCCCAGTTGACCGGCACCCTCGGCGACGACCAGACCGGCATCCCCGTCGGCGGCATCAACATCAACCTGAGCAAACACGTCAACGACCCGAGCGCCCAGGCGCCCGGCAGCGTACTGCCCGTGGTGGGCGTGGCCCCCGGTGGCGGCTTCGTACCGGTGGACTACACCGGCACCGCCTTCGCGCCGGTCGACCCCACCAGCTCGCCGACCTTCCAACTGCCCAAGGGCGAGTACGGCCTGTTCGTCAAAAACGCCGACCCCACCAGCCACTACCTGATCGAGACCAACCCCGAATTCACCTCGACGTCGGGCTTCTTCAGCTCCGACTACATGCTCGGCAAACTCGGTTTCAATTCCGACAATGCCTGGCGCCGCCTCGGTGACGGCCAGTACGAAACCCGCCTGATCCGCGACGCCGTCCTCGCGCAAACCGGCCAACGCTTCCTCGCCGGCGGCCTGTACAGCGACGCCGACCAGTTCCGCTACCTGATGGACAACGGCCTTGCCAGCAAAGACGCCCTGCGCCTTAGCCTGGGCGTGGCCCTCACCGACCAGCAAGTCGGCGCCCTGACCCACGACATCGTGTGGATGGAAAACCGCGTCATCGACGGCCAGACCGTGCTCGTACCGGTGCTGTACCTGGCCCAGGCCGACTCGCGCAACGTGCGCGGCAACAGCCTTATCCAGGGCCGCGACCTCAACCTGGTCACCGGCGGCGACCTGATCAACGTCGGCACCCTGCGCGCCAGCAACAACCTCTCCGCCATCAGTAGCGGCAGCATTTATACCGGCGGCCTGGTCGAAGCCGGCAACAATCTCAGCCTGCTGGCCCAGGACAGCATCCGCAACGCCATGGCCGGCGAAATCCGCGGCAAACAAGTCAGCCTCACGGCGCTCAAAGGCGACATCACCAACGAGACCACCGCCATCCAGGTGCGTGACGGCGCCGGTATGCGCACCCTCACCGACACCAGCGCCGGCACCATCGTCGCCCGCGAAAACCTCGCCATCGAAGCCGGCCGCGACCTCACCAACCGCGGCGCACTCACCGCTGGCAACGACGCCAATTTAACCGCCGGCCGCGACCTCAACCTCATCGCCGCCAGCGACACCAGCGTCAAACACGAGACCCGCGACGGCGGCGAGAAATCCAGCATCACCACCGACGTCAAAAACCTCGCCGCCAGCGTCACGGCGGGCGGCAACCTCAACATGCAGGCCGGCCAAGACGTCAACATCATTGGCAGCAATGCCACCGCCGGCAAAGACCTCACCATCGCTGCCGGCCGCGACCTCAACGTCGCCTCGGTCAGCGACATGCACAACGTCGAGGGCAAGGAAAAGGACGGCAAAAAACGCATCAAGACTTCGGACGACCAGACCACCCAAGTGGCTAGCGTACTGACGGCGGGTGGGGATTTTGTCAGCCAGGCGGGGCGTGACACCACGATCGTGGCGAGCAGGATCAGCGCGGGGAATGAGGCTTATCTGTATAGCGGGGATAAGTTGAGTTTGTTGGCGGCGCAGAACAGCACCTACAGCCTTTACGACATGAAGGAGAAGGGTGGCTGGGGCGCGAAGAAGACCAAACGTGATGAGGTGACCCACGTCACGAATGTGGGGACTGAGATCAAGACTGGTGGTGATCTGTCGCTGGTCAGTGGCGGTGATCAGTTGTATCAGCGGGCCAAGCTTGAGAGTGGTAAGGACCTGGCCATCACCAGTGGCGGTGCGGTGACGTTCGAGGCAGTCAAAGACCTGCACCAGGAGAGCCACGAGAAGAGCAAGGGTGACCTGGCGTGGACCAGCGCCAAGGGTAAGGGGAATACCGACGAGACGTTGCGCCAAAGTGAGTTGAAGGCACAGGGTGAGTTGGCGATCAAGGCGGTTAACGGGCTGAAGATCGACATTAAACAGATTGATCAGAACACGGTTAGTCAAACGATTGATGTGATGGTCAAAGCAGACCCACAGTTGGCTTGGTTGAAAGAAGCCGAGAAGCGTGGGGATGTGGATTGGCGGCATGTGAAGGAGTTGCACGACTCCTTTAAATACAGCCACTCCAGCCTCGGCCAAGGCGCAATGCTGGCAATTATCATCGTTGTCACCGTGTTGACGGCGGGAGCGGCCAGTGCGCTAGCTGCTTCGGCAGGTAGCGCTGTAGGGGCCGGCTCCACTATGGCTGCCGCGACAGCCGCTACCGCTGCGACGTCGACCACCGCAGCAGTCGCAGGAACTGCAGCAGGGTTGGGCAACGTCATCGCGACTGCCTCGTTGACCTCGCTTGCCAGTACCGGCGTCGTCAGCACCATAAACAATAAAGGCAACTTGGGGGCCGCATTCAAGGAAACCTTCAGCAGCGACAGCTTGAAGCAGTCACTGATCGCGGGCGCTTCTGCGGGCTTTGTGAATTACGCCAGTGGCAATTGGTTTGGCGCGCAGAGCGACCCTGTAACTAACAAGGTAAGTGGACCAAGCGTCGTACCCCATTGGAATGACCCCGCAGCGATTGGCCGTTTTGGAACGATTCAATTGGCTGGCGGTGCCGTACGCGGAACGCTCTCTGAAGCTCTTGGACAAGGCAGCTTCAAGGATGCAATGAAGGGTAGCCTTTTCGATGTAATGCAGGCGACAGCGTTCACCGGCGTTGGTGATTTTGGTAATGCCTTCAAACTTCAAGACAGCGGCCTGAGCAAAACTGCACTGCATGCTGTTGTAGGTGGTTTGCTTTCAGAAGCAATGGGCGGCGACTTTAAAACGGGAGCGATGGCTGCGGGTGCTAACGAAGCCCTTATTGTGGCGTTGGATAAGTCGCCTTTGCTCAGTGGCAATGATCCAGCGGAACACGATCGTCTGGTCAATGCGGCTTCGAAGCTGGTGGGATTGCTCGCTGCCGCGAGTGTTGATGGCGATGTCGCCATGGGCTCGGAAATCGCCGGGAATGCACAGTCATACAACCGCAAGTTGCACGTTCAAGAAGAGAAACGACTGGCCCAAGAGGCCAAGAGTTTAGATGCCACCAAAGGTCAAAGCCGATCTGGTTTTGAGTGGGATGCGCTCCTAACGTTTGTTGCCGGAGGCGAGGTCGATCAGAAAACCAACAATGAGCTTCAAGGGATTCTGGCCGGTTACGGTCCTTCTAACCCTGAAGGGCAAGCATTAGGTGACGACCTGACTGTTGCGCGGGGAGTTATCACCAAGCTGCAAAACGAGAAAGTCCTGCTGACCTGGGGAGATGGCAGCCCCATTGTTGCCAACGGGGATCAGGTCGTTGCGTTCAAGTCCACAGAAAAGCAGTACAAGGATTCGCTGCTGTTCAATCCTTCAAGTAACACAACCTACAACAACGAACCTGGTGGCATGGGTGTTGTGCCTGATGCGTGGTCCGAGCAATACGGAGAGCGTACGGCTATCACGAAACTCCCTGAGATCGCCGCGCTCAGTTCTGACGCCGCCTCCCAAGCAGAGCAAATAGACCGGCTACGTGTTTTGGCAAGTGGTGGCATTAATTCAGATATTGATCTCAAGCTGCTTGCTGAGCTTATGCCCATAGGTGGAGTAGGCAAGGGAGCATTGTTAAGCGCAATCAAAGAGTTGGCAGCGCGCGACGCATTAGCGGTTAAAGGTACGGAGGCTATCGCTGGCAAGGCTGCAGAGACTGTTGCCGGAAAGGGTCTTGAGTCAGCAGCTGGTAAAGGCTTGGATGCGGCGGCGGGTAAGGGGACTGAACAGTTTGCCAACCAAGCACAGGCCAAATTAGCAGGCTATAGCCCATGCTGTTTTGCAGCCGGGACTATGGTCGCCACCCCTGATGGTGAACGAGCCATTGACGCGCTCAGGGTGGGCGACGTCGTCTGGACCAAACCTGAAGAAGGCGGTGAGCCGTTCGCGTCGAAGGTCTCAGCAACCCACATTCGCACGGATCAACCGATCTATCAGTTGACGCTTGTGAAGAACGGCAGTGCCGGTGAAGGTATCACTGAGACTCTGCAAGTGACGCCGGGTCATCCGTTCTACGTGCCTAAGCGCAAAGGCTTTGTGCCACTTATAGAGCTCAAGCCGGGTGATCAACTGCAGTCGTTGGGGGATGGGGCGACGCAAGAGGCTTCGATCTCCGTTGTATCAATAAAGCTGCTGCAGTCGCAGGGTAAAACGTACAACCTGACGGTGGATATTGGACATACGTTCTATGTTGGCAAGCTAAGTACCTGGGTACATAACATTGGGCCTTGTTATACCTGTAATTCGGGGAGCTGTTCGGTTCATGGGCTAGATTCCAGCGCGACAGATGGGGTACCTCAGAATTGGAATCGTCAAGACACACCAACGGCTGAAACAATCAAAGTCGACAGCAGTAAGTCAGTCAAAGGATCGCCTGAGTACGAAATGCTCAACAATCCAGAAGCACGTATGCCCAACCAGCGTTATGAGCTGGACAACGGCACTACTTTTGTAACCGACAGTAGAGGTCTAGTCGAAGAGCTCACGTTCACCCCGGTTGATATCAAGGTTCCACGGGACGCGAGGCAAACTGCTGCTGGGAAGACCGGTAGAGAAACTGATGTAGGCGGACACGCACAAGCGTGTAGTCAGGGTGGGACATGCGATGGTTACAACTTGTTCGCCCAAGATCAGAATTTCAATAGCTCAGCGTATAAGGTATTTTACGAACACAAAATCAAGAGCGCTTTGAACGATCCAAATAAAGTAGTAGGACCGACAACTATAAAATTTAATCGCGAAGATCCTCGATCGTTGCGCCCAGATACGTTGGATGTTACTTATATAATCGATGGAAAGCGTCAAACTGTTCGATTTGAAAATGAAGCTCGCAGAATACCGGAGCATAAAGAATGATTACCAAAGATATAGAACTTGTTAAAAGTATATTTGAATTGCTTCAGTCAGGAATTGTTGAAGATTATGATGCCTTCAGGTATGAGACTGAGGTGTGCGATGGATACATGGTTGAAGAAATCTCCATTGAGAAAAATGGCGTGGTAAATGAGCAGCCGCAAACTGATTTCAATGGTGCTGTTTTGTATCGATTAATTAAGGAGTTGAAGGCTAGCGCAGCATCGCGGGGTGAGAACTGGAGTTCTTTTGTGATGAGTTACGATGTTGGTGGGCAAGTAAAGACGAATTTCGTTTATCCGTGAGTAAAAGTGTGAAATTAATTTTTGAGTGTGAAAAGAATTTTTCAGGTTATGTTGTTGTTCCAAAGGATGCTCTGAAATGAAATTAAGCATTAAGTTTCCCGAGAATTTGTTAACCCACAGCCTGCTCGAGCAAAGGCTGATTCCTTGCATTTGCAAAATTGCAACGGAGTTTGAAATTGAATTTTTGGACCCTTTGCCAGAAGCTGCAGGAACCGTTCTGGAGTGGGATCGTGCAGAACTTGAAAAAAGAGCGATAGGTGGGGTAGGTGGGCAATACTCTCACTATGCACACGGTCGGGTGTCGTTAAAAAAAGTTGATATTGATATCTACCAAATATTGGATCTTGAAATGTTTTATAGGCTTTTTGGATGGTGCAGCATCTTGGAAGATGGCAACTATGCGCCGCCGGGGCAGTTTTGGGATGATGAATAAGTTTAAGAAAAGGGGACTGAAGAAAAGGGACAAGAAAAGAGGGCAGATTTATCTAGACTAGAGTTTAAAGGCTGTTTAGTCCTGAAGCAGGTGTAAACCTATTTCAGGACTAGACAGTCCCCTTTTTTCGTTGATTCGTGACAAAAATATTGGAAGGGATTAAGTCAGAAGCAGTAATCGTGGGTAGTGAAGTTGATAAATGGCTTACGAGGGACTGAAATGTGATATTACTTAGTGCGACAAGATGTAACTGTCTGCGATAGGTGGGTGCTCGGAGATGTACATCATGTAGATAACTGGCATTTCAGTGATCCTGCAGTTAATTTTACGGAGCCAGGCACATATACCCTCGATGTAAGGTTCGACGGTAAAGAAGTTGATTATTCCCTCGCTGGATACGCCAGTGTTCCTGTTTTAAGCGAGAGGGCAAAAAATTCGCTCGCCGGTTTGCCAGAGATAGACGAACTTTATCAGCATGTCGTTTTTGAGCCGGTTAAGATAAACAATAAAGTGGTTTGCCAGAGCTATTTTTTGATGATTATAGAAACGCAAATCGATTGCGTGGATGAAAAGCGCTCTCGCTATAAAAAGTTTGAGGTAGATGATCCTGTTAGGCCAGATATGGCCGGCAACTATCGTGCTTTCTACAATTTGGTGGTTGACCCGGGTAGGGTCGGATCAAGTCATATATTTAGACTTAAAAAATATTTGGGTGCGATCATAGTAAGTGAAGAAGTGAAACGGCGACTTGTGGCAGCTGGTGTTGTCGGCGTACTGTTTGAATCTGTTAATGGTGATCAAGAAACCGTTACCTAGTTAGTCAGGTAGTTGGGGGAAGGCGGCGAATTTGCTTAATTCGTGGTGGTAGTGCAAAGGCCATTGATTAAATCTGCCCCCCTTTTGCAGAGTTATCTGACATCAATAGGAAGGAATTTAACAAGGTAAAAAATGATCTGATAAATCAATGGGAGGTAAATACTGGGCAAGTGTGGCCGCGCTACACGGAGGATGTTGTCGCAAAAAACGGGGTGACAATTTCGCGAAAAGCCGGACAGCCGTTTGACGCACATCATATTATTGAAAATAGCTTTGGCGGACCTAACGAATGGCGGAATATGCATCCTGCCAGATTTCCGGATCAGCATCAGGGTGGAATACACCGTGCCGGAGGTGTGGCCAGAGAGATTTTTTCCGACAAAAAGTAGGGGGTGAAGATGGATATTAAAGCTTTTTTAAAGAGTAAGAAAGAAGAGCATTTGCTCGATGGCTTGGCTGCTGTAGATGATGCGAGTCTTAATGCAATAAGGGCAGGGCAGAAAAATGCTCCTGATGATTACTTAGAGTTTTTGCAGGAGTTCGGAAGTGGGGAAATTGAAACAGTCGGATTCATGCTCTACAACGGCCTTATAGAGGCAAGTGATATTTTTGATGAGGAGACTGCGGCGCAATTTGAAGGTGTCATGATTTGTGGCGATGATATGCAGGGACGATGTGTCGGTTTTGATAAAAATGATAAATGGGCTGTAGTGGAAATAGACTCTGCAGATATGAGTGTTAAAAAGTTATGTGATACATTTTATTTGTTTGTTTATAATTTGTTGGAATGAATTTGGAACAGAAAAGGGGACTGAAAATGGTACAAATTTATTTTAGTTAGCAGTAAAAAACCTATTAAATAAATCTGTCCCCTTTTGTTTTGTGAAGTTTGATAGTGTAGAGGACATTAACGGTATAACTTTGATTGATCGAAAACGGCGCTAACTACATTTGATAAACAGATACAGAGCGTTCAGCGAGTATCGGCAGCGCTAAAGCAGAATCCGGGAGTTAAGGCTGTTTTTGAATTTCCTAATCAAAAAGCAGCCGATAGGGCAACAGATATCCTTATTGAGCAAAATATCAGAAATATTTCTGTAAGGGTGGCACGGTAATGACTAAATATAAGCTTGAGTTTCGGCATAGACCTAGTGTTTCAGAGTCTATCGAAGAGAGGCATAAAGATTTTTTGAGGGCTATAGGCGATTTGGGCGTTCCGTGGAGTTTGAACGATGCCTTTGAAGTTCCCCCTATTGGAAGCGAGTTGGTGACCTCGGTGTCATTGGATAAGCTACTTCCAGTCGGCGTTAAAGGTCGAATTTCATATGCTCTGCGAGATCAGAAGTATCTCCAAGATGATGCGCAGTTTGATGATACGCTATTTATTGAATTTACAGACTCCAAAGTCGACTATTCGTATTTGTTGAAGGTTGTTTTTCCTGTTTATATAAAGGCGTTTGGCTCCTATCGCTCAGCTTTACATGATTGGAATGTTACGAGGAACGATTGGCCTTTAGTGTTGGAAGCTTGTGACGCTACAAAAAAAGACGTTAATGGTAGGGATGGCGTTTTTCGTATAAATGCAGCGAATTATTTCGATAAGGAATTGTGTTTTCGCGCCTTTGGAAAGGGGCCTCGTGAACTTTTTGATTTGTTGAATGGTTACGTAGAAGAAG
Source organism: Pseudomonas sp. P867 (assembly GCF_019891455.1). Taxonomy (NCBI): domain Bacteria; kingdom Pseudomonadati; phylum Pseudomonadota; class Gammaproteobacteria; order Pseudomonadales; family Pseudomonadaceae; genus Pseudomonas; species Pseudomonas sp. P867. The sequence goes on along the minus strand of NZ_JAFLXB010000004.1, from coordinate 408,356 downwards.
TGTATGAATTTGAAGAAGGGGTTTTGATTGTAATTAGTTATACTCCGCTTTCTGCCGACGAACTACTCAATGCGGGTGACCGACTAAAAAGTCTAGTGGTTTGATTTTTTTTGTTTGTTAAATTGGTTGGTGTGTTGCAGTTTTGATTGGGCTTGGTTGAGTTGGTGTAAAGGTTCTGTTTTGGTGATTCTTTAACAAAATGGTTTATTATAAGTCGGGCGTAGAAAAGGGGACTAGAAAAGGGGATAGATTTGAATGGCACTTACTTAACCTTCTTCGGGTGTCCATTTCTCCTGATCTCGGCCCTTGCCGCGAGAAAAGGTGACTGCTCGTCCCGTGGCGAAATCATATCAAAGGAAAAAGTTGAGCTGGTGCAAAGAGAAGAAAAGGGCATAGATTTATTTTGATTCGAGGTCGCATAAAAACCAATCAATGCTTGAAGGGAGCTATACATAATGACTGATGAAACAAAAAAAGGATTTTGGCGCTGGGGTTTTGTGCTGTTGCTTGTTGGTATAGCAGCGGTCTTGATAAAACAAGCAACAGAAGAAACGCCTGAGCCTAGCAAACCAACCTTCCTTAGTGACTTGATAATCGTCACCGCGCGAACGCACGCGCGTAATCGGAAGGTTGACGAAAATACAGAGCTTGTTCGTATGGATGCGACTAATAGTCATACTATAACGGTTTATTATTCTTTATTGAATTATGATTCTGATGTTTCTAGTTTTAACTTGGAAGCTACCAAGTCAGCAGTTGTAAATATTTTTTGTGATCCCCAAAATTTTGAAAAACAATCCATTTTTTCGCTGGGCGGGACTTACGTTTATGTTTTTGGTAGCAAAAATGTAAAAGAAATTGGCCGATTTGAATTTAACAAAAAGAATTGTGAAGGTTCTTTGTAAACGCTTGGTCATCGAGGCGGAGCAGTGCGAAAGGGCGGGTTTATTTAGCCTTTACCCTCCCCGCACGAGGCCAAAGCGGGCGACACGAAGGCCGCCCGATTTTCACTCAAGACGGATCGGCATTAAGCCTGCGACTGATGACATCCAGCAAATCACACCCATCGCGCAGCGGAATGGCCAGCAAATGGGCGAAGTCTGAAAGTACTACGGCATCGCTGCTGAGTTGTTCGCGAAAGGCCAGGTTTTCCAGCAGTTGGGTGACGGCCCGAATGCGGTGCACGGCGGCGTCGTGAAGGACGTCGAGAGGTGCCTGGGTGTCGATGATCAGGGCTGGGACGGTGCAGTCGTGGCCGGTTAGGGGAATGTATCGATTCATCATTAAGCTCTCTGGATTATTGAGGGCTCGTTCTTCGGGTCGCCAAACCCGGTCACCTTTTGAGTGACGGCCGGACTATAAGCCGCATCACCAAGCCCGCGCAAGACATCAAAATGCCGCCGCTTCGGAGCGTGTACGCAGCTACTAACGTCTTGCCACCCATTGCCGACATACTGCTCACGAACAAACGCACTACGACTATGCAAATCTGAAAGCTTCACCCCAAACATTAAAGGACCAATGTGAAAAACCTCCTCCTCATTCTCTTCGCCACCCTCATCCTCGGCGGTTGCGTCAGCCACCCCCTCACCCCCGAAAACCGCGCTCAGATCAAGACCGTCAAAGTCCTGCCCGTGAAGTGGGAAAAAAACATGGTGTACTTCGGCCGCGAACAGGCCTGGGGCGCGGCCCTGGGTGCCGGGGTTGGCGCCGGTGTTGGCATGGCCAGCGGGGCGTCCAAGCTGGGTACGGCGGCGTTGAGTGGCGCCGGGTTTGCCGCGGGCATGAAGCTTGGGCAGTTGGCCGAGATGCCGACGCCGGTGGCCATCCTGACGGTGATGGAGGCGGAAAAACTCGATGTAGGCGTGTTGCTCAAGCAGGGCTTTGTCGATGAGTTGGGTAAGACTTCGACGCTCAAGGTGGTCGGCGACGATGAGCCCGCCGATGCGCAGATTCAGCTGACCGTGTCCGAGTGGGGCTTTCGCCTGACCCAGGGTTTCAGCAGTGTGATTTATCCGACCCTTAACGTGATGGCGCAGATGGATCGCGGCGATGAGATGATCTGGCGCACCTTTGAGGCGGTCACGCCGTTTAATGGCCAGAACGTCTATGGCTACACGCCGCTCACTTACCGCACTGACCCTGAAGCCTTGCGCCGGGCGTTGACCGGGATTACGCAGATTTCTGCGCAGTATCTGGTGAAGGAGCTCAAGTAGGTCTGTGCGAAGGCTGGCGGCTGTTGGTGGGCGGGCTTGGACTAATGCCAGTCAGGGTTAAGCGCAGTTCCCCTGTGGGAGCGGGCTTGCCCGCGAAGGCGGTGTGTCAGTCGCTGCATCTGTTGCTGCACTACCGCTTTCGCAGGCAAGCCAGCTCCCACATTGGATCTTCGTTGCTTTGAGTATTGCGGTCGGCAGTCATACGGCCGAAACAACTTGAGAACCGCTCTCAACCCCGTAAAATGCCGCAGCCGTTGCATCACAGTCTTTCAGGGAAGAATCCAGGCCAGTGCGTTTTCAGGCTGCCTATCTCCTTGGAAAACCCGGCAACGCTGTTTTCCTCACCCAAGGAGCACCCTGTGAAGACACTGTCCAAAATCCTGCTGTCGGGCCTCACCGCCGCGGCGTTGTTGACCGTGGCCGGTTGCGCCACCGAGAGCAACCGTGCGATGCCGGTGGAGCAAGTCGCCAGCGCCCACGTGGCCTATTCCGGCGTGCGTGTGCCGATTGCCGTGGGCAAGTTCGACAACCGCTCCAGCTACATGCGCGGCATCTTCTCCGATGGCGTCGACCGTCTCGGCGGCCAGGCCAAGACCATCCTCATCACCCATTTGCAGCAGACCAACCGCTTCAGCGTGCTGGACCGCGACAACATGGGCGAGATCTCCCAGGAAGCCAAAATCAAAGGCACCGTGCAGAAGCTCAAGGGCGCTGACTATGTGGTGACTGGCGATGTGACCGAATTCGGCCGCAAGGAAACCGGCGACCGCCAGCTGTTCGGCATCCTCGGCCGTGGCAAGACCCAAGTGGCCTACGCCAAAGTCGCGTTGAATATCGTCAACATCAACACCTCCGAAGTGGTGTATTCCACCCAGGGCGCCGGTGAGTACGCGCTGTCCAACCGTGAAGTGATCGGCTTCGGCGGCACCGCCAGCTATGACTCCACCCTCAATGGCAAGGTGCTGGACCTGGCCATGCGCGAAGCGATCAACCGCCTGGTCGACGGCATCAACGCCGGCGCCTGGAACCCGCGTAACTGATCAGCCACACCACAAGGAGCAGTACACGGATGAGCAAGGCAGTGAGGTTAGCGCTGACGCTGGCAGCAATCGCAACGGTAGCCGGGTGCCAGACGGCGCCCCAGCCCCTGTATCAATGGGAGAGCTACCAGCCGCAGGTTTACGAGTACTTCAAGGGCGAGCCCAAGGAAGCGCAGGTGGAAGCACTGGAGCGCGATCTGCAGAAGATCAACGCCAGTGGCCGCAAGGCACCGCCGGGTTACCACGCGCACCTGGGCATGCTGTACATGAACATGGGCAAGGATGACCAGATGGTGCAGGAGTTTCGCACCGAGAAGGCGCTGTTCCCTGAGTCTGCTGCGTACATGGACTTTCTGTTGAAAAACGCCAAAGCCGGAGTCGCCACCAAATGAGCCTGTTAAAACTCACCGGCGCCTTGCTGGCCCTGGCGTTGCTCGGCGGTTGCGCCGCGCCCAAGACGGTTGATTATTCGGCGTACAAACAGGCGCGGCCCAAGTCGATCCTGGTACTGCCGCCAATCAATGAATCGCCGGAAGTGCAGGCGTCTTACAGCCTGGTGTCGCAAGTCACCTACCCACTGGCCGAAGCCGGCTACTACGTGTTGCCGATTGCCCTGGTGGACGAGACCTTCCGCCAGAACGGCCTGACCACCGCCAACGATATCCAGGCCGTACAACCGGCCAAGCTGCATGACATCTTTGGTGCGGACGCGGCGCTGTACATCACCATCAGCGAGTACGGCACCCAGTACATGCTGATCTCCAGCGACACCTCGGTGACGGCCTCGGCCAAACTGGTGGACCTGCGCACCGGCACCACCTTGTGGACCGGTTCGGCGCGGGCGTCGAGCGAGGAGGGCAATAACAACGGTGGCGGCCTGGTGGGCATGTTGATCACGGCGGCGGTCAAGCAGGTGATCAACAGCTCTACCGATGCGGCGCACCCGATTGCCGGTATCACCAGTGCGCGCCTGCTGTCGGCGGGGCAACGCACCGGGCTTCTGTATGGGCCGCGTAACCCGAAGTACGGCACGGACTGAACCGCGTCACCTCTGACGACGGTGCTGTTGGATCAAGTCGATGGGGGTGGCCGTGCCCATGGAGTCGCGCTGCCTGTTTACGCTGGCGCCGATGGAACCGTTGTGCAAAGCAACGATCTCGCCGGTGTCGACGCTGATCAGCGGTGAGCCGGAGGTGCCGGGCTTCTTGAAGGCATCATGGTAGACCGTGCCCTGATTACGGCTGTGCTGGTCGTATCCCTTGAGTGTGGTGGGTTGGCCCTTGGTATTTAGAAATGAAATGCCGAGGGCCTCTTGCCCATGGTTGGGCATAAAGACTTTCTGCCCAGGCGATGCTTGGGGGCCGGAGGCCAACTTGAGCGGCCGGAACTGATCGGCCAAGGCTTTTTTCTCGCCGGCGGGCAAGTCGACACGCAGCTCGGCGTAGTCCAGCCGTGCATCGCCACTGAGCGGGTTGGGGTCCAGCGGCACTTTGCGCTCTACCTTCATTCGGCCGGTGCTGTCTTGTTCATACCCCAGCCACAGTTCGAGCTTGCTGCCTTTGGCCAGCGCGTCGCGCACATGTTGGTTGGTCAGCACGCCGTTGCCATCGTTGATCAGCGAGCCGGTACCCAACGAACGGGTATGCACGCGTTCGTAGCCCCATGAGTCCCGCGTGACGCTCACTTCGCGAATCGTGCCCACGGCCCTGGCCGCGGTATGCATCGGCGTGCCCTTAAGGGATGCGTTGGCGTAGTTCTGCAAGGAGAACGGCGCTTGTTGTGGGGCGAGCATTGGCTCGGGGCGGAGCTTGTACGGTGCTGTCTGCGCTGGCGTCGGCGGTTGTGGCGTAAACCGGGCGGGTGGGGTTGGCACACGGTTCCGCTGGGAAGCTCGGCTGATCACGTCGTCTGGCTTGATTGGCCCTTGGCTCTTGATATACAGGTCGGCTTGGCCCGAGCCGTCCAGGTCAATCGCCAGGCTGTGCTGGCGCGTGTTCGGGTCATAACCAAGCAACGCCTCGCCCGGCCGGCCGCTGAAGCGGCGCACAAACTGCAGGTCCTTGATACCCGCGGCCTGCATTGCGGCAGACACATCGATCTTGTCCTGCCCGCTGGTGAAATCGGTGATCAGGTCGGGGCGTTGCGCGGTCGACTCGCTGGCGTTGTTATACACAAAGGTATCGCTGCCCTGTCCACCGGTAAGGGTGTCTTGGCCCAGGCCACCGGTCAGGCGGTTATCGGCGTGGTTGCCGATGAGTCGATCAGTACCCGTGCCGCCGATGGCATTTTCCAGCGTCACGCCTTTGGCAATGGAGACGTTGCCTTTCATGCCGCCGACATCGGAGAAGTGTTCAGCCTTCAGGTTGATGGTCTGGTCCTGATGAAACCGCGAGAAATCCAGCGTGTCGTTGCCGCCCCCATCCCACACGCTGAACACGGGCGCGTCGTCCGCGGAGTTGAGGCTGAGGAAGTCACGCCCGGTATTGGAGTTGAAGCCGTACACCGTGTCGGTGTCGCGGGTTTTGTAATTGGCACCGTAGAGCTTTTGGATGGCCGTGATGTCGTCCATCAGCGGCGCGCCGGCATAGTGGGTTTGGCCGTTCTTGTTGTGGTCATGGCCCAGGTGACCAGCCCACCAGTAACTCATCAGGCTGTAGGCGCGATTGTCCTCGGCGTAGCGGGCGTTTTCAGCGTAGCTGCCGCCATTGTTGTATTTGCCGGGATGCATGAGGCCCAGGGTGTGGCCGATCTCATGGGCCAGCAGGTACCGGCTGAAACTACCGTGAGTGAAGGGTCGATTCATGCCGTCTGACGCGAACCAGGCCTGGGTGCCATCGCTGTAGATGCCTGGATAAGACGCATGGCCCGACTGGCCGGTCTGGTTCGGGTCATTGCCCAGTAACAGTTGCCCTTTGGCCTCGGGTGCATTCTCAGTGAAGGAGATATTGGCGACATCCGCCCAAGACTGCATGGCGCGCCTGGCCTGCTCTTTTTGCGACGGTGAGAACTCGTTAGCGCCGGTGGGTGTGCTGTAGGTGGCTTGTGAAGGTGTGAAAAAACGATAGCCGATAGGTGTGGTGCCGTCTGGGTTCTGCACTTTCCAACGATAGCCCGTTCGAGTGATTTGCTCTGCCGCTTGCTCGGTGGCGTAGGACAGCTTGTCTGAAGCGGCCCCGGCATAGCTCGGGCGTTCGGCGAATGAGGGCGGCTCATAGCGGTGTGTTAGGTTATTTTTTACGGAGTTCATCGCGATTTCTCTGATGTAAAAAGGCTCCAAAGACGTCAAGAAACAGGCTGTTCTGACAGGGAGGCGAACTCTCGATATGTGGCTGGTGGTAATGGCAGGTTCACCCGGTTGTGTCTCGAAGTGTGACGCAGCAATTGGGCGAAGAAATATCCGTGGTTAACCCGTACCGGTGCAGCCTCACGTCTGATCTGTTGAACGGCTCATTCACTCACGAGGTTCAGCCCATGTCCCGCTCTGTGCTCTTGCTGCGTCCTGCTGCCCAAGGCTTTGCCGTCACCCTGCTGGTGGCGCTGGCTGGGTGTGGGCTGTCATCGTCCCCCGACGTCGCCAAGCCGATTGAACCCGCGCCTCTCGCCGAACTTCACAGCGCGCCGATCCAGAATGCAGTGATCAAGCGTATGGCGATGCCGGCACCTATGGCGGTGCGAGAAATGGCGACGATGGATTACCGCAGCGAACCCCGCGAGCAATACGCCAACCTGCCGGATAACCCGGTGCATCGCGTCGCCGAAACCCCGGTCTCCACCTTCAGCATCGACGTCGATACCGGCAGCTACGCCAACGTAAGACGCTTCCTCAACCAAGGTCGCCTGCCACCCGAAGGTGCGGTACGACTGGAGGAAATGGTCAACTACTTCCCGTACAACTATGCATTGCCCACTGATGGCTCCCCATTTGGCGTGACTACCGAGCTGGCCGCCACGCCCTGGAACCCGCGTACAAAACTGCTGCGCATCGGTATCAAGGCCTCCGATAAAGCCGTGGCAGAATTGGCGCCCGCCAACCTGGTCTTCCTGGTGGACGTGTCCGGCTCCATGGACCGCCGCGAAGGCTTACCGTTGGTCAAAAGCACGCTGAAATTACTGGTGGACCAACTGCGCGATCAGGACCGCGTGTCACTGGTGGTGTACGCCGGTGAATCCCGCGTGGTGCTCAAGCCCACCTCGGGCGCTGAAAAAGCCAAGATCCGCAACGCCATCGACCAACTCACTGCCGGTGGCTCCACCGCAGGCGCGTCCGGCATCGAACTGGCCTACCAGATGGCTCGCGAAGGCTTTATCGACAAGGGCATCAACCGCATCCTGCTGGCCACCGACGGTGACTTCAACGTGGGCATCAGCGACTTCGACAGCCTCAAGCAAATGGCGGTGACCCAGCGCAAAAGCGGCGTATCCCTGACCACCCTTGGCTTCGGTGTGGATAACTACAACGAACACCTGATGGAACAACTGGCCGATGCGGGCGACGGTAACTACGCCTACATCGACAACCTGCGTGAAGCGCGCAAGGTGCTGGTGGAGCAACTCAGCTCGACCCTGGCCGTGGTCGCACGGGATGTGAAATTGCAGGTGGAATTCAACCCCGCCCAGGTCAGCGAATACCGCCTGCTGGGCTATGAAAACCGCGCCTTGAAGCGTGAGGATTTCAATAACGACAAAGTCGATGCCGGCGAAATCGGCGCAGGCCATACAGTGACCGCGCTGTACGAAATCGTGCCCAAGGGCGAGAAGGGTTGGCTGGAGCCGTTGCGATATGCCAATGCACCGACGGCCGAAGGCAAATCCGCCGAGCTGGCGATGCTACGGGTGCGCTACAAGCCCGCTGCGGGCGGCAAGAGCCAATTGATCGAGCGCTCTATCGCCAGCCAGGCCACCCCGGCCAGCGACGACCTGCGCTTCTCCTCAGCCGTTGCCGCGTTCGCCCAACAGCTCAAGGGTGATGGCCGCTACACTGGCAACATGAGTTTGCAAGACACCGCCACACTGGCACGCTCGGCCCGCGGCGATGACCCGTTCGGGCTGCGCAACGAATTCGTGCAACTGGTCGAATTGGCCCAAAGCCTCAAACCCTGATCTCGCTCACAACCGAGATCAAATGTGGGAGGGGGGCTTGCTCCCGATGGCGGTGTGTCAGTATCCGATGTGCTGTATGACCCACTGCTATCGGGAGCAAGCCCCCTCCCACAGTAATCCTGCTTCGGCTGACAAAAAGGAGTTCGCCCATTACATGGCCGTCCCAGACGATCCACCCAGCGACGAATCGCTGCTGGCCCGCTACCGAACCGGCGACGCTGGCGCATTTGAAGCCCTCTACACGCGCCACCGTCAGGGCCTGTACCGCTTCCTCGTGTCCCTGTGCAACAAAGCCGAACTGGCCGAAGAAATCTACCAGGACACCTGGCTCAGCCTGATCCGCAGCACCACCCAGCCCCAGGGCCGGGCGAGTTTTCGCACCTGGCTGTTCCAGATCGCCCGCAACCGCCTGATCGACCACTGGCGCAAGCACGGCATCCACAACCCCTTGCACGACAGCTACGATGAACAGCTGCACGCCCAACCCGACGACAGCGCCGGCCCCGAGCAACAACTGAGCCTGAGCCGCGACCAGGCGCGCCTCGACGCCGCCCTGCAAGAACTGCCCGAAGACCAGCGCGAGGTGTTTTTGTTACGCCTGCATGGCGACCTCGAAGTGCCGCAAATCGCCACCCTCACCGGCGCCCCGCTGGAAACCGTAAAAAGCCGCTTGCGCTACGCCCTACAAAAATTGCGGCGCCTGCTGGCCGAGGAGGTACCTGTATGACTGACCCCCGACACACCCCGGACGACGCGCTGCTCCAGCACTACCGTCAACACAGCACGGGCGAACCGCCCGCGTCCCTCGACGCCTTCATCCTCAACGCCGCCCGCCGCGAAGCGCCGCAGCCGCAACCCAGCCTGTGGCAACGCTGGCTGCAAGCCTGCCAACGCCCGCGCTGGCAAATGGCATTCGCCACCGTCGCCGGGTTGGCGCTGATGATCGGCGTGGTCATGCGCTCCCCCGTGCCGCAGCCCGAAATCTCTACGGCGACATTCTCCGCGCTGCGCCACGAAGAAGCCGCTCAGCCAGCGCCGCAAGCGTTTTCCGCCCCCGCGCCAATGGCCCGCATGGCGATGGCGCCACGGGTTGAAAGTGCGCCGGTTCAAGCCGAAAGCGCAGTGGCGGATCAGCCAGCGGCGAAACTCAGCAAGCGGGCGCTGCCTACGTTGGAAGAAGGTCTGCAGGAAATTGTGAACCTGCGTCGAGCGGGTGAAACCAGGGCAGCGGATGAAAAACTGCTGGCGCTGTATCAACGCTTTCCTGAGCAGGACTTGCCGGCACGGCTAGAGGCGTTGCAAAAGCATTGAACCTGACGCCACGAACCCGCCCCAGGCCTGTCGACCTGGGGCTTTTTATTACAACCCGCCGTAGGCTCGGGACCAGGCCACCGTGTCAGTGAGGGTCTGCTCCAGCACGCGAAAGCTCAGCCCCAGTTCCTCTTCACTTTTGCGGTGGTCAAAGCGGGTACGGTGCTCCTCACGTATCAACAGCCGCAACGTCGCCATGCTCAGCAAAATGGGTTTGCCGGTCAGGTAGGCGTAGGCCTCTTGCACCGCGGCTAACAGGTAGAGCACAGGCAGCGGCAGTTGGCGCGAGGGCACCTTGACCCCGGCAATACTCCCCAGCGCCGGAATCAGCTGGCGCATGGTCAAGTTGCGACCGGCCGCGAGATAACGCTCGCCCCGTCGCCCGTTTTGGGCGGCGGCAATGTGCGCCCAGGCCACATCGCGGGCATCGACCAGAGAAAAGGTGCCAGGAATCAGCCCCGGCAACTTGCCGTTGATAACGTCCCTGACCAACTGCCCCGAAGACGTCGGCCCACGGTCACCCGGCCCCCACATCCAACCGGGCAAGACCATGCAGGCGTGCATCTGCGGATGGCTTTCAAGAAACCTCAACACCTCCCGCTCAGCGAGGATCTTGCTGCGGTAGTAGTCATCCGCATCGGCTTCGGCCCGCAGGCACGTCTCGTCGATCGGCGTACCGGGGGCACCGTCGAGCACGGCAATCGACGAGGTATGCACAAACCGTCGCACACCGGCGTCATACGCCTGTTGCAGCAGGGCTCGCGTACCGACGACATTGATCTTTTCCAGCTCCTCCCAATGGCTGCCGCCCTTATAGTTATCCCGAAAAAACGCCGCGCAGTGAAACACCGTATCGCAGCCTTGCAACGCCGCCGCGAAGGCATCCACATCAGCCATATCCCCCACCACCTGCTCCACGCCCGGCACATCGCCGAACTGCTGCGCACCCTTGGCCGCCGAGCGCACCAGCGCCTTCACCGCATAACCCCGTGCGACCAGCTCCCGTACCAGGTTGTTGCCCAGCAAGCCGGTGGCACCGGTCACAAAGGTGCTGCGCAAGCGATTGGGGTTCTTGTTCATACAGGCCATTCCATTTGTTGAGAAGGCCAGTAGATATACCGGTCAGCCTGCGCCGTAAAAACAGCGCCTGCGGCATAATGGCTTTGCACATCTGCACACCAGGGAAGCGCGGAGATATGGCATTGCAGGCAAATTGGGATGATCTTCGACTGCTGTTGGCAGTCTCACGGCGCGGCAGCTTTTTACAGGCGGGCCAGTTGCTCGGTATCGCGGCGTCTACCGTCTCCCGCCGCCTCACCCAACTGGAAACCGCCCTGGGCGAGCCACTGGTGGAACGCGGCGTGGAAGGCTGCCGGCTCACCTCCCGAGGCCAAGCCCTGGTAGACGTCGCCCTGGCAGCCGAATCCGGCCTGCGACGCCAGGCCCCCGTCGACGGCACGCCCGCAACCCTCAGCGGCACCGTGCTGGTGAGCGCCGGCGAAGGGTTTTCTGCCTGTGTGCTTGAGGCCGCCAGCCGCTTCACCTCCCAGCACCCAGGCTGCTCCGTAGAACTCCAGGTCACCACCGACTTCCACAAAATCGTGCGAGGCGTGGCCGACATCGCCATACGCACTGCACACCTGGGCGAACCCTCCCTGATCTACCGAGGGCTCGGTAAACTCGCTTACGGCGTGTTCGCCACCGCCGAATACCTGCAACGGTTTCCTGCGCTAACTCCCTCCACTGCCGCCAGTATTGCCTTGCTGCCGCCGCTGGACCTGTTACCGCAAATGCGCGCCGCTAAAGCCGCGGGGCTGGACCATGCGCCGATCAGGGTGAGCTCGTTTGGCGTGCAGCTTGAGTCGGTGAAGCGCGGTATGGGCGTGGCGGTGCTGCCGCGTATTTTGGCGACGGGGTTGAGTGAGGTTTTTCAGGAGATAGAACTGCCGGCGATGGAGGTTTATTTGGTTACGCGGCCGCAGGCGTTGAAGCAGGGGCATATTCAGGGGTTTTTTGAGGTGTTGGAGGGGGTGTTGCGCGATGAAATCTCTAGCCTGGATAAGTAGTATTTCAGGAATTCATCGAGTCCTGCGTAAGGCCCAACCCACCGGGATGTAGAGGCTCCGCCGCTTTTAGCAATATCGAGTCGCGCGTGTAACTCGCCTACAAAAAAGCCCCAGATCTCCCGACCTGAGGCTTTTTCGTTTCATATCTGGTGCCCCGGCGCCGTTTGAACCTGGAGACAATGCTCCCGTTTTCAAAGGGCTTGGTCTTATTCGGTTTTCCAAGGGATACACCAGGGGATACACGGTGCTGCCTGCTGGGGTGTTTTCGGCCGGTTTCACGCTGGCTGAAAAAGCTATCGAGGTTCGTTGCTCCATCCCCGACGAACGGTAACGCCATCTTGATAAGCCCGCCGCCGGTGCAAAGGAATGGTCATCACCACCATTCCTTTGAGGGATCAGTCCATAAGTGGCCCGATTATCTCGCTCCTCACTTTTGATGAGCCATCGTCACACTTTTGCGGCGATTGCGCTGGCGCCGCGTGACGTTTCTCCCACTCTGAGGCGGTCTTGCCATTCCCCCGCGGCAGCACCACCCCGGATCAGGGTAGTGGTCGTTCACGGGGTGATTCTCGAAAGGGTGTTGTCAGGCGTTCTCCGTAACTAGCCTGGGCTCCCACTCCGGTATGGCAGGTACTGGAAACCGGCAGTTCACTTTCCCGCCTACAAGCGCATTTCCCTGATTACGCGCCTTGGATCAGTTCCCTGCGAAAGTGCGCGTCTGGCGTCCTTGGTGAGCTGATCGAGGGCTTGCTCCTCGAATGCTGCCGCCATTGCTCTGGCCCTTCTAACAATCAGCAGCGCCAGCTCCGGCGGAAACACCACCTTGTCGGCGGGTAGATAATCACAGTCAATAACGGACACGGCTCTATCCTCGGTGCGCGGTTGATGCTGGCGCCGGAATGAAGCGGGGCCAGCAGATGACCTGCGGATGTTACCAGCGGAACGTGAGCAACTACCTGGAAACCGGGGCTGGCCAAGCTGACAAGTCGACCAGCTTCCGCTCCAGGGTGAACAACTCGTTCACCACCTGCTCCGACCTGCTGTCAGGTCGCTGGAAGCCCCGGAAAATACTTGACGAGCATCAAGCACCAGCACACCACCTATCAGGCTGTCAGCGTCGTATTGCTTGGGCTGCGGGCAACTTGGTCGTGGTCTGTCGGCAAAAATCCGTCTAGGGCCTGTCTAGTATTGCCTGGCGCGCTAAGCATTTGTGTGGCCCGGTATTTCACCACACCATCCCGCCAGCAGAGCCTTGATATTGATCGAGCAATTACCTTGACGGGTACCTCTAGAATTCTTGACGAGGCTAGCATTGGCCAATCTGCGCGAATGCCCGCAAAGCTTTGTCCTGCGTGGCTTTCAGCGATCCAACTGCTGGTGGCACCAGATAAATCCGTCAAGACCTGTCAAGAATTTCGTCAAGTTTGCGTCAAGGCTGGTCAAGGATTCTAGAGGTGTTTACCTGTTGCGATTCTGGGCCACTGGTCACGCAAATTACCGTCGCGGCTCTCCCCGATTCTGGACGAGGTAGCCATCCGGTCGCCTACCGGATCTGCCGCCAGCCGGCGCAGGCAATGGTTGCTGGGCGGACTTGGATGATCCGCGGCCTCCACATCTGTCCAGAGCCTGTCCAGAATCAGTCAGGGGTCTGAGACGGAAAAGCCCTTAACTTTGACGGCCTCCGCACGGGATAAGCCTCAGACGGCCACCCAGCGCCGGTTTCGTCTCATGCCTGTCTCAAATTCCGTCAAAGTGTGGTCAAAGTGCCGCAGGTCTCCAGGGTACAAACCACATGATCATGCTGTGGCTCCAATGGTCACCCAGAGTTATTTGGAAGATCCTATTACTCTGCTGTTGATTCTCGATTTTGCGGCGGAAGGAGCGTTTCAGGATGGGCGCTCAGATACTGTTCAAAACGTTTTGCATTCTTGTATTCGTTGTATCCGGTAGCGAATAAAGCGCTACCGCAGGTAAACGTAAAGACGAGACAAAGCCCAATGAAAAATCCATAAGGCGGCCCCGCTTTCAACATGACTGCGATGCCCAGGATAGCTCCAACAGCCATGAAGATCATAGCTACGAGCATTCCGACCCAAGCGCCAATTACGTCTGAGCGCCGGATTCTGATAAAAGGTGTGGGGTTCTCTGGAGTAATGACCAAGTATTTGGCGACTTGGCGGATCTGCTTCCTATCCCACAGCCCCAACTGGGCGAGCTTCAGCAACGCAGCTGCCTTCACGGAGCTGGCACGAATACCCGAAGCGATGTGAAACCCTTCAAGCTGGATTGCATCATCGAGATACATAGTAAATGGGCTCTCCACCACCCGATCACTGCGTAGTTCTTTCAAACGCTTGTATCGCTTGTGTACGAAGTGGCTATCGTAAAATTCCAGCGCCTTGACCAAGGCAGTCATGAGAATTACGACGACTCCTGCAAGTGCTGTAACGATTGCAGAACTGCTATTGGAAAAGCTTTGAATTTGCTCAAGCATAGTTGCCACTTTTCAGATAACGGAAACGGTAATATTGCCTTTATCCCCGCTACCATTCTACTTCGATCAGGAATCTATCTGTATTGGCTATAGAGCAGTGGCGTTCTATGAAGAAAAAGGCATTTGGCGACCAAGATTTTTGAAGGCAGGGGGGGGCTGCCTAGGTCCGCCCTTTGGAGAGGCGAGCCTCAGTGCGAACTCCCTGCTGTTTTCGAAAAAGCGTAGCGCCGGCGCCGTGAATTCCCGGAATTACTTTTACGTGGTATGTGTATGCCGGCGGCAAAGTGGTCTGGCGATGTAATACGGGATTTCCTCGCAACTAACGCATGAGCCCCGCCCACCGGGGTCGCAGCCTGCTTTCAGACAGTCACGCTCAGCTAATCCGTCTCATGCCTGTCTCACATGCACTGGCGATAAGGTAGAGGCCCGGTAAAAGTAGGCTGTCCGAAAGGGCGGTATCCGTCTGGGGTCTGTCAGGGGTATCAGGGGCCACAGTGCGCTTGTTTGACAGGCAGGTCCGGCGATAAGCCTCAGACGCCCACCGGACGTGGGTTTTGTCTCGTGCATGTCTCGCGTTCTGTCAAAGTATGGTTAAAGTGGAGGTTTTTTGTTCCGCAGCAGATAGAGATAAAAGTGATTTCTATAGAGCTGCCCAAGACATTTCAGCTTCTATTAAGAAACGAAATCCTCGGTAGGGGGTAGGCGAGATCTGTGTGTGACATTTGCTGTGGGTAGTGCATGGGGTGTGTGTTTTGTAGTCGTAACCATCAATGACGAGACGAAAAAGGCCCTATTTGATAGGGCCTTTTTGTGTTCAGAGGAAAGCTAGATTCTTGACAAGTTGAGGCATGAAGCTCACACGTGCTGGCTGACCTTTTAACCCTAGCAGTTCGTAGATCTGCCCGCCGATGCCAGGTCTCACTTCGCCATCGTCCCCCTTATCTTTGTCTATAGCAAAGTATAGAAACTCAAACATGTCTGCGATTTCATCAGGGAACTCATTGCGTAGAGCAGCTTCCGATTTTTCATGCATAACAGGCGAAACGATGTGTATTTTTCGGACATTCAAGCTTTGAATAAGCTCAAGAATGTTTGTTCTGACAACACAGCTCCCCGAAATTACAGACTTCACAATCACTAGAACATCAGACTTTTCATAGCCAGGCTCGATGAACTTGTGAACAATCGGTGCGATACTTCCGCCGGGAATAGCGTAGTGGTTATTCCAAAATACGGCTGCTTTTGTATCATGTTTCTCTCGCAGACTGTCGTAGACGCCTTTTGACAAAAAGTCAGCGTCTTCTGCCGTCGATGCAAGCAAGCACGATTCGTGTTCCGAAATTTTGTCGCTCAGCAGCTTGCCCAAGATCAATCCGATCTCGTTCATCGTCTCTGAGTAGGCCTTTGGGTTTTCGGTCGATAACAGAAGGTTATCCAGCGCTTTTCTGGCAACACCGCTGGCAAAGGCACTGTATTCCCTGTTCACAATGCTCATTGTTGGTCATCCCCTATGGGCGATTGGTCGTCTAAACCGTCTTCTGCTAGTGACATCAAAAATAGGATGATGTCACCTGGCGTTTTGAGATTCTCAAGAATCTCGGGCGCTGGGGTCGGCGTGTCGGAAGCAACTCGCGCCTGCATCCCATTGTAGTCGACTATAAAAGCGCCAGATTCTACAGTTATCGTTGCCCTTTGAAAAGCTGCTAGCTTTTCGACCAGCCAAGCCGGAACCTCTATCTCTTTAGCTACGGGACTGGCGATTGAAAAGTCCTCCAGCTCGACCGTCATCATAAGGCGACCGTTGAGAAGACCTGCGAATAGATCAGGCCTTGAATTCGCTTTGGCTCGGGCCATTACGTTCCCTACCGTCCTACCTTCATCGTTTTCCCCACACCACTCACCTAACACTAATCTGAATGCTGCGTCAATATTGGACCAGCTTTTTGTTCTGCATAGGGTCTCCATCACTTCTCTGAGTGGAGCATGCCCATCCATAAGCTTGGGCACGGAGGGGAAATAGGGGAAGTACTCAGAAATGCAATACGTCTTCATTTCGCGGGGGATTTTCGCCTCATTCGCGGCAGCTTTGTCGGGGCAGCTCACCAGCAAGATTTGGGTTGAACCCTTGCTTTGATGGAACTCGACATCAATCTGCCTCTGAAGGTCAAACCTATCCTGCATTTCGTCATCCCAATTGGCTGCCGCTCCGCTGGAGTTTTTCGCTTGGTAATTCGTCTTTTCCGCGGTCGATAATCTACGGACACAAATGTCATCGACATAGGCAACTTCTTGAGAGGAAATTTGATAATCATCTAGATCTGAAAGCGCGACCTGGGATGCTATGGTGCAAATTTTGGCGGTAGCGTAGTAGTTTTCAAAGTCACCACCTTTTTTATTATTATTGCCTCCCACACCAATATTGCGGAGTTTTTTCGCATGCGGAGCTCCGAACTTCGCTTCGACAAAATCCATCACATCCATATTTTTGTCCTTCCATATTGTAATGAGCTCGTGGTGAGCGACGCATTATGCGATTGGGGCTTTGTTCCGTCGAGAGACACGATCGGCGCCGCTGGTGGTGTCCTGTCCATGGCGATTCATTTGCCGATAACCATGCATCCGGTCGAAACACCTGATTCTGGTGGAAACCACAGCGGAAACCAGCGCCTGGCAACCGCTCGCATTGGTAACTTCGGGTGGTAACCAGCGTGGTAACCACTGGCCGAGTTCGCACCAGGTTCGCGTAAGAGGGTGCGAACCAGAAGTGCGAACCTCAGTGCGAACCTGCTGCGCGGAACGCGCCCGAATGCGTACCAACAGTGCGTACTGAGCTGCGTACTTCCTGTGCGCAATTTGCGCAGTTACTGCGCAGTGCTGAGGCTTAAACATCTGCGGGCCGCCAGGGCTTCACGCGGCCCAGTGCGTGAACATGCTGCGTGAAGGGTGCGTGAAGCCTTGACGGGGGAGGTCTTCGCGCAAAGGCCAAGTGCGCGACGGGCGTGCGCGAAGCACTGCGCAAGTTGCCCTCTCCGGACTAGACGCAGACCTAAGGGCATGCGACGTATCTGCGCTACTTGGTCAGCATCTCTCTGACCTCTTTACCGTTTTCAATCACTACAACTTTAGCGATCACGCCTCCCTGCAGAGAAAGCCCGTACTGGGTAGGCGCCTGCCAGGTGACTTTCGAGCTGAGATAATATTTCCCCGGTGGAACGTCGGTGAACTTGAAGTAGCCCGTTCCATCAGCTTGCGTCAATTTCATTCCCTTCTCGGCGCGGGGATCTGGCGCGCCCAAGACTTGCCCGCCTAAATAGCTTTCCGTGTACCACTGAGTGGAGTAACTCGTGACTGGAAGGATGTATACGTCGCTGCCTGCTCCGTACTTCACATCGCCGCCCACTGTTCGCATAAACACCTGTCCAGTGAGAATTCCGCTGCCACTGGTAGGGAGAGACTCGTATTCTGCGATTGGAAATGGAACTCGTGGAACAATTTGCTGCTGAGGTAATGCGCAGCCTCCGAGTGCAGAAGCAGCAAGTAGAACCAGTCCAATTTGCTTGAGTTTCATGGTACCCCTCCCGAATGTATCGCGACTTTATCATCAGCGAGAAAAGCCCACCATCTAGCCCAGTCCGGCTCTTTTAACCATGAACGCAATGACCCGCGCGTGTGAAGGCCCAGGTGACACGTTGGCAGGTAGCGCCTCGCGCAGACAAGGTGCGCGATGGACGTGCATTAAACACTGATGCCCGCAGCTATTGGATACCGCATTGGCTCAATGCGACCTCCAGCGATTGGTCCAGTACGTATTCTCCGGTCGTAGACGCTGCCTGATTCAGTCCAACAGTGCGATAGATAAGCGTCTTGCCGGATCGCATCTCTTTGAGAATGGACTGAGCCTTCTCGCCTGTTGACGCGGTAAACGGCGACATGGATCGTGCTGTAGCCTCCATCGCAGTCTTGTAGGCATTTTCCACTATTTGTTGCTGCTGGGGATCTTTCGGTGCGTAGGCTTGCATAGCTTTGAGCTGGCCCTCGGGCACATAGTCCAGCGGGGTTTCGCTGGTGCTGATCGTCCATGCCTTGTTTTGATCGACTCTGAGCTGGACGTCGCCAACCGGGATCAGGAAGCGGCCGCCGCTTTTCACGCCCACTCGTAGGTCGCCGTTTACCACCTCAATGTATGGGTAGTATTGATTGCTGACGGTGTATATCCCGCCCCTTGTGTAATAGGTGCCCACCGTGACTGCGCAGCTGGATTTATCAGTGAATTTGTCAGTGTTGCGGACAGTCACCCATTCGACCGCGGGGCCGGTAGCACAACCAGACGTCAGTAGGGCGAGCAATAAGACAGGGGCGAGCTTCACATTCACATTCCTTGTACTGGATTAGCCTATTCAGGTGGCCGGCAATATAGCAGGCGGGAATGCTATACCGCGTGGCTCGGCCAGCATTTGGCTGGCCTCCATGGTGTGTTTCTTCGAGAGGAACTGGACGAGCAGTTGACCAGCCAAGTAGTGGTCACTGATGGTGGTCACTGCGCTTAGTCACCACTCAGGTGCGGATTCAACGCCAACCCGTGGATACCTGGGTGGATACTGGCAGCTTTTGACCCATGACGGTTACCCCCTGCAGCCATAAAATAGCGTTGAATCCTACCAACCAACCACATGGATATTCATAGAGAACCGCGACCTCCTAGGTTGTAAAGAGCGTAGGCAGAGCGCTACGCTGGCGCGCCCCCCGTCCCCGACACGCCCAAAATCAGGATCACAATGGACCGAACTAAGCTGCTAGCTTGCGCTGAAATGAACTGCTTGAGCTTCGTGAATAATTTGGCACTGTCTGGCGCTACGCGGGAGCAGCTCGGCCGAGGGAGGGTTCTTAGTAATTTTTGGAGCCAAATCTCCCGTAATGCGCTGGACTTAGCAGTTTTGGACTGGTGCCACGCCTTCGGCCAGCAAAATGATGCGTTGCATTGGAAGAAGGTGTTTACAGATGACGAAGACACATTTCGAGAAAGCATGCTCACCTCAATGGAAGTTTCCTTCGATGAGTTCAAGCAATTCCGCGAGCAGATGAAGGTTTACCGCGACAAGGATCTCGCGCACTTGGAGCTTCGCAACATTTCTATGATTCCCGCCATGAACAAAGCTATCCAGTCCATGGCGTTTTACTACCATCAGATCCAGTGTGCGAAACGGGAATTAGGCATGCACTGTCGCGACCATACTCTGTATGAATGGTTCGACAGCGCCTGCGCTGGGTTTGATCGTGATGCTGAGCTGGCCTTCGGTGCTACGGGAACACCGCGTGGTCCGGACATTCCGAAGCGTCGCCAGCGTTGCGCGAACTCACGTACTGGTCCCAGCGACCTAGCAAAACCTGTTATCGAGCGCGCACCAGAACCTGACAAAACCTAACATCGGATCGAGTGCTCGGCCTGGCGCGATGTTGAGAAATGTTGAGATCAGATCGACTTGGAGCCGGTGGCCACGTTCGCCGCTTGTTAGTAAAAGTTAGCCCTTTGGGGAGGTTGGCCAACCCGCCGCCCTGTTAACAATTGTCAAGGTTGGCCGGAGCCGGGCGACTCTGTGACGGAGATCCCTATGACGGATGGTAACCAGGCGAGGTGGTTACTTTTGGCGGTTGCCGGCGTGGTTACTAAGTTTGAAAAAACTATACTTATGAACCGACAACGTATGTGTAAGCAATGAAATTTGGTAGCTCGAACATATCCCCACCTACCTTGAGATCTCGTCTGTTTATCTGGCTGGGATTGGCCTCGACGTACTCCTGTAGGGAGGTTAAAAATGAAGGATCGTCCGCGTCTCGCATATCGATATAAAATGATACCAACTGATGCTCACCCTCCGCGCTGACAAGAGCTGTTATATGACCCAGATCAGAGCCCAAGCCAGCCGCTATTCTTGATATCTCTAAGAGGCTGGCCGACAGCGGCGTCCGACGTGTAATCAGTTGGTACGCTCGGTTTCTAAGCTCGGTCCCCCAAATTGTAACCGCACCATCAACCAGAACCTCCCAGATAGGGGCATCATAATGAGGACATGGAGTGCCGGACCAATAAGGGTGAACACCAGTTAGCCATAGATTATCGTCGCTTTCTTTAAGCCTTAGCATCCAGCTTATCCAATTCGCATCTAGGCGGGTGCGGTTTGACTCAGCAGATACCCCAACATCAGTAAGATTTTCATCTCTAATGTGCCCGTCCTTTCCTCCCCACGCCTCGTTGTTTGCAACGGCGAGCGCACTCTCTGGTGTATCAAATATGAAAAGGCCTGTTAGTCGAGATGCGTGGCTTGGAAAGTCACTCTGGCGGTGCTCTTCAAGAATTTGCTCAAATCTAAGTCTTTGCCAATCTTTATCGATCAGAACCCTTGCAAGGGTCATGGAAAGAAACGATCCCGAGGGATTGCATTTCGCTATCAAGCTTTGGCTCAAAAGCACTCCACGATATGCATTCCACGCTACTACAGGGTGCTCAATGTCGAGATACATAAAGCCTTCGAAATCCATTGGTGTTGACTCAATTTCGTTAATTTAGGGGGACAAAAGTATCTGGTGAGTGATTGAGGTTATCGTTCGATGCTAACCGCTGAGACAGACGATTTGGTCTGAGTGAGACCATATCGTCTGTCTCAAAGCGTGCCAAAGCCGCCCGGAGGCGGCCCTATCTTTCCGTTACAGCGTGGTGGGGAGAATATCTAAAACACCGTCACCGCTCGTTGATATGCGGTAGTTTTTTACCTTTCCGTCCGTGACGATTGCCTCTCGCTCTTGCCTGTCAGCACCCATCCCGCAGATGCCGCTTCCTTGGTATGCCGCGCCGACAACAACCGAGCCAGCAGGGACGTGGAGGGCAACCCTTTCTCCAGGCTTGAGTAATGCGGCCACTTTTCCATCTACGAAAAGGCCCACCGAGCAAAGACTTCCCGTATGGCCAGAGTCTCGGGTTACCGACAGTGTGCCGGTACCTGGGGAGCTCGTCTGATATGCGAGAACCCTTTCATGAGGTACCGCAACAGCGGTTTTCGTGGGTACCGGAGAAGTAGCACAGCCGGCCATCAGGGCAACCAGGGCGGCAACAGCGGTAATTTTCAGCATGAGAGCTCCTTTCCATGAGGCGGCCACTTTAGCACCGCCCCGTGGCTCCTACATCTGGTCTTCGGCGTAGATGGCAGCACTGATGATTGCCCCGCCCACCCGGCGCTTTCCGTAGCAGAGCGGTACCGGGTTTCCGGATGCTGTGGTGTTCTTTGCGCTGCCGAAGGCGTAGCCAGGGATATTCTCGGGCGCGGCGCTGGTCTTGAGGCCGCCGGCCTGAGGGCTGAGCATCTGAATTATCCCGCCGATGGACATTGCAGCGCCTGCCGAATACAGAAAAGGTGACGCGGCAGCGAATGGGGTGAAAGACAGCACGTATGCTGCTGCAATCAATATCCCGCCAACAATGGTTTGAAGAGAGCCTGCGCGCTTACTGCCGGTGATCACGGGCGCAATGATGATGTCGCCTGCGCCCTGGAAACCCAGCTCCGTCTCTCCGACATTCTTCTTGCCCACGAACACTGCAAACTCCAGACCTCTCGACTTGGCGTTTGAGATAAATCTCTCGAGCCCGGGGATCTGCACGCATAAGGCTTTTATGGCTTCCGCCGGCGTGCGGACGGCGAGCGGGTAAGACTTTCCGAATTGTCGCAACTGCGCGCAGAGCCTGATGTTTCTCATCGGGGTGTATTCAATCGAAAGTGCGGCCATGATTTGTTTCTCCTACTTGTCGCTGGTGGTGTGGGTTGGTACCTCGGCGCCGATCTGCATGGCGAGCATCATTCGGGATGCCATGGCGTCGTCACGGATAGCCTTTTCGCGGCGCGGGTCTGGATTCCACGCCCAGCAATGGGTTGACACAGACGCTCGAGCGAACGGCTCTATTGGCTTCATCAGATCTGCTGCTATACAAGCCTCGTCCTCGGTGTAATACGGGCCATCGATCTCCTTACGGCCACCCTTGACGATGTGGTCAACGCCCCAGACGTAATACCCCGCCACCGCTTTCGGATTGATCACGAAGTCAGTCACCTTGCACGCTTCGGCGAAACGCTCCCGGTGCGTGGGCGCCTGGCCCGTTGTGTTGTTGTCTTGGTCTGTCATGGTTTCCTCTGTGCGCCGCTGGCGCTGGTCATGGGCGGGTGCCCGGTGGTGTTACTCGGTGTCGCGCCACGTTTTCGTGATTCGCAAAACGTGGCGCGGAAAATGGTCATTTGCCGACGATGCTCAGGGCGGGCGGCAGCTTTGGGCCGAACGGCGCACCAGGGGCGAATGGGTCGGGCAACTGGTCTTCTGGGCATTCCCTGATGAACCGGATCATGGCCGCGTGGCAGGCTTGATACAGCGGGCCACCGGCGCCCCATTCGTCGCTCTTGCGGTCGGCGCTGTCCTCTAGCTGGGATAGGTACGCCACTCCGCGAAGGCTGGTATCACCGTCTGCGCTGGCCTGCTGGCGATGTACTGGGTTGACGCCCAGTAGGTCGCACATTTGGTCGAAGCCCAGCGCCTGCGCCAGCCCCTCGCGGTCGAACATCAGTGATTGGCCAAACCCTGCGAGTGCGCTCCACGCTCCGCTGCGGGTAGCCTCCTGGTGTTCGCTGGCCTGCTCCTCCAGTTCCGCAATGGTCTGCCGGGTGAATGGGAGGAATGCATTCAACTTGCCCGCTTGCCGGCGTAGGGCTCGTCGTTCACTGCGGATAACGTCGAGCTGTTCAGCAATGGCGCGACAGATTCGCCGGGTGGTTATGAGCTGCGTGGCGGCGCTAATGCCTGGCTTCAAAGCGATGTTGCACAAGCTGGTGATAAGGCTGGGCGTCATGGGTGCGCCTCCATAGGTGTGTTGTCGTAGCTGGCGCGCAGGTGGGCGCCAGCCGTGCAATGGCGGCCGTTGGGCGCATGGCAGCTCCGACAAGCCATGATGTGGTTGAGGTACTCGTCACGGGCGTGTCGCCATTCGGGCGTTGCAGTGGCGGCGCTTACGTGTGGACTTATGATGAGCCGGGGAGTGCGCTCGACAGGGTTGGCCAACACCAGGCGCGGGCGGGGTTCAGGTCGACGCCGCAAATTTGTGGAGTCGGCATCGGCAATGGCTGGCGGCATGTGATCGAGCAAGCCGGAAAGGAGACTCATGGCGTCACCTCGGCCTGATTGCTCCATTGCCCATATGTGTCTCTAGAAAAAAATCGGGGGAACGGGGGAACAGTGGGAACAGCCAATGTTTCCGGGGCTTTCAGAGGGGGTTTCTGTTCCCCACGTTTTTTTGTGGGGAACAGTGATAACCATATGCTCGGAAACGCGGACACGCTTATATTCAAAAACATGTTTGTGTTCCCCCTGTTCCCCATACCTTCAATAAGGGGGAACGGCCACAGCCCACGGTTTTACTGGCTGTTCCCCCGTTCCCCCTGTTCCCCACGTTTATAGGTTCCTGTGAACTCGGGCATTCATACTTGGTGGATATGGTGGTCATGCGCCGCCCCCTTCGCTGTCCATGGCTTCTGGGTCGATCACGTACAGGCGCGCCGATCCGCCGGCGGGGATGCGGTACTTTTTGGTTTTGCGGCTATCGCGGTCGGTGTCGCGTTTGGCCAGGGCCCCGCCAACCTCAAGTGCCTTGACCACGCGGGTGAGACCGAATCCATGGGCGGCCTCGATCAGCGCTGACTTGTTGAACAGATACAGCCGCTTGCCGGCCACCAGCTCCCAGTACCCGGCGCGGTTGAATACCTTGGCGTCCACCTCTGCTGCGTCGACATCGGAGAATCGGCTGCTGCCGTGCTTGTCGATAAAGTCGATGATGCCGGCGAGGATCTGGCGGTCTTCTGCGTTGCCCCCGCCGACACGGGAGAGCCATTCCCCGTAGAGCAAACGGCAGTCGGAGAGGGCGGTGCCCGGCTCCCATGGCAACAGGCCGTAGGCGATGGCCATCTCGCCCGCCAGCGCGATCACGGCGAACCGGTCAGCCACGCGGCCGGCCTGGGCGTTGTCCTCGACGAACTGGGCGCGGATGCTGTCAAAGTCACTGAGCAGCCCGGGCTTATCGTCGGCGGCGACCAGGCGCTCCACAAACGCTGGGCCAAGATGGCCGTGGTGGGCGCCTACCGCTACGGTGAGCTGGCGGTGAAAGTCTGCCCCCTCAAGCCCGTGCAATTCGTCGAAGGCCCGGTGTGTGCGGGTACCGGCGTTCACGTCGACCATGCGTAACTCAGCGCCAGCGTGGGCGGCATTGCCGGATATGGCCGCGTGCTCAGAGAGGGAGCGCTCGCCGCTGGAGAGTGTCAGCAGGCGCCAGCTCAATTTGGCGCGGCCTTCGCGCTCTCGGGTCATGGTGCCTTTGCCCTGGCCGTTGGCGAGGGAGTACGCCATTTCCTGTACGCGCTTGGGGTCGGCGCGCTTGATCTCATCCAAGGGCAGAATGGTGTCATTGCGGCTCGACGCCTCGATCTCCAGGCCGCCCTTGGTCATGTCCCAACTGGCGGCGAACACGCCCGGGTCGCCCCATACCGACGATCCGATCAGTTGCGCCAGCGACTTACCGCTCGAGCTATCGCCCACCAGGTGAACACCGCCACCTAGCACGCCGACCAAACTCAGCAGTGGGCCGGCCAGCGAGCAGCCGATCGCGAGTGTCAGCACCGGGTTGCCTGCGCACTTGGCGGCTACCTCCGATTGCCACAGCGCCAGCTCGCCGCGCCGGCTGAAAAGTACCTGAGCCTTGTTGCTGGCCTGGTACCGCACATTGGCGCTACCGATGGTTCGCCCAGGCAGCACGAACGCTCCCGATTCATGCCAGCCCGGCCGGCTGGTGGTGGCAAACACTTCTGCAGGATGCTGGTCGAGCAGGTACTCCATGAACGTGCCGCGTTTCTTGAGGGCGATAATGACGCCCATCCCGAACAAAGCGCGCCGGGCGTCCTCGCCGCTGCCGCCGAACACTTCCATGGCGATGATCCATTCCTTGATACCGCCCTCTGTGACCAGGCGCAGCAAACGGCCTTCGCTGCCATCGTCGCTGTTGGTGGTGCGGGCGACGACGGTGACGGGGCTGGAGATCCACTCATCAGTGATAGGCCGGTCGCCGGTGTCGCCCTCGGCGTCGTCCTGGTCAGCGGCGGCGCGCTTGAAGCTATGCCAGTAAACGCCCGGGCGCAGCTTGCGGCCCTTCTCATTGATCACCCAATGCTCATACACCGCCCAACAGGGGCGATCTGGCGCAATGGTCGCGGCGTCCGGCCGAAGGTTGATCACGTTGGTGTCAGGCTTGGACATGGGCGAGTTTCCAGTTGGCGAGGTCGTTGAAGTCGGTGAGGTCATCGGGGGCGCCTTCCGGCCACTCGGGGAAAGCCACTTGGCCACCCACGGCCGCGGCCGCTGCGTTTGCCGCTGCGCGCCCCGGGTTGCCATCGGTGAGCCGGTCGTCGTCGCCGGCGATGACGATTGGCTGGCCCGGGTAGCGAGCGCGAAGTGCCATCGCCGCCGGGATCAAGTTGCCCGCGTTCATGGCCGCGGCAACGACATAGCCGCCGTGCTGGTGGAGGCTGGCGGCCGTTGCCCACCCTTCGCAGATGCAAAGAACAGAACCTGGCTCGATGATGCCCAGCGGTGAATAGGTGCCCTTGATTCGGCCGCCGAAGAGGAAGCGCTTGTCGCCGTCCGGGGCAATTCGTTGCAGATTGACCAAGCCCCCATCCAGGTACAGCGGGATCAGCAGGTCAGTGCCACGCTGGCGCAGGCCGCAGGAGCGAACTGCCTTGGCTACCAGATACGGGTGGTCGGGTGAGGCGCGGCGCGCATTGCGCCACCAGTGATTAGCCTTCTCGGCGGCCTGCTGCTGGCGCCGGTGTTGCTCGGCTTCGCGCTGACGCCGGGCTTGGTCGACCCGCTCGCGGATTTGGGCCGCTTCGCGGGCGTCCACCGGTTCGCGACTACACCAGGTGCTGGCGCCACCGGCTTTCCAACTGCCGAACGCGCCGGATGCAATGCCGTCCAGGTACAGCACATACCAGCCGTTGAGCGAGCCGGGCTTATCCTCCGGCACACGGAACCGGTGGATTGCACCGTCGGGCTCTGGTTGCCAGTCGAGAGGGCCATAGACGGCCTGGAGCGCATCACGGAATAGGATCGTTGCGTCAGTCATGCGGCCCCCTTCGGCGGGGTAAACCGCTTGGCCAAGCTCTCCAGTTTCTGAGTCAGGCGCTCCAACTCATCGCATTGGCGGCCTTGGTCGCCTTCCGAAATGCGCAGTTCCAAGAAGCCAACCAGTGTTTCCACCAGCAGCACATAGCTGGCGCTGTCGATATAAGCGCCAGCAGCGGGTGGGCCGCCACTGCCCTTGCGCTTGATTGGGGTCACGTCACCCATGGCTGACCTCCCTGCGATCAGCGCCAGCAAAGGCCC
Source organism: Pseudomonas sp. P867 (assembly GCF_019891455.1). Classification (NCBI taxonomy): domain Bacteria; kingdom Pseudomonadati; phylum Pseudomonadota; class Gammaproteobacteria; order Pseudomonadales; family Pseudomonadaceae; genus Pseudomonas; species Pseudomonas sp. P867. The sequence goes on along the minus strand of NZ_JAFLXB010000004.1, from coordinate 381,667 downwards.
GGCAAACTTGACCGTTGTTCACACCGTGCCAGCGGGTAATGTCGTCGATTGAATCAACCAGGCAGGCCGTCACTTGGGCGCCAGCACTACGCATAACTACGCGCCCGCACTCGGCGTCGGCCTCGGTCAAGAACGGTCCCAGCAATGCCTTGGGCGCCTTCGGGTGAGTGACGTAAAACCGTTCGGTGGCTTTTTTCAGGCAAGCCGATCCCGTCGACGCAGATGCGCCGTTTTGAATTTTCATGCTTAACCTCTTAGGTCAGGGCGTCGGCGCTTCACGTGAGTGCGCGGTGGCTTTGTACAAAATGTGGGGCTGATAAAAAGGATCGAATGTGAACGCGTATGCTGGCTCATAGGGCGACCTCGCGGTATTGCTGAGCGCCGCCCAGGTCGTCCGATCCGAATAGGGCTTGATTGACGGCCTTCCGGCTTTCCAGCATCAGATCGTGTTCATCGTGCGTGCCGACGCCCGCCGCCACCCAGTCAGGCAGTTCCTTGCGGCGCCGCATCTCGTTCAAGTGCGTCCACCACCGGGTAGCGTGTGTACGCTCGGCAGAAATCGCCTCGGCCACCTCGTTACTGCGCTGGTCCTGCAGGTAGTGCGGCAATGGCGCTGCCTTCTGCACTTCGCCGTTCGCATCATCCAGCTCGTTTTCCATGCACTCACACCACTGGTAAACCTTGGTGTTCCAGTCGGTTATTTCGATGGTGCCCAACTGCGCGAAGGCGTGAGGCGTGCTGTCTTCGGGGAAGGTCTCAAGCATCAGCGTGAAGATTGCGCGCACGCTCTCGAGCGCACTGGTCACTTCGTACAGATCCTGGACGCCGGTCTCGGCTATTTCCTTGTAGGAACGGCTCATAGGTCCCCCCCTGCGCCCAGGCCAGCGAACCCGGACAGAGCGGCGGAAATTGCCTCGCGGTTGCAGTCGGCGGTGTTGGCGCCGTCAGCGGCTAGGTTCCACGCGACATCTACCAGATTGCGGACGTGCTGACTCGTGCCCTTGTCTGCCAATGCGGCATAGAGAACGGCCTCAACCTTGCGCAGGGCGATTTGGGCGCTTTCGAGATCCTCAAGCGTGTCGTGGGCGATTTCTTGGATGGTGCGGGCGGGAGTATTCATTGCGCACCGCCGGCAGACTCCAGGGTACGAGCGATGGCCATGTGGGAGTTGTAACGGGCGAGGCGAACGGAGAGTGATGAGTTTGCGCGGAGGGCGCTCAGGGCCATGCGGCGGTGAGCAAAGGCGCGGATTGCGGACGGAATAAGGGCGTGATTCATCGGTACGGCTCCTAACGTTGAGGAACCGCCACTACCTGCTGCAAAACAGAATTGGGTGGCGGCTGTACGCAGGTTTGCAGACCGGGACGTTAGGAACCCGGCGCGCTCGAGAGCGCCCCACGCACAGCCACCATAAAGCGAAATAGCGGCCATGAAAAAAGCGCCAGCTTTCGAGACGGTGGCGCTTATGCGCCTAACGATAGTCGGGCTGCAAAACCCGGTCGCTGAATTTGCAGCGACGGGCAAACCATACCGACGAGCACGATTGCTTGCAACAAAAGTTATCGACCGTTTATCGCTGATCATGAGCATAGCTGACATGGGCGGAAGTCCTCCGAATCGAGTGGCAGCCTCAGTTGCTCCCTCAAATGAGCGACGTGCGCGTATACGCCTGGATTGTCGTAGCGCCAGTGGGCGAGGCGCCGCCCACTGGTGCTGGCGTCCTTCTTGCGGGCCTCCAACGTCTGGCAGGCGTGCCCATACCGTACCTCGCGGAACGCCATGATCAGGCTCGCTTTCAGCTCTACAACGCGGTTGGTATTGCGGGACAGCGACAGCAGGAAGAACGCTTGATCTTCGTTCAGCAGGGCGAAGCGCTCCGGCCTACCACCGGCAGTTCCGGCCAAGGGTTTCTCCGTTTGAAACGGAACAACCCCGAACTCTTCAAACTTCGCCAGGTAGCGCTCGATCAGCGCCATTGGGTTCGTGTGCTTGGTTCCCAGTTGCTTCGCGAGCTGGCGGCTATCCACGCGAGGCTCGCCCCCGATTTGAGTCACCATGATTGTGTTCATGCTGTTACCCCCACCGGCGGGTTGGTGCTGAGGTAGTAGAGCGCCATGCCTTGGTGAGTGCGCCCTTGATCGTCGGTCAGGGTAAGGCGGTGAGTCAGGATCTTGTGGCCCAGGCCGCGCAGTTCATTGATACGGGCACCAGGGCGAACGATGTTCAGCTCGCGGATGGCGGTGAAGGTATCAATCGGACCAGATTGCAGGCGCTCCAAAAGCCGAGCGCGCTGTGCCGTTCCGCTGGTATTCTCTACATGAGTTTTTTCTGGGCTGGCCTTATTGGGTTGGCCTTTTTTTTGGTCGGTCATTTATGCCGCCTCCCCTCGCAAGGCGATGCGCTGGCGCACCCAGGCTTGCGCCTCAGCCAGAATCCAACCGACAGGTGCCCCACGCGATTTGCTATCGCTCAGCGGGACGGGGCGGGGGAATGTCGGATCGTCTTTGAGGCGTTTGTAGATTGTTGGGCGGGCGTAGCCGGTGATCGCCGACAGTTCGCTAATGCGGATGATTACTGTGGCCGGATCGAACTGGTGAGCGGTCGTAGCAGTAGGCTGCGAGTTGAATGTGGTGCTCATATTCTGTTTCCCGTTTGCTGTAGATGGCGGGAGACAGGATGAGCACTCTACTACGTCGAAAAAATTCATCCGCTGTAACGGTTATTCAGTTAACCGTAATGGAAAGGGTAATATCCGCTACGGTTGAACAGTTTTTCGACTACGTCCACCTTTTCTGGCGTAATCAGGCGCGACGGGCTTAATCCAAGCCTTTAGCCTTTCGCTCGTATCTGGCAGCGCTACGTTCAAGCCCTGCTCAGCGAGAGCGCGATACACAATATCGGCCATCTCTCCAATTCTTATGGACTGAGTCGAGTCTTCTTTCCATTTTGAAGCCGCCAAGTTGAGCGCTTTCTCTACAGCCTGATCCTTCAACCTGTTTATCTCATTGAGGCCCTTCATGCGACTGTCTTTAATCGCTAGGTGCTCGGCTCTTTCTTGCTGAATTCGATTCGAGTGGGTTAGCACCAGCGCGTACTGTATGTGCTTCGTTGCGAATATTAACTTCAAGCCTGCGTCCATCATTGTCGAGCGTTGACGACGCACGGCCCTTCTTGCACGTTCAAGAGGGCTTTGTTTCCTAGCAAGGCCTGGCAGTTCAAGCTCTAACATATCCTCGATGTATTGACTTTTTGCCATCGACTTCTTGTCGTCTGAAAACGGAGGGATTTCAGCGAGATTTACTGCTGCCTGGAACTCCTCCAGCGCATAGACCGCCCAGAGCTGTGCCTCCGAAAATTGCGTGCCTGTGGACAGAGAAAGATCTTCTGGAGGGAACATCTTCAGAAGCTCGTACCTACGCATTTCGTGCATGTACTTCGCTGCGTCGTCGTATTCGTCAGCAGCTCGGTTGGGGAGGGCGTCTGCGATGTAAGCTCGATAGTGTGTTTTGGCGTCATCGGTGCAGCTGATAATCCTTTTGCGAAGCTCAGCAACCTCAGACGTAGTGAGGTTTTTAAGAAGCTCTACGATGTCCTGATAGACCATATTGAAACCCAGTCCGTCAGGGCAATAATAATACGGGGCGAAGGGGTCATAATCGTTATAGGGCGTCCCCTCCGGTCTTGGGCCGAACAACATCATGTAATGAAGGCGGTCTTCAAAAATTACCGGCTCAGGATCTTTCAGGAATCTCACGCAAATCTCCTATCAGTTCTGGTCCGGCTGTGGGCAGAGCATCCGGCTCAAATTTCGGGGTTAGCTGTATATCCGAACAGTTATGCTTTCAGTCTATAGCTGTCTACACAAACGAGGAAAGCCCGGAGTCACGCCCGCTTGCTAAAGTCGCCTTGGACAACGACGCCGGCGGCGAGGCCGTCGAGGTAGTTCGCATACCATTGCATCATTGTTTTTCGCTGCGGCAGGTACTGGGCTTTGTTGTAAACACCCGCTATGCCTTGCTTGATATGGGATAGCTGCGCCTCGATGTGGTTTTCGTCAAACCCGTGCTCGTTCAGAATCGTCGAGGCGATATGACGGAAACCGTGCCCGGTCTGGCGGCCTTCATAGCCGAGACGACGTAGAGCCATCAGAAAGACCGTGTTGCTACGTGGCTTGGTGGTGTCGCTCCGGCCAGGGAACAACATCGGGTAGGCACCAGTGAGCACCTGCAGACTTCGCAGTAGCTCGACTGCCTGGGTTGGCAGCGGCACTAGATGTTCGCGTCGACGTTTCATGCGCTCGGCCGGAATCGACCACAGAGCTTTATTTAGATCGAACTCCGACCATCGCGCTTCGCGCAGTTCAGACGGTCGACAGGCGAGTATGGAAAGCAGGTGCAGGCCGATCCGCACATCAGCGGTGCCGTATGTCCTGATTGCGCGCAAGAGAGCCGGAAGCTCATCAAGGGATACGTGGGCATAGTTCTCGGCAGGCTTGGTCAGCAGGAATTTATGCAGCCCCTCCAGCGGGTTGTGAGTGGCTCGCCCTGTTACTCGGGCCAGGTCGTAAATCTCCCGGCACATGCCGCGTACGCGACTGGTCTGTTCAATGATGCCCTTCTGTTCCATGGAGCGCAGGAACTCCATCCACTCCATAGGCAGGATCTCACGATAGATACGCTTACCGAATACCGGGAAGACGTGGAGTTCGAGCGCGCCAATCATTCGTACGGCGGTACCGGCTGTCCAGCTCAAGCGCTTGGACGCGTACCATTCCCGCGCTAGCGCTTCGAAGGTCTGGCTAGAGGCTTCAGCCTCTGCGGTCTTTCTGGCTCGCTTGGTGGCGAGGGGGTCTCCTCCCTTGACGGCGTCCTCTCTCAGCACAGCCGCTTTCTGTCGGGCCTGTGAGCCGGATAGCTGGTGGGCGCCCGTGCCATAGCCGCCCAAGCCAAGCCATGACCACTTGCCGTCTGGCTTCTTGTAGCGCAATTGCCAAGATTTGTTACCGTCTGGGCGCACTCGGAGATACAGAGCGTTGCCGTCCAGCTCCCGGTATTCCTTGGCTTCCGGCTCCAGGGTGGCTAGCACGGTGTCGGCTAACGGGCGGCGTTTTATCTCGCTGCGCTTCATTTCCCTTGTACCCCTCAGTTTCAATTATTTTGAAAGGTACATGATGGGATACACGAGGGGAAGATATAGGGAGAGGCAAGGAGAGATAGCCATAAACAAGAAAGCCCGCACTAGGCGGGCTTCTTGAGGTTTTTCGTAGACTGTCGGAGACAGATCTAAACAGCTATATGGTGCACCCGGCGGGATTCGAACCCACGACCCCTGCCTTCGGAGGGCAGTACTCTATCCAGCTGAGCTACGGATGCTTGTGCGGGCGACATCATACCCATGTCGACCTGATGCGTCCATTCCGGCATTTCCCCCGCCCCCTGTCGTCCATTTCCGACAAAAAATGGCTAATCGCCACCCTCATTCACAACTCACCGCGCCGCACGTCCCTTTGTTTGCTTTGCTCTTGTGGCTTTAACCCGCTTCCACGCCGCAATTCCCCAGGTGAACGCATGCATTCCAAAGGAACCGTGATGCTCGATCTCCCGCTCAGACAAACCCTGCTGGCTCGCTCCGATTTGTTTCGAGGTATGCCGGAGCACCTCTTGCGCTACGTGGCCACCCATATGGTGGAGCGCACGCTGGATGATCGTGAGCTGTTGTATTTCAAGGACGACACCCTCGAATTCATTGCGTTGGTGGTGGAGGGCCGGATTTATTCGGTGGTGCATGGGCCCGATGGTCGGGAGCAGATCATTGGCAGTACCGGGGCCGGGCAGGTGGTGGGGGAGACGGCGTTGATCAAGGATCATGGGCGCGAGTCTTCCACCTTTGCCAGTGGCCCTACGCGGTTGTTGCAGTTGGGTAGCCGGCATTTTGCTGTGTTGTTTGAGGAACCGGTGTTTCTGCGGCGTTTGTTGATGTTGATGATGCTGCGTTTGCTGCACGCCATCGAGTTGCTGGAGTTGGTGTGTCTGCATCGGCTGGAGTCGCGGTTGGCGCGGTTTCTGTTGGCCAACCTGGGCGAGATCGACCTGGCGTTGGCTTTGCCCAGTGTGTCGTTGCCCGCCAGCCAAGGGGTGTTGGCGTCGATGCTGAATACCAGCCGCCCCAAGCTTAATGTGCAGCTGCAAGTGTGGCGCCGCAATGGCGTGATCAGCGGCAATCTGGAGCGCATGGTGATCAACGATGTTGAGCATTTGCGGCGCAAGGCGTTTGCCTTGAATTAGTTGCCGCAGTGTTCCCCAGGTAACAGCGTAGCCCCGTCGAGCCCTCGCAGACTGGCCCTTCATCAAGGATGCACAGGAGTGCTGGCGATGGGGATGACTGTTGAGTTCAAGGATCAATGGGCCGCCGATGACCGTTTGTTCGAAGCGAGTTGGCGCGCCGTGCAGGGCGAGCTGAAGCGCCGTGCGCTGCGACGGGCCAAGGGCAATCTGGATCAGGGCCAGGAGTGGTTGTCGGCCACGGCGATCAAGGCCCTGCTGTTTTTTCGGCGTTCGCCGGAGCGCATTCGTGACCCTGAGGGGTTTCTGTTTCTGGTGCTCGACCATGTGTTTCTCGACAGCTTGCGGCGCAGCAAGCGCGAGGGGCGGCTGTTCGATGATTCGGTGGATCTTGAACACGATCATCTGGCCGCGCTCGCCGCGCCCTGCGCGTCGGTGCTGGAGCGAGTGGAATGTTATGAGCGCCTGGAGCAGATCGAGGCGCACGTCGCACGGTTACCGCTGTTGCAGCAGCGCTTGTTCGAGATGCGTTTTGTCGACGACCTGCCTTACCCGCAAATCGCCGCCGAGCTGCACGTCAAGCTGCCACTGGTGCGCAAGCGCGTGCAACTGCTGCGTAGTGCCTTGCGCTGAATGTGATTCACACAGGCTTGCGTGGGGCGTTCTAGAGGTATGAGCGCAGCACGCCGCCGCTATCCACACCCAACCCTGGGCGAATGCCATCAAGGAGAGATGTATGACAGAGGTCAACAGCCAGATCACCGACGCGGTCACTCAAACCAACGTCAAGGTGGTGGCCGAGGCGCCGGCCCAGGCCATCGCGTCGCTGTACCAGGTGGCCAGCAGCGCGGCGGGCCTGTCGTTGCAGAACGCGGTCAACAGCCAGCAGGCGATGAATCAGATTTCCAACGCGGTGATCTCCAAGGCCGTGGCGCTGATCATGCAGATTGGCGAGAAGGGCTGAGGCCTCGGGAGATTGATTATGTCGTGGTTCAGCAGAAAGAAACCCGCCGCCTCCCAAGCAACGCCCGCCGCCGATCCACCTGCGCCGGCGCCCGCCGCACCGGCCTCGCGCTCGATCATGGCGCGCATGAACGAGCACCTGCTCAACCAGGTGAGCACGCCGTCGCCCGATAGCACGGCGGCGCTCAATAGCCAGATCGTGCAGGCGGTGCAGTTCACCAACGCGCAGAACTTTGCCTATGCCCCGGCGCAGATCGCGGTGCCGGCCGACATGATGATCAGCCAGGCGGCCGGGCTGGTAGCGCAGGCGGCGGCGGGGTACTTCGACGGGGTCAGCAAGATCGCCCTGGCGGCCCAGGCCGTGCTGCTCCAGCAAATGACCGAGAACATCGTCAATGACAACCTGCCGGGCGCTGCCGAAGACGCTTTGGGCGCCTTGGCCACCGACCTGCTTGTGGGCGCCGCTGCCGCCGTGGCCGCCGCCGCCGGAGCCATGGAAGCCGAAGCCGCCAGCGTGGCCATCGACAAGATCGACCAGAGCATCGCCAAGTACGCGAGCACCCTGGCCAACCGGGCCGCGCCAGCGGCCTGAATCCAGCACAGCGCTCCAGCGTTCGGCTGGAGCGGTGCAACAGCAACTTGAAAGCAACTTTTCTTGAGTGAGGAGCGACATCATGCAGCCTGGAGATATTATTTTTTCTGTCAAACAAGATGACGACAGCGCTACGCGGGCGTTTATCAAAGCCGGTCAACTGGTCAAGGCCAAGGTGTTCTCGCAGGACACGACCTACCTGAATGTGGTTCACCCGGCGATTGCGGTAAGCGACACGATGGTGATCGAAAGTGTGGGCAGTGGCCTGGCCCTGACCGACCTGAGCCTGGAAAAACCGCCGCGCTCGGCGATGGTGTTTTCCTGCGTGGATACCGAACTGGGCGAGGCGGCGACGGTAGCTGCCAAGCAGTTCTACTTCGACAAGATCGGCGGTGATATTCGGGGCCGCTACAGCGTGTGGAACGCGATGATTTCAGCGTTCCGGCGCTGGACTTCCGATACCAGCCTGGTGACGCGGATCAACGAGTCCATCGACATCGGCAGCGGGTCCTTTTGTTCGCAGTTCGCGGCCAACTGCTATGAAGTCGGCAACCTCTACAACGAGGCCAATCTGCTGCCGCCTCCGCCTGCCATTTTCCCCAACCAGCCTAGCGCCATAACGCCTGCGGAGTTGGCGACCTTCTGTGATTCCTCGCCGCACTTTTACTTTGCAGGGTTCTGGCAGGACAACGTTGAGGTGCGGCTTTAGCGGCGCTGTTGCCGCCCAGCCAGTGCCGCAGGAGGTTCACATGCAGCCACCGGTTCTATCCAGCGCTGATCGCCAGCGGCTTGAGGCGATGCTGCGCAGCCCGCAGATGTTCGAGGGTGCGCCGCGAGCCATCGTTGACGAAAGCCTCAAGCGCGCGGTGCAGGTGCTTGAACAATCGAAGACCAACGAGCAGGCCATTCGCCAGGCCGCCCAGCAGAGCGAGGCGGCGGTACGCCAAGCGCTGAGTGGCGCGCCCGATCAAAGCGTCGAGCAGTTGGATCTCAAGCGTGAGGTGAACAAGGAGATCCAGCAGTTGATCGCACGGATCGAGGCCGCCCTGGCCGGACCTGCGAAATCCTGAAGCCACAGGTTTCACAGCCCTTGTTTGGCAACGTTCATTGATGAACACGGAATGCACCGTGTACTAAATAAGGAAATTGATCATGGCATTTGTTAACGAGCAAATTACCGACGCGGTCACCCAGACCAACGTCAAAGTGGTGGCCGAATCGCCAGCGATGGCGATGAGCACCATCTATCAATCCATGGCGCAGGCCACGGCGATTCTGTTCCAGAACGCCGTGTCGGCCCAACAGCAGCAAAACACCCTGGCCCAGGCGGCCACCAACCAGGGCGTGATGCAGATCTACAGCGTCGATACCACCGCAGGTGCGGCGGCCACCGAGAAAGTCGCCCAGGGCGGCGTGTCGGATAACCTCACCAGCCTGTTGACCGTGCTCAAGTCTTTCCAGCCTTAAGCACTGAGCGATAACGGATGTTGTTCTTTCTCAACCCAGGAGTTTCAACCATGAGTACAGTCAGCCCGCAAATCACCGATGCCGTCACCCAGACCAACGTCAAGGTGGTTGCCGAATCACCCGCGATGGCCATGAGCACCATCTACCAATCCATGGGCCAGGCCACGGCGATCCTGTTCCAGAACTCGGTCTCGGCCCAACAGCAACAAAACACCCTGGCCCAGGCGGCCACCAACCAGGGCGTGATGCAGATCTACAGTGTCGACACCACCGCTGGCGCCGCGGCCACCGAAAAAGTCGCCCAGGGCGGCGTGGCCGACAACTTGACCAGCCTACTGGCCGTGCTCAAGTCGTTCCAACCTTAAGCTGCGAGGTCCCCAACGGCCCCGGCGCCCACAAGGCTCCGGGGCTGTTGTCGTGTGCGCTTGATCTGAAAGATGAGCCGGATGCGCCATATTCGTTCTTTTTTTCGAACATCCTATTGCCCTGTACCCCCATTGATCCTAGGATTCGTTTGAGATTTCAAACGCTCTGTCTCCCGTGCGCACTTTTATTTCTTCCGCGCGCTGGGGCTGATTTCCCTGACGGCAGCCCACAAGGCGCCTTTCAACAACTCTAATTCGCTCCGCGTGCGCGCGGTGCTGTTAAGGAAAGCCGACATGCAGCTCAAAGATACCCAATTGTTCCGCCAGCAAGCCTTTATCGATGGCGCTTGGGTCGATGCGGACAACGGTCAGACCATCAAGGTCAACAACCCGGCCACGGGCGAGATTCTCGGCACCGTGCCGAAGATGGGCGCCGCGGAAACCCGCCGCGCCATCGAAGCCGCCGACAAGGCCCTGCCGGCCTGGCGTGCACTCACCGCCAAGGAGCGCGCCAACAAGCTGCGCCGCTGGTTTGAACTGTTGATCGAAAACCAGGACGACCTCGGCCGCCTGATGACCCTCGAACAAGGCAAGCCACTGGCCGAAGCCAAGGGCGAAATCGTCTACGCCGCCTCCTTTATCGAATGGTTCGCCGAAGAAGCCAAGCGCATCTACGGTGACGTGATCCCCGGCCACCAGCCCGACAAGCGCCTGATCGTGATCAAGCAGCCTATCGGCGTGACCGCAGCCATCACCCCGTGGAACTTCCCTGCAGCGATGATCACCCGCAAAGCCGGCCCGGCCCTGGCCGCCGGTTGCACCATGGTGATCAAGCCGGCCTCGCAAACCCCCTTCTCGGCCCTGGCCCTGGTTGAGCTGGCGCACCGCGCCGGTATCCCCAAAGGCGTGCTCAGCGTGGTCACCGGCAGCGCCGGCGACATCGGCGGCGAACTGACCAGCAACCCGATCGTGCGTAAATTGTCCTTCACCGGCTCGACCGAAATCGGTCGCCAGCTGATGGCCGAATGCGCCAAGGACATCAAGAAAGTCTCCCTGGAGCTGGGCGGTAACGCGCCGTTCATCGTGTTCGACGACGCCGACCTGGATAAGGCCGTCGAAGGCGCGATCATCTCCAAGTACCGCAACAACGGCCAGACCTGCGTGTGCGCCAACCGCCTGTACATTCAGGATTCGGTGTACGACGCCTTCGCTGAAAAGCTCAAGGTGGCGGTGACCAAATTGAAGATCGGTAACGGTCTGGAAGAAGGCACCACCACGGGCCCGCTGATCGACGAAAAAGCCGTGGCCAAGGTTCAGGAACATATCGCTGATGCCCTGAGCAAAGGCGCCACGCTGCTGGCCGGTGGCAAGGCGATGGAAGGCAATTTCTTTGAGCCGACCATCCTCACCAACGTCTCCAAAGACGCCGCCGTGGCCAAGGAAGAAACCTTCGGCCCGCTGGCGCCGCTGTTCCGCTTCAAAGATGAAGCCGACGTTATCGCGATGGCCAACGACACCGAGTTCGGCCTGGCCTCTTACTTCTACGCCCGTGACCTGGGCCGTGTGTTCCGTGTGGCCGAGGCCCTGGAGTACGGTATGGTCGGCGTCAACACCGGGTTGATCTCCAACGAAGTGGCGCCGTTCGGCGGCATCAAGGCGTCGGGCCTGGGCCGTGAAGGCTCCAAGTACGGGATCGAGGATTACCTGGAAATCAAATACCTCTGCCTGGGTATCTAAGGCGCGGGATTGCAGTAAACGCAGAGGGCACGAGAGCGCTGTCCCTTTGCGTGTTTCACATCGTAATTCGTAGTGGCCGGGAAAGCTGGGGCAGTCGATCATCGAATGCTGCCGTAGTTGCCTCCCCGCCACGTATGCCTTGGACCACGCCACCCGATGAGTGGCGAATGAGGACTTTATGAGCAAGACCAACGCTTCCCTGATGAAACGCCGCGAAGCCGCTGTACCGCGCGGTGTTGGCCAGATTCACCCGATCTTCGCCGACTCGGCGAAGAACGCCACCGTGACCGACGTTGAAGGTCGCGAGTTCATCGACTTCGCCGGCGGTATCGCCGTGCTGAACACCGGCCACGTGCACCCCAAAATCATCGCGGCCGTGACCGAGCAGTTGAACAAGCTGACCCACACCTGCTTCCAGGTATTGGCCTACGAGCCCTACGTCGAAGTGTGCGAAAAAGTCGCCGCCAAGGTGCCGGGTAATTTCGCCAAGAAAACCCTGCTGGTCACCACCGGTTCCGAAGCGGTGGAAAACGCGGTGAAGATCGCCCGCGCCGCCACGGGCCGTGCTGGTGTGATCGCTTTCACGGGCGCTTACCACGGCCGCACCATGATGACCCTCGGCCTGACCGGCAAGGTCGTGCCTTACTCGGCCGGCATGGGCCTGATGCCAGGTGGCGTGTTCCGTGCGCTGTATCCGAACGAACTGCACGGTGTGAGCGTCGATGACTCGATCGCCAGCATCGAACGCATCTTCAAGAACGATGCCGAGCCACGTGATATCGCTGCAATCATCATCGAACCGGTACAGGGCGAAGGCGGTTTCTACGTCGCGCCCAAAGCCTTCATGCAGCGCCTGCGCGAACTGTGCGACAAGCACGGCATCCTGCTGATCGCCGACGAAGTGCAAACCGGTGCCGGGCGTACCGGTACCTTCTTCGCCATGGAACAGATGGGCGTTGCCGCCGACCTGACCACCTTCGCCAAATCCATCGCTGGCGGCTTCCCGCTGGCCGGTGTGTGCGGCAAGGCCGAATACATGGACGCCATCGCCCCAGGCGGCCTGGGCGGTACCTATGCCGGTAGCCCGATCGCCTGTGCGGCAGCCCTGGCGGTGATGGAAGTGTTCGAAGAAGAGCACCTGCTGGACCGCTGCAAGGCTGTCGGCGAGCGCCTGGTGACCGGCCTCAAGGCCATCCAGGCCAAGTACCCGGTGATCGGCGAAGTGCGTGCCCTGGGCGCGATGATCGCGGTCGAGCTGTTCGAAGACGGCGACACCCACAAGCCAAACGCTGCCGCCGTTGCCTCCGTGGTGGCCAAGGCGCGTGACAAGGGCCTGATCCTGCTGTCCTGTGGTACCTACGGCAACGTGTTGCGCGTACTGGTGCCGCTGACCTCGCCGGACGAGCAGTTGGACAAGGGTCTGGCGATTATCGAAGAGTGTTTCTCCGAACTCTGACACGCCCCGCTCCTACGAAAAGCAAAAAAACCGCTTCGGCGGTTTTTTTGTGCCTGCTTCATTGTACGCACGCGGCGGCATTGTCTAAGGTGCAAGCATTGCCGATGGAGCGTGCTGGATGACTGCTGTTGATTTACCTGCTGTACCCCGAGTGTTGATTGCCGAGGCGGACCCCTGGTCGCGGGACCTGCTCAAGCAAGTGTTGTTGAATGTGCGTTGTGACGCGCGGCTGGATGTGTGCGCAGATGGTGACCACGCTGCTGCGCTGTTGCGTGAGAAAAGCTATGACCTGATCCTGGCGGATTGGGAGCTTGCAGGCGTCGATGGTCTGAGCCTGCTGCGCAGTGTGCGCCAGCAGCGCCGCTCCCCCGCATTGCCATTTATTCTGCTGAGCAGTCGCAACGACAGCGCCAGCGTACGCGAAGCCTTGCCCCTGGCGCCCACGGCCTACCTGACCCGCCCGCTGAACATGGAGAGCCTGACCCAGCGCCTGCAAGACCTGCTGCTTAACGAAGGCGAAAGCGTGTATTGCGAGATCCCGGCGCTGGCACCGGGAATGACCTTGCCAGCATTCCTGGAGCAGCGCCGAGAGGTCTGCGATGGCGCACCGTTGCGTGTGGACGTGAAAGCGGCGGTGCATCGCAGCCTGGGCCCCGAGGGCGTGGACCTGCAGCAGCTTGAAGATCAGGTGCGCATGGACCCGCAAATCACCGCTGTGCTGATCGCTGCCGCCAACAGTGCCGGGTATCACGGCACGCCGGTGCAGACTCTGCACGCGGCCCTGAACAAGCTGGTCCCTGGGCAAAGCATGAACCTCATCCTGGGCCTTGCGCTCAAGCACAACGTGGTGCTGGGTGACTCTGGGCTGGTGGCCTACGCCGAGCGGCACTGGCAGTTGTCCGAGGACAGCGCCGAGTACGCCCGGCGCCTGGCACGCATGTTGGAACTGGATCACCAGCGCTGCTACAGCGCCTGCATCCTGCATCGGTTGGGCGACCTGGCCTTGTTGCGCTGCCTGGAAGACTGGCGTCAGGGCGGCGGCGCCCTGGATGACGAAGCGATCGGCGAATCCCTCGACAACTTCGGCGCCGCCTACGGTTCGGCGTTGCGCACTCGCTGGCGCTTGCCGTTGGAATTGCGCCAATTGATCGCGGCCACCTATTCACTGGAAGGCGGTGTGTATTCACGCGAAGCCTTGGTGGTGAACCTGGCGACGCAGATGGCGCGGTTGACCGAGCACGAAGGGCTGCAAGAGCTGGCCGGCAGCAAGACCGCACGGCTGCTAAAGGTGGGCTTGTCCGAACTGGCGCGAGTACGCAAAACCTGAAACACACACCGATCAATTGTGGGAGCTGGCTTGCCTGCGATAGCGGTGGGTCAGCCAAGACGCCATCGCAGGCAAGCCAGCTCCCACAGTTGATCGGTATTAACCGGCTATAACGCGGTTCTTGCCTTGGCGTTTTGCCTCATACATCGCTGCATCCGCCCGGGCGAACAGGCTGTCGAGGGTGGAGTCATCTTCACGCAAGCTGGCCAGGCCCTGGCTGACGGTCACGCTGAACTCGCGCCCTTCATAACTGAACAACAAGGCCTGGATCTCCTTGCCCAGCCGTTCGGCTACTTGCAGGGCCATTTCTGGCGCGCAACCGGGCAGCACAGCGGCGAATTCTTCGCCGCCAATGCGCCCGAACAGGTCGCCACGGCGCAATACCCCCCGACCACTCTCAGCGATGCGCCGCAGCACCTGATCGCCCTCCAGGTGGCCGTAGGTGTCGTTGACGTCCTTGAAGTCATCGATGTCCAGCAACAGGAACGCCAGCGGTGTGCCCTGAACGCAGGCGTTGTCGAACGCCTGGTTGGCGCATTCGAAAAAATACCGGCGGTTGCTGCTTTGGGTCAGCACGTCGGTGGTGGCCAGACGTTGCAGTTCCAGCTCCAGCAGCTTCTTTTCGGTGATGTCTTCGGCCATGCCAACCACAATCAGCGGTTCACCGGGCACCACCTGCTGGTTGATGTAGCACTTGTCACTCAGCCAGCGGATTTGCCCGTCGGCGGTGATGATGCGGTACTCGCGGTCTTCCACGGCGCCTTGTTCCAGCACGCGGGCCAGGCTGTGTTCGGCGTAATCGAGGTCTTCGGGGTGAACACTGTTGCGCCATTCGCGGTGGTCGGCCAACAGCAAACCGGCCGAACGACCGAATATGCGCTCGTAGGCTGGGCTCACATACAGCACGCGACGGGTTGCCCAATCGATGGCCCAGAGCACGGCGTTCACGCTGACCAACAGCGAACTGAGCAATTGCTCGCGCTCACTCAGCCGCTCCACTTCGCCCTGGGCATGCATCAGCGCCAACAGGGTCGCCGCCGCAGCTGGACGCGGCGGCTCGGCAGTGGGCACATCGGGCAGGCAGGGCTTTTCGTGAACCATCGGTACAACTCTCTCTGGGCGCGCCGCAGGATGGAGCAGCGGTCACTACAAGGGGTCACCATGATGGCGAAGTGTTCTTTGAGAGAGGGGATTTGCAGTGAAGTTCCGTGATCGGCATGGATTGACGGTGCCCGGAAAATGGCGCCAAAAAGCCAGTGTGTGGGAGGGCAAGCCCTCCCAAAGTACCGTCAGACCGCCGCAGGGCGCAGCGAGTAGGTCTTCAACTGGTGGGCAAAGTCGCGCAGGGATTGAATGCCGCTGGCCTCGGCTTCGTGCACCCATTCCTTGATCGCGGCCAGCATATCGTGGCCATTGGTGCTGGTCTTGAGCCAGATCTGCTGGAGCGCCAGACGCTTTTCATAGATCACGGTCAGCGCATGGCTGTGCTCCAACATGCTTTGGATGCGCAAGTGGTGACGGTCATCCAGCAAGCTGGTTTCCCGTGACAACAGGCGCTTGGCACGGTGGAACTGGTGACGTACCGAGTGATCGACCTTCTCCAACTCCTGCTTGACCAGCGGGCCGATCACCAACTTGCGGTATTGGGCCATGATCTGGAAGCGGTTGTTGAGGATCGCCATGGCGGTGTCCATATCCAGGCTGCCCTTGCCTTCGACACGGTGGGCGATGGGGGCAACGCGCTGCACCTTGGCCAGGCGCAGGAAGCTGAACACTTTGATCCAGGCCCAGCCCAGGTCGAACTCCCACTTCTTCACCGACAGCTTGGCCGAGTTGGGGTAGGTGTGGTGGTTGTTATGCAGCTCTTCGCCGCCGACGATGATGCCCCACGGCACCAGGTTGGTGGCGGCGTCACGGCATTCGAAGTTGCGATAGCCCACGGCATGGCCCAGGCCGTTGATGACGCCGGCGGCCCAGAACGGAATCCACATCATCTGGATCGCCCAGATGGTGATACCGATGGTGCCGAACAGCAGCAGGTCGATCACGCCCATGAGCGCCACGCCCAACAGCGGGTAGCGCGTGTAGAGCTTGCGTTCGATCCAGTCGTCCGGGCAGTTCTTGCCGTAGATGCGCAGGGTCTCGGGGTTTTCCGCCTCGGCACGGTACAGCTCGGCGCCTTTGCGCAGCACCGTGGACAGGCCCTTGATCACCGGGCTGTGCGGGTCATCGACGGTTTCGCATTTTGCGTGGTGCTTGCGGTGGATGGCGGTCCACTCGCGGGTGTTCTGCGCCGTGGTCAGCCACAGCCAGAAGCGGAAGAAGTGTTTCAGGCCGGCATTGAGCTCAAGGGAGCGATGGGCCGAATAACGGTGCAGATAGACAGTGACCCCAATAATGGTCACGTGGGTCATCAACAGCGTGACTGCCACCAGTTGCCAGGCTGACAGGTCAAGAAAACCGTTGTACCACATAGGCTGTATGGCCCTCAGATAAAGAAAAGAACAGCTCACGCATTATCACTAAGCCTACAGAGAAAACCAGCCGCTCTTTCAGATAGGAGTGACTGGATGTTTCTTATTCTATAATCCCCAGCCTTCGTAGGGCGATTCTGTTTTTTTTGGTAAGGATTACTGACCATATGCTGTTTTCATACCGAGGAGCCCTACGTGCGGGGCTGGTATACCTGTTGATTTCCGTCGTATGGCTCAGACTCAGCCACCAATTATTGATCAACTTTATCGATGAACCGGGGGCGCTGGCGCATTGGCTGCAACTTCGCGGCTACGTCTGGGTAGCCCTGAGTGCGCTGGCTATATACCTGATGGGCGTACGTTTCGCCCGCGCCCACCAACTGCAGCTGCCCCTGCAAGAAAACCGCGTACGCCTGCAACAGGCGGCCGCCGTGTTCGATTGCACCCGCGAAGGTGTGTTGGTCACCGATGCCCAGGGCCTGATCGTGCACGTCAACCGGGCATTCATGGAGATTACCGGCTACCGCCGCGAAGACGTCATGGGCCGACCACCCAGCCTGTTCAAGTCCGGGCGCCATTCGTCGGCTTTCTATCAACAGATGTTTCAGACCCTGGAACGTGAAGGTGAATGGAGCGGCGAAATCTGGAACCGCCGCAAAAGCGGCGAGGTGTATCCACAGTGGCAAACCATCCGTGTGATTCGCGATGAGCGGGGCCATATCAGCCATTACGTCGCGGTGTTCTCGGACATCAGCGCCATCAAGGACTCCGAACACGAACTGGCGCACCTGGCCCATCACGACCCGCTCACCGACCTGCCCAACCGCCTTTTATTCACCGATCGTACCGAGCAGGCCCTGGCCTCGGCGCAAGTGCACAAGCGTGGCTGTGCCCTGCTGTTAATGGACCTGGACCACTTCAAGATCATCAATGACAGCCTGGGCCACAATGTTGGAGACCAGTTGCTCAAGCTGGTGGCTGACCGTCTCAAGGGCCTGTTCGGGCCTGGGGTCACACTCGCGCGGCTGGGCGGCGACGAGTTCGCTGTGCTGGCGGAAAGTTGTCCACAGGTGATCCAGGCCGCTGCCTTGGCGCAGCGCATGCTCAATGCCATGAAAGACCCGTTTGTTTTTGACGGTAATCAATTGTTTATCAGCGCCAGTATTGGCATCAGCCTGTTCCCCAGCGATGCCTTGAGCGCCGAGCAATTACTGCGCAACGCCGACTCCGCGTTGTTCAAGGCCAAAAGCGTCGGCCGCGAGGGCTATGCCCTGTACACCGAAGAGCTGACCGCTCACGCGCAAAATCGCGTGGAGATCGCCAGCGAACTGCGCCGTGCCCTCGACCAGCAGGAACTGCGCGTCTACTACCAGCCGGTGCATAACCTGCCCGACAGCCGTTTGGTGGGCGTTGAAGCGCTGGTGCGCTGGCAGCATCCGGAGCGCGGCCTGGTGCCCCCTGGCGAATTCATCCCCATCGCCGAACGCACCGGGTTGATTGCCGATATCGACGCGTGGGTGATGGACCAGGCGTGCCGGCAGATGTGCCAATGGCTGGCGGACGGCGCGCCGTTGGGCTTTATCGCCGTCAACGTCTCCAGCCGCCTGTTTGCCCGGCGTGAACTCTATGAACAAGTGGCTCAGGTGCTGCACGACACGGGCCTGGACCCGGCGTTTCTTGAGCTGGAAGTCACCGAAAGCGCAGTGATGGACGACCCCGAAGTGGCTCTGGAGCAACTGCACCGTCTGCGCGAACTGGGCTTGCGCCTGGCCATCGACGATTTCGGCACCGGCTACTCTTCGCTGTTGCGCCTCAAGCGCCTGCCGGTGCAGAAGCTGAAGATCGACCAAGGCTTCGTCGCCGGTCTGCCGTGGGACGAAGACGACGCCGCGATCGTACGTGTGGTCATCGCCCTGGCCAAAAGCATGGGGATGCAGGTACATGCCGAAGGAATCGAGCAGGTGGAACAGGCGCGGTTCCTGTTGGGTCAGGAGTGCGATATGGGCCAGGGGTATTGGTTTGGACGACCGATGCCGGCCCAGGAGATTGATTGGTCACGAGCCCCCGCCATCCGACCTTGAAACACGGTCAAACTGTGGGAGGGGCGGTGCGACCGCCCCTCCCACATTTGGATCACATCAGGCCTTAACTTCAGCATCTGAGCAGAAAATCCACACGCAACCCCGCGCCCTATCAGAAAATTCTTTTTGGTTATATAAACATTCTTAAATAGTATTTTTAAGAATATCCACGCTTATCTACTATCGCCCTCACGCCGCAAGCAGTGTCGTCACTGCCAGGCACTATTCATTTCAGGAGCGAGACCATGAGCGCATCTCTACGTAGCGTCGACGGCCAGGACGAAGCAGCCATTTTGCGTGAGATCCAGAGCGCCTTGCGCGATCTGCGCTTTGGCGCGGTGGAAATCACTGTGCACAACGCCCAAGTGGTACAGATCGAGCGCAAGGAAAAATTCCGCCTGCAGAACCCGGGTAACAAACCGAGCTGAGCAAGAACGGCGATAGACCCGCAACTAATAAGAAAAGCCAACACTCAAGAATTTCAGGAGCTTCTATGTCGTCGATTCGCCGTTATGCCTTGGCCGCGCTGGCCAGTGCCGTGTTTGCCGGTTCCGCTGTTGCCAAGGACTACGAGTTGCTCAATGTCTCGTACGATCCGACCCGTGAGCTGTACCAGGACTACAACGCAGAGTTCACCAACTTCTGGAAGCAGTCTCACCCCGGCGACAACGTCAAGATCCAGCAGTCCCACGGCGGCTCGGGCAAGCAGGCACGAGCAGTGATCGACGGCCTGCGCGCCGACGTGGTGACCCTGGCCCTGGCCGGTGACATCGATGAAGTCGCCAAGCTGGGCAAGACCCTGCCGGAAAACTGGCAGACGCGTCTGCCGGACGCCAGCACCCCGTACACCTCGACCATCGTGTTCCTGGTGCGCAAGGGCAACCCTAAAGGCATCAAGGATTGGGGCGACCTGATCAAGAAAGACGTGTCGGTGATCACGCCCAACCCGAAAACCTCCGGCGGGGCGCGCTGGAACTTCCTTGCTGCCTGGGCGTATGGCCTCAAGGCCGGAGGCAGCGAAGCCAAGGCTCAGGAGTACGTGAAAGAGCTGTTCAAGCACGTCCCGGTACTGGACACCGGCGCCCGGGGTTCTACCATTACCTTCGTCAACAACGGTCAGGGTGACGTATTGCTGGCCTGGGAAAACGAGGCGTTCCTGGCCTTGAAAGAAGACGGCGGCGCCGACAAGTTCGACATTGTCGTGCCGTCCCTGTCGATCCTGGCGGAGCCGCCGGTGGCTGTGGTCGACAAGAACGCCGAGAAAAAAGGCAATACCGAGATCGCCACCGAATACCTCAAACACCTGTACAGCCCGGCCGGCCAGGAGATTGCGGCGAAAAACTTCTACCGCCCACGCGATGCAAAAGTAGCCGCCAAATACGCCCAGCAGTTCCCGAAACTGGACCTGGTGACTATCGACAAAGATTTCGGCGGCTGGAAAACTGCCCAACCGAAATTCTTTAACGACGGTGGCGTGTTCGACCAGATCTACACGGCGCAGTAAGCCAAAGTAACTGTAGGGGCCTGACTTTCTGTAGGAACTGGGCTTGTGTGGGAGCTGGCTTGCCTGCGATAGCATCACCGTGGTGTGGCTGATACACCGAGGTGCCTGCATCGCGGGCAAGCCCGGCTCCCACAGAAAAGCCAGCTGCCACAAAAAGCGCGCTCCTACAGTGGTGTCTACCCTTTAACCAAGGACTCTTATGTCGCGTCGTATTTCCCCCGTCATACCCGGCTTCGGGCTGACGCTGGGCTACACCGTCGTGTACCTCAGCCTGATCGTGCTCATCCCGCTGGCGGCGATGTTTGTACACGCCGCCCAACTCACCTGGGATCAGTTCTGGAACATCATCTCCGCACCTCGCGTGCTGGCGGCGTTGAAGCTGAGCTTCAGCACCGCGCTGTACGCCGCGCTGATCAACGGCGTGATCGGCACGCTGCTGGCCTGGGTGTTGGTGCGTTACACCTTCCCCGGCCGCAAGATCATCGATGCGATGATCGACCTGCCGTTCGCCTTGCCCACCGCCGTCGCCGGTATTGCCTTGACCGCGCTGTATGCGCCTAACGGCCTGGTCGGCCAGTTCGCAACCGACCTGGGCTTCAAGATCGCCTATACCCCCTTGGGCATCACCCTGGCGCTGACCTTCGTGACCTTGCCCTTCGTGGTGCGCACGGTGCAGCCGGTACTGGCCGATATCCCCCGGGAAGTCGAAGAGGCCGCCGCTTGCCTGGGTGCCAAGCCACTGCAGGTGTTCCGCCATATCCTCGTGCCGGCATTGTTGCCTGCCTGGCTGACCGGGTTCGCGTTGGCCTTCGCCCGTGGCGTGGGTGAGTACGGTTCGGTGATCTTCATCGCCGGCAACATGCCGATGAAAACCGAAATCCTGCCGTTGCTGATCATGGTCAAGCTGGACCAATACGACTACCGCGGCGCCACCTCCATTGGTGTGCTGATGCTGGTGGTTTCCTTTGTCTTGCTGCTGCTGATCAACTTGTTGCAGCGGCGCATCGAACGTCCATAAGGAGGCGCGGAACATGTCCCAATCGTCTATTTCCGCCGCGTCCTCGGCCAACGCTGCCCGCCGTGGCAGCGCGACGTCGCGACGTATCCTGATCGGCCTTGGCTGGCTGGTGTTCGCCCTGTTCCTGCTGTTGCCGCTGGTGATCGTGGTGTCCCAGGGCCTGAAGAATGGCCTGGGTTCGTTCTTCACCGCGATCCTTGAGCCGGACGCGCTGTCGGCGCTGAAACTCACGGTGATCGCCGTGTTGATTTCGGTGCCGCTCAACCTGGTGTTCGGGGTCAGCGCGGCCTGGTGCGTAAGCAAGTATTCGTTCCGTGGCAAAAGCATCCTGGTCACGTTGATCGACCTGCCGTTCTCGGTTTCACCGGTGATTGCGGGCCTGGTCTACGTGCTGATGTTCGGCGCCCAGGGCTTCTTCGGCCCATGGTTGCAGGACCATGACATCCAGATCGTGTTCGCCTTGCCCGGCATCGTGCTGGCGACCATCTTCGTTACTGTGCCGTTCGTGGCCCGTGAGCTGATCCCGCTGATGCAGGAGCAAGGCACTCAGGAAGAAGAGGCCGCGCGCCTGCTGGGCGCCAATGGCTGGCAGATGTTCTGGCATGTCACCGTGCCGAACATCAAATGGGGCCTGATCTACGGCGTGGTGCTGTGCACGGCGCGGGCCATGGGCGAGTTCGGCGCGGTGTCGGTGGTGTCCGGGCACATTCGCGGCGTCACCAACACCCTGCCGCTGCACGTCGAGATCCTCTACAACGAATACAACCATGTTGCCGCGTTTGCGGTGGCCAGCCTGTTGCTGATCCTGGCGCTCTTCATCCTGCTGCTCAAGCAGTGGAGCGAGAACCGAATCAACCGCCTGCGCAACAGCGCCGGTGAGGAATAAGTCATGTCGATCGAAGTCCGTAATGTCAGCAAGAACTTCAACGCCTTCAAGGCCCTGGACAGCATCAACCTGGATATCCAGAGTGGCGAGCTGGTGGCGTTGCTGGGCCCGTCCGGCTGCGGCAAGACCACCTTGCTGCGCATCATCGCCGGCCTGGAAACCCCGGATGCCGGCAGCATCGTGTTCCACGGCGAAGACGTGTCCGGCCACGATGTGCGGGATCGCAATGTTGGCTTCGTGTTCCAGCACTACGCCTTGTTCCGCCATATGACCGTCTTCGACAACGTCGCCTTCGGCCTGCGCATGAAGCCGAAAAACCAGCGCCCGAATGAAAGCCAGATCGCGGCCAAGGTCCATGAGCTGCTCAACATGGTGCAACTCGATTGGTTGTCCGACCGCTACCCGGAACAACTCTCCGGTGGCCAGCGCCAGCGTATCGCCCTGGCCCGCGCGCTGGCGGTGGAGCCTAAAGTGCTGCTGCTGGACGAGCCCTTCGGCGCCCTTGATGCCAAGGTGCGTAAAGAGCTGCGCCGCTGGCTGGCGCGCCTGCACGAAGACATCAACCTGACCTCAGTGTTTGTGACCCACGACCAGGAAGAGGCCATGGAAGTCGCCGACCGCATCGTGGTGATGAACAAGGGCGTGATCGAGCAGATCGG
Source organism: Pseudomonas sp. P867 (assembly GCF_019891455.1). Lineage (NCBI taxonomy): Bacteria > Pseudomonadati > Pseudomonadota > Gammaproteobacteria > Pseudomonadales > Pseudomonadaceae > Pseudomonas > Pseudomonas sp. P867. Next base: position 358,857 of record NZ_JAFLXB010000004.1, on the reverse strand, counting down.
CTCACCGGGGGATGTCTACGAAAACCCGGCAAGCGATTTTGTTTATCACTTCCTGGGTGATTCGAACCGCCTGCATTTGGGCGAAGACAAGCACCTGCTGTTCCGCCCCCACGAAGTGTCGTTGTCGCGGCATGAACTGGAAGATCACCATGCGGCCGAGGTACGCGATATTCGTCCGCTGGGCGCAACGACTCGCGTGACCTTGAAGGTGGAAGGGCAAAGCGAGCTGATCGAGGCTGAGGTGGTGAAAGACCACGACAGCCTCACCGGGCTGGCCCGTGGCGAGACCCTGTTCTTCAAACCCAAGGTCTGGCAAAAAGCCTAAACTCAATACAGAACCCAATGTGGGAGGGAGCAAGCCCCCTCCCACATTTAGACTTCACTTGGCTTGAGATCGCGGCGTCCCACCGGGCCTGAACGTTGTTCAATCTGCTTTTGCAGGTCCTGCCGCAACCCCAGCAAAAACGCTAACTCCGCCACCACAAACAACGGCCCCACGATCAGCCCCGACACATCGTCCACAAACGCGGGTTTCTTGCCTTCGTAGTAGTGCCCGACAAACTGAATCACCCAGCCCACCACAAACATACCCACGCCACTGCTCAGCCATACCATCGTGCTCTGTGCCGCCAATACATGCCCAGCCCATACCGACAGACCCATCAACACCGTCATCAGCGCGCCCAGGGCCAGTTCCAGGCGCAGGTAGAACCACGCCGAGAACAAAGCCAGGAGCACCGCTGGCGAGACCCAAAGGCCACCCACCGTCCACTCGGGGCGTGACAGCAGCACGGCCACGGCAACCACGATCAATGGGATACCGATAAAGTGACTGACAATATTGCGCGGGTCGCGGTGGTAGGCGGCGTATTGACTGAGGTGGTCGACGAGGCTTTTCATTGTTGTTCCTCCTGTAGGATGTTTGATCATGCCCTGTCAGTCGGTGCCTAACTGTCAATTGGGCGACAATCTTCGGAGTTCCCATGGACACAGGCAAATGGCACGCGCAATTGGTTCGCGGTCAGTGGTTCAGCCACTTGCCGCCAGACTTTCAGCGTAGCCTGCTGGGGGCGGCGCGGTTGCGCGTACTGGCAACGGGGCAGTTCCTGTTCAAGCGCGGCGACCCGCCGTGTGGCCTGTATGCGGTGCTGGAAGGGGCGGTGCGCATCAGTGCCGTCAGCGCCCAAGGCAAGGAAGCGGTATTGAGCCTGGTGGAAACCCCTCACTGGTTCGGCGAGATCTGCCTGTTCGACAACCTGCCACGCACCAACGATGCCCTCGCCACGGGAGCCTGCACGCTGTTGCAGGTACCGCAGGCGGCGATACTCAAGATTCTTGAACAACAACCGGTGTTCTGGCGCGATATGGCGCTGTTGATGAGCCATAAACTGCGCCTGTCTTTGATCAACATTGAGCAGATAAGCCTGATGCCCGCCTCAAAGCGTCTGGCCCATCGGTTGCTGATGATCGCCCAGGGTTACGGCGAAATAGAGCAGGCGCGCCGCGTGCTGCAACTGCCTCAGGAGGATCTGGCGGCGATGCTGGGCCTGTCGCGCCAGACCATCAACAGTCTGCTCAAGGCGCTGGAGCAACAGGGCATCATTGGTTTGAGCTACGGCGCCATCGAGATACTGGACCTCGCCGGGCTGCGCCTGGCCGCGGGCCTATGAACCGCGATAGGTGGAGAAGCCGTAAGGGCTGAGCAACAGCGGGATGTGGTAGTGCTGGTCGACCTGCTTGACCTGGAAAATCACCGGCACCTCGGGGAAGAACGTCTCGCGGTTGGCCTTCTTGTAGTAATCGCCGGTCTTGAACACCACACGGTACTCGCCCGGCTTCATGCTCTGGTCGGCGGGGAACAGTTCGGCGATGCGTCCCTGTTGATTGGTCACGCCCTGGGACAGTGATTGCCACTGATCGCCCACATGCTGTTCCAGGGTGACGCTGACACCGGCCGATGGCAGGCCGTTTTCCAGGTTGAGCACGTGTACGCTCAGGGGGTTGCCGGCGGCCAGGGCCAGGTTGCACAGGCCGCTCAGGCTGAGGGCGGCAAGGGTCATGCTAAGGTTTTTCATCGAGAAATCCTTGTGACAGTGGGTGGAATCAAGGGGTGGTTTTCAAGCCCAGTTGCTCGGCAGCCTGTACGGCGCAGGCTTCGTCCTGCGCAGCGCCGCCGGCACCGGCGATGCCCAGCGCGCCGACCAGTTCAGCATCAGCGAACAGCGGCACGCCGCCGCCGAGCAACAGCAACTCGGGCAAGCTGTTAAGGTTGGCGGCTTCAGGGTTGTTACGCGCACGCTCGGCAAACAGCCGGGTTGGGGTTTTGGTCGACAGCGCCGTGTATGCCTTGCGTTGGCTGGCGAAGCTGTTGTGCGGGCCGACACCGTCCGCCCGCAGGGCTACCAGTAAATTGCCACCGCGGTCCAATACCGTCAGCGCGGCCGTGCAGTGGGCCAGGCTGGCGTCGGCCAGTTGGCGCGCAGTGTGCAAATCCAGCTCGGCATGGCGTGGCAGTGGTGGCGTTGCCTGTGCAGCGGTGGTCACAGCGAGGCTCAAGAACAAAGCGGTGCGATACATGTTTGTGGCTCCAGGAGGCAGGTGCTCACGGTAGCCAGTGGACGCGGACAAAAGCCGCACAATTGGATGACAGGTTTGTAATCAAACCCAGAGGTAAGACATGCAGGTGTTGTTAGTGGAAGACCAGCCGCAACTGGCGCAGCTTATGGCCCAGGGTCTGAGCGAGGCCGGCTTCTCCGTGGAAGTTGCGGCCAACGGCATGGCGGCGCAGCGGTTTGTGGAAAGCTCTGTGTACGAGCTGGTGATTCTGGATGTGATGCTGCCGGGCTTGAACGCCTGGAAATTGCAGCAGGCGATTCGCCAACGCGGCAAAACGCCGATTTTGTTTTTGACCACGCCTGGCGGGATTGAAGACCGGTTGCGGGGGTTGGAGCTGCATGAGGATGATTACTTGCTCAAGCCGTTTGACGCCAAGGTGTTAGTGGCGCGGGTGAGGAAAGTATTGCGCCGGGATCGTGGGCGTTGATTGCCTGGGCGACCGCTATCGGGAGCAAGCCCCCTCCCACACTTTGAACGTGTTCACAAATCAGAATGTGGGAGGGGGCTTGCCCCCGATGAGGCCATCACAGCCACTGAAAATCCTCCTACCGCAATCCCTCCCGAAATTGCCCGGGCGTCATCCCCGTCCAGCGCTTGAACGCCCGGTTGAAACTGCTGGTATCGGCAAACCCCAGCAAATGGCTGATCTCGGCCAACGAACACTGCGCATCCCTGAGGTGCAGCAACGCCAGGTTCTGCCTGCACTCATTGAGCAGCGCATCAAACCGACAGCCTTCATCCGCCAGGTGGCGCTGCAAGCTGCGCAAGCTCAGGTGCAAGGCCTGGGCAACGCGTTCGGCACTCGGCTCGCCATCGGGCAATTGCGCCTCGATCACGGCGCGCACCTTGCGCTCCCAGGTCAGCGGTTGCAGGTGGGCGAGGGTGCGCTTGAGCACGGTTTCATTGTGTTCGGCCAATTCCGGGTTGGCGTCGTCAAGATGGCTGTCGAAGTCGTGGGCAGCGAACTCCAGGCGATCTTCCTCGGCGGCAAAAAACACCGGCGAGCGGAAGACCGTATGCCACGGCGTGGGGTCGGCGGGTTCCGGGCGCATTAGATAAACGGCCAACGGCGCGTAGTCACGCCCCAGGCGGTTGCGGCAAGTGCGCACATAGATCGCCACGAAGGCGTCGATGGCCTCCGGCGCTGGCGCGGGGCTGCCTTGGGGTTGGAGCAGGCGAAAGTGGTACGCGTCGCCATGGCGGGTCAACTCCAGGCTCAGGGCGTCACTGACCACCTGGTGATAGCGCACGATGCGCTCGAACACCTCGCGCAAGCTGCCGCTGGCCACCAGGGCATAACCGAGGGCGTGAAAGGTGGTGGGGCTGACGAACCGCGACACCCGCAAGCCAATCGCCGGATCACCGCTGGCCTGCACCGCCAGTTGCCAGAGGCGCGTGGTGGCCGACAACGGATAGCGTGCGTTGGGGTCGTCCATCTGCTGCGGGTCGAGCCCGGCCTCGGCGCACAGCGTGGCGCTGTTCAGGCCCAGGGCGTCGAGCTGCTTGCGCAGGGCGCGGGTCCAACTGGCGAGGGAAGTGGGTTCGGTCATGGCGATTGGCGCTTGCGGTCAACAGGTTGGCGTCCGGGGCTAGCGTCCTGCCCGATCGCTTAGGGCAGGATGGACACATCAATGTACAAGAGGATGGAAGCATGGACGGTACTTCTGCAAGTCCCCAACAGATGAACGCACAACAACGTTCAGCGCATATCCGTGAGGTGGTGCTGGCCGAGGGCGCCCGATTGCGCCAGCGCCATCCCTGGCTGCTGCATCAGGACGCCCTGGGCGCGGGTATCCTGGCGTTTGCCTTGTTGGGCATGCTCGGCTCGGCGGCGCTCTATATCAGTGGTCACCTGGCCTGGTGGGCGTGCCTGCTGCTCAATGCGTTCTTTGCTTCACTGACCCACGAGTTGGAGCACGACCTGATCCACAGCATGTACTTTCGCAAGCAGCGCCTGCCCCACAACCTGATGATGGGCCTGGTGTGGCTGGCACGGCCCAGCACGATCAACCCGTGGATACGCCGGCATTTGCACCTCAACCATCACAAGGTCTCCGGCACGGAGGCCGATATGGAAGAGCGCGCCATTACCAACGGCGAGCCCTGGGGGGTTGCGCGGCTGCTGATGGTGGGGGACAACATGATGTCAGCCTTGATCCGAATGCTGCGGGCCAAGACCTGGGCACACAAGTTCAGCATCCTCAAGCGCGTGGTGCTGGTGTATGCCCCGCTGGCACTGCTGCATTGGGGCGCCTGGTACGTCTTCCTGGGCTTTCATGCCGCCAACGGCATCGCCAGCCTGTTGGGCGCGCCGATCATGTGGTCGGCCGGCACCTTGCAGATGATGCAGGTGATCGACATCGCTGCAGTGGTGATCATCGGCCCCAACGTATTGCGTACGTTCTGCCTGCACTTTGTCAGCTCCAACATGCACTACTACGGCGATGTGGAACTGGGCAACGTGATCCAGCAGACCCAGGTATTGAACCCCTGGTGGCTGTGGCCGTTGCAGGCGTTCTGCTTCAACTTCGGCAGCACCCATGGCATCCATCACTTTGTGGTGAAGGAGCCGTTCTACATTCGCCAGATGACCGTCAAGGTGGCGCATAAGGTCATGGCCCAGATGGGCGTGCGCTTCAATGATTTCGGCACCTTCGCCCGGGCCAATCGGTTTGAGCGCCAGGAGCAGCCGGGCGTCAAACTCGCTTTCAGCAAGCAATGAACGCCAGGGGCAAATCGCGGATCTGTTCGCGCACCGGCGGCTGGTAGTGGTCGTCGCTGATCAGTTCATGCAGCAACTGTTCGCGCAGTTGATGGAATTCAAAGCTGCTGCGCTGGCGCGGATGGGGCAGGGCGATGTCCACCATCTGCTTGATGCGCCCGGGCCGGGGCTCCATCACCACCACGCGATCGGCGAGGAAAATCGCCTCTTCCACGTCGTGGGTGACCAGCACCGTAGTGATCCTGGCGCGGGCGCGAATTGCCAGGAGTTCGTCCTGCATCTGCTGGCGAGTCAGTGCATCCAGGGCGCCGAACGGTTCGTCCAGCAACAGGATGCGCGGGCTGGCCACCAGGCCACGAGCGATCGCCACCCGTTGCGCCATGCCGCCGGAGAGTTGATGCGGGTAGGCGCGAGTGAAGTCGGTGAGGCCCACCAGCTCGATAAAGTCACGGATGCGCCGGTTGCGCTCGGCCTCGTTCAGCGGCTCGTTGACCAGGCCCAGGCCGATGTTCTGCGCCACGGTCAGCCAGGGAAACAGGCGGTGCTCCTGGAACACGATACCGCGCTCGCCACCGATACCGCTGACGGCCTTGCCATCAACCTGGATCTCGCCGCGATATTGCGTGTCGAGCCCCACCAGCAGACGCAGCAGGGTGGACTTGCCGCAACCGCTGGCGCCGACAATCGCGACGAATTCCCCTTCGGCAATCTGCAGGTTGAACTCGCGGATGGCTTCCAGTTCGAAGCCGTCGACATCGAAGCTTTTGCCCACATGGTTGAAGCTGACAATCGGTGCGTTCATGCGTGTCTCCAGCGGGTGGCACGGGTTTCGATGCGTTGGCCGATCAGGTTGAGGGCGGCGCCGGTGAGGCCGACCAGGAGCATGCCGCTCATGATCAGGTCCATGCGCAGCAACTGTTGGGCGCCGATCATCAGGCTGCCGATGCCGCCGTCCGAAGGCATGAAATATTCCGCGCCGATGGTGCCCATCCAGGCGTAGATCAGGCTCAGGCGCAGGCCGGCGAAAATCCCCGCCGCGGCCCCCGGCAGTACCAGGCGACGCAGACGTTGCCACAGGCTCAGGCGCAGCACTTGCGCGGCTTCGCGCAGTTGCGGCGACAGGTTGAGCACGCTGCGCTGAGTGGCGATGAATAACGGGAAGAATGCGGCGAGGGCGATAAACACCCACTTGGCCAGTTCACCCAGGCCGAACCAGGCAGTGAGCAGCGGCACCCAGGCGAAAATCGCGATCTGGCGCAGCGCGGCCAGGGTCGGGCCAAGTACCCGCTCACTGCGCCGCGACAGCCCCAGCCACAAGCCCACGGCAAAGCCCAGGCTGCCGCCGAGCAGCAAGCCACCCACGGCCCGGCCGAGGCTTTTGCCCAGCGCCGTGGTCAGGCTGCCATCCAGCACACCCGCCACGGTGGTTTGCAGCACCGCTTGGGGGCTGACCAGAATGTTCGGGTCGACCCAACCCTGTTGCGTTGCCACTTGCCACAACGCCAGCAATAGCAGCGGCAACAGCCACGGTTGCAAGCGTTGCCAGCCTTCATAGCGTGGCCCGCGGCGGATCTGCGCTGTAGCCGGATGGGGCCAGTGCACCCACTTGCGATCCAGCCAACCGATGCCGCGGTCCATCACCACACCCAGCACGCCGATGACCACGATGCACACAAAGACAATATCGAGCATGAACAACTGGCGCGCCCACACCATCAGGTAGCCAATGCCTTCGCTGGAGGCCAGCAACTCCACGGCCAGCAACGACGTCCAGCCCGCCGCCAGGGCCAGGCGTACCCCGGCCATGAACGCCGGTAGCGCAGCGGGCAGGATCAGGCGGCGGATCAGCAAGTGGGTGGGCAGGCGCAACACGCGGGCGGCTTCGCGCAGGTTGGGTTGGGCGTCGCGCACGCCCACCAGGGTGTGCAGAGTTACGGGCACCACAATGGCCTTGACCAGCACCACCAGTTTCAAGGTTTCGCCAATGCCGAAAAACACCATGAACAGCGGAATCCACGCCAAGGTCGGGACCTGCGACAGCGCGCTGAACGTGGGGAATACCAAACGCTCGGCGCGGGCGCTGAAACCCAGGACTGCGCCGAGTATCGCGCCCACGCCGATACCGGCCAGCAGGCCCCAGAACAGGCGCTGCAAGCTGATCGCAAGATGGCTCCATAACTCGCCACCGGCCAACTCCACTGCGCTGCTCCACACCAGGGTGGGGGCGGGCAGAATCTGTTCGCTCATCCAGTGATTGCGACTGGCCAACCACCATAGGGCAAACAACGTGAACGGCAGCAGCCACGGCAACAGGCGCTGACTTAGCTGCGGCCAACGCGGCACTCTGCCGTTGGACGGGGCCGCCAGAGGTAGGCTCAAAGGTGAAATCCGGGCCATGGAAGGCCTCCGTGTCGCCAAATGCATTATGTGATTTCGATCTTATAAAAACGTAATCAAGATGATTGCGAGATAAGAGAAATCATTTAAAGCCTCAGCTCTCCACGCATCCAATGCATTCGAAGAATATTTTCGATGCTGTTCATGCATACCGCTCTGGAGCCTGTGTATTCGCTCGCATAGTTCAAAAAGCTATTAAATTGTGCATTTATAGTATTTAAAGTTTTGTTCGTGCTGTGCCTATTTTTTGCTCCCCAGGCGACCGTCGCCCACCAGGAGCTGCGCTTATGAAACTGCCCTTCAAACGTCTGATCAGTCTGTTCGCCGGTACCGCCCTGGCCGGGCTGGTACATGCCGCGGACCTCAAGGAAATTCGCATCGCCGTGCCCGACCTCAGTGCCGGCAGCCAGCACAGTGGCGGCGGCATCACCGACGTTTTGCGTGAACAGCAAATCTATGAAAAAGCCTTTGCTGACCAAGGCATCAAGATCCAGTGGAATTACTTCAAGGGCGCAGGCCCTGTGATCAATGAAGCCTTCGCCAATGGCCAAGTGGACCTTGCCTATCTGGGTGACCTGGCGGCGATCATCGGCCGCTCCAATGGCCTGGATACTCGCCTGCTCAGCGCCACCGCGCGTGGTGTGAAGCACTACCTCGGCGTGGTGCCGGGCTCTGGCATCAAGACGCTGCAAGACCTCAAGGGCAAGCGCGTGGCGGTGTTCCGCGGCACGGCCAGCCAGTTGTCGTTCGACAGTGCATTGGCCAGCCAGGGCTTGAGTGAAAAGGACCTGAAGGTCATCAACCTGGACTTCAATGCCGCCAGCGCTGCGCTGGCCGCCAAGCAGATTGACGCAACCTGGGGCGGTTCCACTCTCACGGCGTTGCAGGCCAAAGGCTTGGCAGAAATACCGCTGACTACGAAGGACCTGGGCGATGCCGGCAGCATCCAGGCCGTGCTGGTGGGCAGCGCCAAGTTTGTCGACCAACACCCCGAGGCCGTGGCCAAGTTGCTCAAGGCCCAGCAGCAGGCGGTGCAGTGGTTGACCGATGACAACAATAAGCAAGCTTACATCGCGCTGGTGTCGGGGTTGGCCAGTTACCCGCCGGTGATCCTGACCAATGATTTGAAAGACCAGAAACTCAGTGAGATTTTCCCCTCGACCCTGGACCCGGTGTTCCTGGGCAAATTGCAGGATGCAGTGGATTTGGCCTCGAAGGAGAAGCTGATTCGCAAGTCGTTTCAGGTGAGCGATTGGGTGGCGCCGGGTTTGGTGGCGGCGGGGCTCTGAGCTTGTCGGTGCCTGGGCTATCGCTATCGCAGGCAAGCCAGCTCCCACACTTGAATGTGTTCACCGCTCAATGTGGGAGCTGGCTTGCCTGCGATGAGGCCCTTCAAACCGCCACACTTACCTGCTGACTATCCACCTCCACCAACGTCTCGATCATCGCCTTCGCCGCTGGCGACAACCGCGACCCCGTGCGACTGACAATCCCGCAACGCGCACTCATGGTCTCCATATTCTGCGGCAGGTTGCGCCAGTGCAGCAGCACCAGCGAGCCGCTGGCGATGTCTTCGGCAAAGGCTTCTTCGGTGCCGACGCCGATGGCGTTGGATTGCAGCACAATCTTCACCAGCGCCGGGAAGTGCTCGGTCTGGATGCTCGGGGAAAAATCCATGCGCCCACTCAGGTTCGCCAGCAGTTTGCGAATACCCTGGGAGATCAGCGGCGCGGCCAGCGGATAGTCGAACATATCGTTGGTCGACAGGCTGTCCTTGGCCAGCAATGGGTGCCCGGGGCGGCAGAAAAAGACGCCGCGCTTGGGTGTCAGTGCGCGGGTCTGGAAATTCGGGTCGGCTTCGAACTGGCGGATGTCGGCGATAAAGAATTCAATCTCTTCGCGGCTCAGGCTGCGGCTGAGGGTTTCCCAGTTGTCCACCTGGAAACTTGTGCGGATTTTCGGGTGGGCGTTGATAAATCGCGCCACCGCATCCGGCACCAGTTTCACGGCGGGCGCGGGGCCGCAGCCGAAGCGCAGGTCGCCGGCGTCGAGCTTGGTCATGCGCGTCACTTCACTGCTCAGCAGCGCTGCGCCATGCACCAGGCTCAGGGCATGTTGCAACACCACCTGGCCTTCCGGTGTAGGGCGCAGGTCCTTGTGGCCACGGTCCACCAGCACGCAGCCAAACTCCTGTTCCAGCCCCTGGATGCTGCGGCTGAACGCCGGTTGGGTGATGCCCATGGCGTCCGCCGCACGCACGAAACTGCGGTGTTCGTTGAGGGCGATGAAGTAGCGCAGTTGGCGAAGATCCATATGCTTTCCCGGCATTTTAAAAATAGGTCGAAGGCATTTGCGACCGAGCAAGCTGAGGTTTTAAATGCAAGCTCTTATTCCGTCAACGAAGCATTGATTCATTTGCTAGATCTAAAATGCATATGGATAGAGCGTTGCTGGAAAGCATCTCCACCATCAGCAGGCACATGAGGGTCATCACAATGAGCAACGCCGCATTAGCTGTTCAACCCATCGCCCACGCGCTCGACATCCACCCGGTGGCCGGTCGTATCGGCGCCGAGATCCGTGGCATCAAACTGTCTGGTGACCTGGATGCCGCCACCGTTGAGGCCATCCAGCAGGCACTGGTGCAGTACAAGGTCATCTTCTTCCGCGAACAAACCCATCTCGATGACCAGAGCCAGGAAGCCTTCGCCCACCTGCTCGGTGAGCCGATTGCACACCCTACGGTGCCGGTGCGCGACGGCACGCGCTTTCTGATGGAATTGGATGGCACCCGTGGTCAGCGCGCCAACTCCTGGCACACCGACGTGACTTTCGTCGATGCCTACCCGAAAGCTTCGATCCTGCGTTCGGTGCTGGCGCCAGCGTCCGGCGGCGACACCGTCTGGGCCAATACCGCCGCCGCTTACAACGACCTCAGCGTCGAGCTGCGTGCGTTGGCTGACCACCTATGGGCGGTGCACAGCAACGAATACGACTACGCCGCACGCAAGCCGGATGTGGCGGTGGAGAAGCTGGAGGAATACCGCAAGGTCTTCACTTCGACAGTGTACGAAACCGAACACCCGGTGGTGCGTGTGCACCCGGTCAGCGGTGAGAAAACCCTGCTGCTGGGGCACTTCGTCAAGCGCCTGAAAGGCTATTCCCAGGCGGAGTCGACCCAGCTGTTCAACCTGCTGCAAGGCCACGTCACGCGTCTGGAAAACACCGTACGCTGGCGCTGGAATACCGGTGACGTGGCGATCTGGGATAACCGTGCCACCCAGCATTACGCGGTGGACGACTATGGCACCCAAGAGCGCATCGTGCGCCGGGTCACGCTCAAGGGTGATGTGCCGGTGGGTGTGCAGGGGCAGCGCAGCCAGACCACCAAAGGTCTCTAAACCAGTTGGAGATCAAAATGTGGGAGGGGCGGTGCGACGATTCGACTTGCTCCCGATAGCGGAGTGTCAGTCACAGCATCTTTGACTGGCCCACTGCTATCGGGAGCAAGCCCCCTCCCACATTGGATTTGTGGCGTTTACCAGACGCCGATTTGCACCACTTTTTCCGCCTCCGGCTCCCCATAGCGAAACCATTGCCCGCGCACTTCGATCTCGGTGTGGCTGATGGTGGTACGCCGCTTCAACCCACGCAGCCATTCGAACAGATAACCCAAGTGAGTCTCGCGCACCTGGGCATAGGCGGGATCGCTGCCCAGGTCGTGGATTTCCTGCGGGTCGTTTTCCAGGTCGAACAGCTGCGGGCGAAAGCCGTCATAGGCCAGGTACTTCCAGCGTTCGCTGCGCACCATGGTCATGCGGCAACGGTCGATGGGCTGCGCCAGGCGTTCCCGAGCCGGGGCCTGGAAGGCGTAGTCGTATTCGGCAATGGCGTAGTGGCGCCAGGTGGGTTGCTCGCCGTGCAACAGCGGGATCAGCGAGCGGCCTTCGAGGCGATGGTCGGCTGCGGGCAGGCCCAGAGCGTCGAGGAAAGTGGGCAGGGCGTCGATGGTTTCCACCAGGCGTGCGTCCACGCTGTCACGGCTGACATCGGCACTGGCCCGTGGGTCGCGCACGATCAAGGGAACACCCACCGCAGGCTCCAGCAAAAACTCTTTTTCACCGAGGTAATGATCGCCGAGGAAGTCACCATGGTCGCTGGTAAACACGATCAGCGTGTCGTCCCAGCGGCCAGTGCTTTGCATGAAATCAAACAGCCGCCCGAGTTGATCGTCGATTTGTTTGATCAGGCCCATGTACGTGGGAATCACCGTCAGGCGCACTGCGTCGCGGGAGAAATTCACGCTCTCCTGGTGTTGACGGAATGCCTGGTACACCGGGTGATCGCTGGTTTGCCCAGGTTGAATGGGCGCCTGGATATGCTCGGCACCGTACAGCGCGTGATACGGCGCCGGCGCGATGTAGGGCCAGTGCGGCTTGATATACGACAGGTGCAGGCACCATGGCTGTTCTGCTTGTTCGCTGATGAAGTCGATGGCGCGGTCGGTGGTGTAGACGGTTTCCGAATGTTCCTCGGCCACCCGTGCAGGTTTGCCGGCGTTGCGCATGTGCCAACCGCTGAGGATCTCACCGTCTTCGCCTTGGGCGGCATTGGCCCATTCATGCCAGGGGTTGCGACCACCGTAGCCCTGCTCGCGCAGGTAATGGGTGTAAGGCGCGGACTCGCGTTTGTCGTCGAACAGCGGGCTGTCGGGGTAGATGCCGTCGTGGCGCAGGTACGCGTCAAAGCCCACCTCATTGAGCGGCTCGGCCTGGGCGCTGTCGGGGTCGATATGCAGGCGTTGTAACGCCTCCACGTTCGGCGTGGCGTGGGTCTTGCCCACCAGCGCGGTGCGGATGCCGTGGGGGCGCAGGTAGTCGCCAATCGTCAGCTCTTCCAGCGGCAGCGGTACGGCGTTCCACGCCACCTGATGGCTGCTGACGTAACGCCCGGTATAGGCCGACATGCGCGACGGCCCGCAGATGGTGCCTTGTGTATAGGCCCGACTGAAACGCACACCGGCAGCGGCCAGGCGGTCGATATTCGGCGTCTGCAGATGAGCATGGCCGTAGCACGACAGATAGTCGCGACGCAGTTGGTCGCACATGATGTAGAGCACGTTGCGCACGGGTTTTGGTTCAGACATGGAGGTTTACCGGACGAAGGACAGGAGCGTTTTTTCGCCGTTCGCAGGGTGTGCTGGCAAGTGCATTTGAGGTCTGGATTTTATGCAGGGAATGCATGGGTGTGGCTGCTGGCGCCATCGCAGGCAAGCCAGCTCCCACAGGGGAATGCATTTCAAATGGGGAAGCCGGCCCGCCAGCCGATGCCCATCTACCTGACACTCCGCGATCAAATTGTGGGAGCTGGCTTGCCTGCGATGGCGGCTAGCCAGCCGACACTCATCTACCTGACGCCCCACGATCAGCCTGTGGGAGCGGGCTTACTCGGCGAAGGACCTGATGTGAGCAGCCAGCTCTGCCAGCTCTTTATCGTCTTCCCGGGTCCCGTGCATCGGGAATAATTTGGCGTGCAGATGATCGACGCCGTAACCCTCCAGAATCATGCCCGTTCTAGCCACACCTTTTAGCGCTTCGTCCAAAAGCTGCGCCGTCTTCTTGGCTGCGATGACCAAGTCACACAGCGCGGTGTCCGGTTCGGCAAATGCGTAGCTGCCGTGATGGGTTTTGGGGATAACGACACTGAACCCCGGCGTGTTGGGAAATATGGAGAGAAAGGCTATGTGAGTCTGGTCTTCCCATAGGAGGTGGCGGGCCTCCGTTCACCACTGACTCAGACCGCAATATTTTCCAACGCATAAGCATCCTCGTCCCTCTCATCAATCTCCTTGATCTGCTCAATCATCGCCTCCGCCAACGGCGACAATCGATACCCCGCACGGCTGACAATCCCGTAGCGGGTGTAACGCTCCTCCAGGTTTTCATCCAGGCCATCGATCTTCAAACACACCAGCTCGCCCCGCGCCATGTGCAGCACATCGCTGTTGGCGCTGACGATGCCGATGGCATCCGAGCGCAGCACCACGCCCATCAGGCTATAGCCGTTTTCGCACTCCACATTGGGTTGGTAATCGGGCCGGCCGCTGAGGTCGGCGATGACCTTGCGCAGGTTCGGCGGGCGAATGGTGACCGCCAGCGGATAACTCATCAGTTCATCGGCGCGGATGCTTTCGCGGCCGGCCAGGGGGTGGCCGGCGCGGCAGCAGAAATACCAGCGACGGGCGCGCAGGCGGTGGGTGTGGTAGTCGGGGTTGGCTTCGAAGTGGCGAGTGTCGGCGACGAAGAATTCGAACTCTTCGCTGAGCAGGCGTTTGCCCAGGCTTTGCCAGTCATCCACCTGGAACTGCACGCGGGCCTTGGGGTAGCGCCCGATAAAACTGCCGATGGCGCGCGGGATCAACCCACCTGCCGGGGCCGGGCCGCAGCCGAAGCGCAGCTCGCCGGCTTCCAGGCCGTTGAACTGGCTGATCTCGTTGGCCAATTGCTGGGCGCCGCTGACCAGGCGCCGGGCATGTTCGAGCAGTACCTGACCTTGCTTGGTGGGCGCCAGGTCCTTGCGGCCACGGTCTACCAGCTGGCAGCCGGCGCTGTGTTCAAGGGCCTGGATGCTGCGACTGAACGCCGACTGCGACAGGTTCACGGCCAAGGCTGCCGCGACAAAACTGCGTTGCTCGGCGAGGGCGATGAAGTGGCGAAGCTGGCGCAAATCGATATGCATTTTTCACATCAAAAATATCCGGGAAATGCATTGGCTATGCATTAGGTCGACTCCTTATAAAGGCTATCTCTTATGCAGTAAATGTTCGTAAAAACATAAATAAATAACCTTTAGGAATATCTGGCGACGGATATCTCCGGGTTCTGGAGCCGCTTATGAGTCTGTTCAAGTCCTTGCCGCTGGCGATGCTGGTGGCCGGCAGCAGCAGTTGGTCGCCTTCCCAGGCCGCTGAAACACCCGCGCCTGCCGGCAAGGGCGAAAGCGCCAGTGGCCAACTGGAAACCGTCACCGTGACCGCCCGGCGGCGTACCGAAAGTGCCCAGGCCGTGCCAACGCCCATGAGCGTGGTCGGCGGCCAGGCGCTGGAAACCCAGCGGGTGTACCGCATCCAGGATTTGCAGCAACTGGTGCCCAGCGTCAACGTCGCCTACATGCACGCGCGCCAGTCCAGCGTGTCGATTCGCGGCCTGGGCAACAACCCGGCCAGCGATGGCCTGGAAGGCAGCGTGGGGTTGTACATCGACAACGTCTATCTCGGGCGCCCGGGCATGGCGGTGTTCGACCTGATGGACATCGAGCAGCTTGAAGTACTGCGTGGCCCGCAAGGGACGTTGTTCGGCAAGAACACCACCGCCGGGGTCATCAACATCAGCACCCGCGCACCGAGCTTTACCCCGGAGCGCAGCATCGAAACCTCTCTGGGCGAGGACGGTTATTTCCAGACCAAGGGCACGATCTCCGGCCCACTCACCGAGGACCTGGCGGGGCGTTTCTCGGCCTATCGCACCCGCAGCGACGGCGACATCAAGAACGAGCACGACGGCCATGAGCTTAACGGCGGTTCGCGCCAGGGCTTTCGCGGGCAACTGTTGTACAAGCCCAACGAGGCGTTCAACCTGCGCTGGATCGGTGATTACAACGAAGAGGATTCCAGCGCCGGCACCCGCGTGCTGTACAGCACCGGGCCGACCATCAATGGCACCAACCTGTATCAATCCCGGGCCAACGCAGCGGGGGCGACCCTGGTGGATGGCACCCATCGCAAGGTCAACCTGGACAACGACCAGCATGTCACCGTGTTCCAGGGTGGTACCTCGCTGGAGGCCAACTGGACGCTGCCTAGTGACTTCACCCTGACGTCGGTGAGCTCCTATCGCTGGTGGAATTTCACCCCACGCAATGATGACGGCCTCAACGTACCGGCGTCGTATAACGCCGGGGTCTCAGTGGAAGATAAGCAGTGGTCCCAGGAGTTTCGCCTGGCATCGCCTACCGGCGGCTTCTTCGATTACGTGCTCGGCGCCTATTACTTCGGCTCCGACCTGGACAACAAATCCTTCGCTTATTACGGCCCCAAGGCCGATATCTGGAACGGCACGCCGAACGGCGCTTTGAGCAATGTGAGCAGCGTCGGCAACGGGCATATCCGCACCGACAGTTTTGCCCTGTTCGCCCAAGGCACCTGGCACCTCACCGAGCGCCTGGATTTCACCGCCGGCCTGCGCGGCACCTACGAAGAAAAAAGCGCCTGGGTCACGCGCAATGCTCCGCTGGGCGGCGCTGCGGTGAGCGGTGCGGCGGCCAATGCACGGCGGGGGCGCACCGGGGCGTATGACTCGGGCGACCTGACGCAGTACAGCGCCACCCCATCGGGGCTGCTCAACCTCAGTTATCACTTCAATGACAACCTGCTGGGCTACGCGACGCTGTCCCATGGCGAGAAGTCTGGCGGGGTCAACCTGGCGGTAGGGTCTGCGCCCACGGCCGGGGCCGACTCGTTACTGATCGGCACCGAGCGCGCCAACAACGCCGAGCTGGGTTTCAAGAGCACGTTGTGGGACCGCCGCCTGCAACTCAACGCCAACCTGTTCTGGACCCAGGTCAACGGCTACCAGACCAACGCCTACGACCAGGACAACCGCGTGCAATACCTGACCAACGCCGGTTCCGTGCGCTCGCGAGGCGTGGAAGTGGAAAGCACCCTGGTGCCGATCAAGGGCCTGACCCTGAATATCAACGGCTCGTTCAACGACGTGAGCTACCTGTCGTACAAGGATGCACCGTGCCCGCCGGAAACCAGCCTGCGCCCTGGTGCTCCGGCGTCCTGCGACCTCACGGGCCATCAAGTGGTGGGCGCGTCCAAGTGGATCGCCAATGCCAACGGCGAATACAAATGGAACCTGGCTAACGGTTTGGAACCCTACGTAACCGCCAGCTACGCGTTCCGTTCCAAGGCGGTGGGCACGGTGGAAGATTCCGACTACGGGCAGATCCCGGCGTATGCGGTGGTCAACCTGTCCACCGGCCTGCGCGGTGACTATGAGCAGGGGCAGTGGGACGTGTCGCTGTGGCTGAAAAACGCCTTCGACAAAACCTACTACACCACCCTGTGGACCGGCGGTAACGGCGGTTACGAGGGCCTGTTGGGCACGCCGCGCACCCTAGGCGTGACTGGGCGCTACGACTTCTAAGTCAGTGCGATAGGTGGCCGGGCTGAACACCCGCGTCACCAGCAGCATCGCCACCACGGTCACCGTCAGCACCACCCAGGCGCTGACAAAGTTGCCGGTGAGCTCGCGCAGCGCGCCGGTCAGCCACGGCGAAAGTGCATTGATCAGAAAGCCTACGCCTTGCACGAATGCTGCCAGTTGCCCGGCTTGGCGTGGATCGCGATGGTGGTCGAGGGTCAGCAGCAGGCTCAGGGCGAAACATGCGCCCAGGCCGAAGCCGATCAGCGCTACCCACAGGTGCGGGAATTGCTGTGGCGCCATCAGCAGGCCGAGGTAGCCGACCGTTTGCGCCAGCAGGCTGATGCTCAGCAACGGGCGCCGATCAATCCCTCGTTGCGCCAGCACCGGCATCAACAGTGCGGCGATCACCTGGAAGATGGTCATGAACGCCAGCAACGAGCCGCTGGGCAGCACGCCCCAACCCAGTTGCTGATAGTAGGCGGGCAGCCACGCGACCATGCTCATGTAGCCACAATTGACCAGGCCGAAATACAGCGCCAGCAGCCAGGCACGCCGGTTGCGCAACCCTTTGAACGCAGGTGCCTGTTGTGGGTTTCGCGCGGCACCCAGCGGCAGCCAGGCCCATAGCAGCAATGCCCCCAGCGCCGGCAACAACCACACCCCCAGGCCTGCCTGCCATTGCTGGAAATGCAGGGCCACCACAGGGCTAAGCAGCGCCGCCAGCCCACCCCCGGCCATCAGCGAGGCCGAATACACGCCCATCGCCACCGGCACGCGGTGATGAAATTCGCGCTTGATCATCGCCGGCACCAGCGCCTGGATCAGCGCCACGCCCGCGCCGCCGAGCAGTGCGGTAACCAACAGCGCCGAAGCCTGGCCCATCAACCAGCGCGCCAGGCACGCCAGCAAAATCATCAACAAGCCCAAGGCGATGCCGCGACGTTCGCCCAAGCGAGCCTCCACGCGCACGCCGACCAGTGCCACCAACCCCATGCAGATCACCGGCAGGCTGGTGAGCAGGGCGCTGCTCTGGAAGCTCAGCCCGGTGGCCTGGCGAATCTCGCCGAGCAACGGGCTGATGGAGCTGAGGATGGGGCGCAGGTTCAGGCCGAGCACCACCAGCAGGCCCCAGCCGGCAAGGGATTTATTCAGGGTCATGCAGAGCTTTCCACTGGTGATACAGCGCAGTCATTGCGCTGTCGGGCAGGTGCTGGATGGGCAGGCGTTGCGCGCCGATGGGCAAGCCGACCTGTTGGCTAATGGCTGCGGTCGAGAGGCCGAACGGCTCGGCCATTTCGTTGCTGGCGGCAAACACCACCCGTTCTACACCGCACAGGTACATGGCGCTCAGGCACATCGGGCAAGGCTGGCCGCTGGCGTAGATCACGCAGCCGTCCAGGCGTGCACCCAGCAGCCGGCTCGCTGCGCGGATCGCCAGCAGCTCGGCGTGGGCGGTGGGGTCCTGGGTCAGGTGGATCTCATTCACGGCTTCCACCAGCACTTCACCGTTGCGCGTCAGCACCGCGCCGAAGGGTCGGCCGCCTTGGGCAACGTTGGCGCGGGCCAAGGCGATAGCGCGTTGCAGGTGTGGTTGATCGTTGGTCATACAAGCCCCCCCGGGCGCGATGAAAGGTGAAGTATGGTCAGCCACCGGGGTATGCTGAAATTAAATATAAACATGCCAATCAGTGGCAAACGCAATGGTGATGACGTTGTTCGATCCCGTGTTGTTGCGCAGTTTTGTCGCCGTGGTGGACTGCGGCAATTTCACCCGCGCCGCCGAGCGCCTGCATTTGACCCAGTCCACTGTCAGCCAGCAGATCCGCCGGCTGGAAGACGCAGTGGCTTGTCAGTTACTGGACCGCGACCAGCGCCGCGTGGTGGCTACCGCCGAGGGTGAGCGTCTGCTCGCGTATGCGCGCCGCATTCTCGCACTGCACGAAGAAGCCGCTGACGTGCTGATCAACCAGCAGAGCGACGGTGTGTTACGCCTTGGCGTGCCGGAGGACTTTGCCGCCGAGCGCCTGATGCCGCTGCTTTCAGCGTTTGTCGTGGCGTATCCACGGGTGCGGCTGGAAGTCACCAGCGGTCTGGGCCCTGAATTGCAGCGCCAGTACCGGGGCGGTGAGTTCGATGTGTTGCTGGTCAAGCAGATGGGCGACAGCGACGACTGTGTGGCGTCGTGGCCGGAGCCCTTGTATTGGGTCGACAGCCTGAGCACCCCGGCGCTGGGTCGCGACCCGCTGCCGCTGGTGGCTTTCCCGGTGGGCGGCTTGTACCGCAACGACATGCTTCACCATCTTGAGCGTGCCGGCTGGCGTTGGCGCATCGGCTACTCCAGTGCCAGCCTGGCCAGCGTGTGTTCAGCGGTGGCGGCAGGCTTGGGCATCAGCCTGTTGCCGGAGCGGGTGTTGCAACCGGGCCATTGCATACTCGGCCCAGAGAGTGGCCTGCCGCCTGTCCATGGTGTGCGATTGGCCCTGTATGGCCGCAGTGGTTTGGGCGCAGCGGGCCAGAGTTTGCTGGGAGAATTGCTGGCGTTGTGCAGTGGAAATCCGCACTGAGCCATACCTTTGCTGAATATTTTGTATGCCTTTAAAGCATTGAAAAACAAGGGTTTGGCGCCAGGCCCCGAGCCACGTGGCTTTGACGTCAGCGGCTGTTTCATTTATGCATTTTTGTTCTATATATAACTTTAAAGATTACTTTAAGAGATAAGTGTCTGGCCCCGATGATTCAGCCCTCGACGGGGCTGCACGCTGGCCCGTCGGTTTTTCAAAACCGTAGGGAGTGAATCAATGGGCAATGTCCAGACCGCCGCCAGTGCACCCGAGGCGCAATGGCGCCAGGCACCGAGTGGTGAGTTGGTCGACCTTGGCCGGCCGCATCGCGCGCCGTTGGGGCAATTGCGCCTGCAGAAGACCCCGAAGCGTTTTTCCAGCCGCCGCGAAGGGATTTTGCTCGGGTTGCTGGTGTTGGCGCTGCACGGCGCAGTGATCTATTGGGTGAGCCAGAAACCCACGCCGGTGCTGCCGATTGTGCCGCCGGAAATTCCGCCGATGACCATCGAATTTTCCCAGCCGGCGCCGCCGGTGGTTGAAACGCCACCACCTGTACCGCCACCACCGCCGCCCCCTGTAGTCGAGCCACCGCCGCCGGTGGTGGATGAGTTGGCGGCCAAGCCGGCGCCGCCCAAACCTATTGTGAAACCCAAGCCCAAGCCCGCGCCGAAACCTGAGCCCAAGCCGGCCCCCAAACCCGTCGAGCAGCCGCCTGCGCCACCGACGCCAGCCCCACCTGCTCCGCCCGCACCTGCGGCGCGAGCGCCAGCGCCGGTGACGCCGGCTTCGGCCAACGCCGCGTACCTGAAAAACCCGGCACCGGAGTACCCGTCACTGGCTCAGCGACGCGGTTGGGAAGGCACGGTGTTGTTAAGGGTGCATGTGCTGGCCAGCGGTAAACCGGGTGAGATTCAGGTGCAGAAAAGCAGCGGGCGCCAGCAGCTCGATGACGCCGCACTGGCCGCCGTAAAGCGCTGGAGCTTCGTACCGGCCAAGCAGGGGGATGTGGCCCAGGACGGCTGGGTCAGCGTACCGATCGACTTCAAGATTCATTAATTATTCGGCCGCGGTGTGCACACGCCGCGACCTGCACAAGAGGGAAAACATCATGGCATTAGCGTCTCCACTTGAATCCATCGAAAGCGCGGTGATCTGGCTGCTGGTGATCTTTTCGGTCGCCACCTGGGGCCTGGCCTTGCTCAAGGGCGTGCAGTTCGGTCGCCTCAAGGCTCAGGATCGCAAGTTTCACAAACAGTTCTGGGCGGCATCGAGCCTCGATTCAGCCGCCGAACTCGCCGAAACCCAGCCCGGCGCCGCCGCGCGCGTGGCCCAGGCCGGCTATGCCGCAATCCAGGTGGGCGATACCCCTCACGCTGCGGATCTAAGCCAGGCGATCAATCATCAGGACCGCCTCGAACGCGCCCTGCGCCAGCAAATCGTGCGCGAGCGCCGCTCCCTGGAGACCGGCCTGGCTGTGGTCGCCAGTATCGGCAGCACCTCGCCGTTCATCGGCCTGTTTGGCACCGTGTGGGGCATCATGGAAGCGCTGAAGGGGATCAGCGCCGCCGGGTCCGCCAGCCTGGAAACCGTGGCGGGGACGATTGGTGCGGCGTTGGTCGCGACCGGTGTGGGGATCGCCGTCGCGGTGCCTGCGGTGCTTGTCTACAACTATTTCCTGCGCCGCCTGAAGCTGACAGCGGCAGACCTGGATGACTTTGCCCACGACTTCTACAGCCTGGCGCAGAAGAACTCATTCCGCGTGCTGTTGCACCCGACACTGACCAAAGCCAGCGCCGCCAGCCCGCAAAAAGTGAAGGAGGCGTCCTGACATGGCCTTCTCCACGCAAGACAGTGATGAGGTGCTGAGCGAGATCAACGTCACGCCGCTGGTGGACGTGATGCTGGTGCTGCTGGTGGTGTTTATCGTCACCGCGCCGTTGTTGACCAACTCGATCCCGATCAACCTGCCCAAGACCCAGGCCGTGGCGCCTGTCGAGCAGAAAGACCCGCTGGTGGTGAGCATCGACGGCGCGGGAAAACTGTTTATCAACAAGGACGAAATCCAGCCGGACCTGCTGGAATTCAACCTGCAGGCGGCCAAGGCCAAGGACCCCGATGTGCGGGTGCAATTGCAGGCTGACGATGGAGTGAACTACGGCGAAGTGGCACGCGCCATGGCGTCGATTGAACGTGCGGGGATTACCAAATTGTCGGTGATTACCGCACGTTAGTTTCATCCGCCGCGACACGTTTTTTAGGCCGTTTCCTTGGCAGGGTGCGGCCTTTTTTTATTTTGTGGTTACAGTGTTTATAGAGGAAAAGAATTTTCACGTATTTGAATATTTCTGGGCGTGCAATTCACAACAGTATGATTACTCTAGTCGGCGCATGGAGAAATTTAACTAATGGAGAAGTTGCATGAACGTACGCTTTCCTATTCATTCGGTAAGTGCATTTGTTAACCCACAATCAACTCCCCCTCAGCTCGAAGAAACCCCCACTGCAAGGATTTATTCGCGGCCTGATAGGCCGGGTGTGCAGCATCCGCTTCCCAAAAAATCATTAAGTCGCGCTGATTATCGAGAGAGTAAAGCGCCAAAGGCCGGGGCGCCGGTGTTGAAACCAAACCCTGAAATAGATGCTTATATCAGCACACACTCTTTTGACTACATTTCTCCCGAGAAAGAAATTTCGACGATACTCTCGGCGAAAATAAAACAACATTGGGGCGTCGACGTTGATCCTGATAAAACGTATCTGGTTACGTTTAAAGATAATGGTAAAGATGATAAAGATGTTGTGGAAAAAATAACGCTGACACAAGCGGCGTTGAAAAACAGACAAGATGTAACGATTGAGGATAATGAGGGCTGGTTTGTAAAGATTGCCAAGTATTTTTCGCCGGCAGTTTATATTTACAATAAAGTTGACGGTTGGGTGCAGGAAGCACACAGTCGACAAGCTATTTACCGAGAGCCGAGTTCCCCAGGTTCTGCGCTGTATAGTGCAGACACTCAAGTGTCCATTCCTGTTGAAGACTTCAAAGCCTTGGTCTGGGATACAGACCGAACCAAACTTTACAAGAACACCCTTGACGGGTTTTGGGACAAGCACAGTAGTTCCTATGCTTCATTGAGTAAAATATCCTTTGTTAAAGCGATCAACCTACAGCGCTTGGAAGGCACGCTTGGCCCAGTCGAGGCGGCACTCGCCCAGAGGGCGTTGGGGCCTGTTGCGCAAAAGCAATGGTCCGAGCTGACGGTTCAGGACTTTTCAGCACCTGCCGTCAAGGATCCGAACCTGGATATCGGGTTGCTGAGCATCAATGGCCTGCAGTCAACCGACTTGATGTGTGTGACCGATCGCAAAACCCAGCTGACCTTGCTTTACATCCCTGGTAACTCCTCGCCGATACATCGTTTCGATAACCCACAGCAAATGAATATCTGGCTGGCCAAGCAAGCCACTGATCCTGTGAAACTTGAATCACTGCTGACGCATTTTTCCCTCAAGGACCAAGCCCAAAAGCTGTTGGCAGACGGTGTGCGTCAATCCTTGGACGGGATGGCACATTGGTCCAATGCGCAAGTATCTGGCAACGGCTTCCTTGCAAGGATCAACGGCTGGGTGCCCGATCGCTTTATCTCGGTTGAGCCTTTGCGCAGAGATCCTTTTGAAGCGGTCAAGGTCCGGCAAAAGGCGCGGTCTTATTCGGATGCAGAAAACGCGATCGTCAGCGATGGTGACTACACCAAGAACAAAGTCTTGCAAGGTGTGGAAGAGGCCACGAAGGTTGCCATGTTCATGACGCCTCTGGCATTGGTCATGCCGGAAGTAGCGATAGGCTTGGATGTTTTTTTCATGGCAGCCGGAGCCACTCAAACAGGTATCGGTATTGATGATGCCGTCAAAGGAAAGGCCACTGGTTCTGACCGGATTGTATTTGGAGTACTGAACGCGATACCGCCCTTGGTCACCCATGCGGGGGCGCCGCTGGCGAAAGCGATGACAGAGAGAATGGCCAACGGGGGCGTTACAGCAGGGGTTGACGCCGCAGCCCAGGCGCCCACTCAAGTGGCTGAACAGGAGCGTCCATTCTTCAATCCCCCACGACGAGTCAATGGGCATATCGGCTACCCAATGGGGCCTACTACGCCTCCCGTTATCCTCGATGAGTTCACGGTCCCCATGGACGACGTGCAGCGAATGTTTTCTCAGGACTACATGGTTTTTGTCGGGCAGTACGGTACTAAAGTCACTTATGACGTTGAGGCACGCCTCTGGCGTGGGCTCAACGAAGATGGTCAAGTGAATGATATATTCTATTGGCGTAATGGCCGAGGAAGATGGTTAGGTGGTACTAAAACCGAAGCGATCGAAGGGAATAAGAACGTACCTCCATCAGTTATAAATAAAACGCTTAAGTTACCACGGTTGCCGTCGCTGCCGTCCGGTACGACAGAAGTGCCCAAAGTCATTCATTATTTTTGGGCTGGCAATGAAATGCCGGAGCATTTAATCCAGAACATTATTGAGAACGCCAGGAAAAGCCCGGGTTACAAGTCTGTCGTTCACGTGGATGCAAACAGCGGGAGTGCGTTTCAGAAAATAAAATCTGCTCTGGATCACAAAGTGGGTGGGCTGGAGGTGCATGATCTGAAAGAGGATGAAGCTTTTCGAGAGCTAACGGCAAGTAAATATGGAGAGATGTATCAGTATTTTAGATCAGGTCAAGGGCAAAATTTAGCGGCTTCATCGGATGTGATGCGCGTTGCACTGATAAAGAAGCACGGTGGAATATACCTGGATACGGATGACACGCTGACCTTCAACGTGGGGGATGTCACGCTGAAAGCCACACCAAGTGATCTATTGATGAACTCGCCCATTACTTATGAGGGAGCGGATTTCAATGGTTTCAATACAAGTAATTTCGCAAGCCATGCGGACAATCCATTATTTGACAAGATTCTGGAGGAGTCATATCAGCGGTTCAAAGCCAACGAGTCGTGGTTTAACAATAATCGTCCGTTTTTAAGAGAAGGTTCGACAGACATAGAACGGCAAGCCTATAAAGAGTACGAGACGAAAATCTTCGAGGTTACCGGGCCGAGAATGTTTGGTGATGTAGTGGCGCAAGAGGAATATGGTTTTTTCCCGTTTGTTGATGACATGACTGAACTTTTGAATGCGCGTCTTCTTTTGCCCGAAGATTTCGGAAAAAAGTACATGGAAGTACGCGATTTCTATATGCCCATGAATCGTAAATTTGGGGTCGATATCGGCTCGGAGCACTCTATGCATCATTCTCGTTGAGTCGGTATAGCGGTAGCGGTCGTTGAGCATTGGGTTATCCAACTCAACATTACCGGCCCCCGATGCCATGGCGTCGGGGGGCACAATGGTTGGTTTCCAGGAATGTGGAAGGGAGTGGGATTCGAATAAATGATGTGATGAGTTTTTGGTTATTAATAAATTCCTTTTTATTCCTTATTTGATTGTTGGGGCGCCCCTATACTGGTCAGCAACGTTAAAAGCTGCAGGAGGGCACACCCATGCACAGCGAGTCGATTCGTTATCTGATCGTGCCGGGCTGGCAAGGATCGCCAGAAGATCATTGGCAAACCCATTGGCAGCACAGCCTGCCCAACAGCGCTCGCGTGGAGCAGGCCGATTGGCTGACGCCGCGTCGAGAGGATTGGGTAGCCGCATTGGCCGAGGCGATTGCCGCCGACAGCACACCGGTAATCCTGATTGCCCATAGCCTGGGATGCATCACCGTGGCTCATTGGGCGGCCACTGCCCCCGTGCATTTCTTGCGTCAGGTTCGCGGCGCCTTGCTGGTAGCCCCAGCCGATGTCGAGCGCGCAGCCTGTGCCCCCGCCCTGCGTAACTTCGCACCAATTCCCACCGACCTGCTGCCGTTTCCCAGCCAGGTGGTCAGCTCCGACAACGATAGCGCCGTCAGCGCGCCCCGGGCTCTGGAGTTGGCGCGTCAATGGGGGGCCGAAGCTGGCATTTTGTCCGGCGCCGGGCATATCAATGTGAAGTCCGGCCACCGCCGCTGGGAGCAGGGTTTCGCCTATCTCTATCGCCTGCAGAGCCGCCTCGAGCACCATGCTCGGCGTAGTGCCTGATATTTTTTCAACGCCCCGTCCCTGAGTGGATTGGGGCGGGAGCCTGCCATGAGTTTGCATGAAACCTACGGCCAGCCTTTGCTGACCTTTCCCGATGCCGAAAAGAGCCCACTGAGCATCCGCGCCAAGGCGTTGGTGTTCGTCGACCCACGCTCACGCCAACTGCGTGAAGAATTGGAAAGCCTTGCGCCGCGCGCCTTACCCGTATTGATCCGCGGTGAAACCGGCAGTGGTAAAGAACTGCTGGCGCGACACATCCACCGTGGCAGTGACCGTACTGGCCTGTTTGTCTCGGTCAACTGTGGCGCCATCAGTCCTACCTATGCGGATGCCGAGTTGTTTGGCTATGCCGCCGGCAGCCACAGCGGCGCAGCGAGCAGTCGGGCTGGCTGGTTTGGCTCTGCCAACGGCGGCACCTTGTACCTGGATGAGATTGGTGACTTGCCGTTGCCGATCCAGGTGAAATTGCTCGCGGCCCTGGAAAATCATGAGGTCACCCGCGTTGGTGCCCATCAACCCAGCCCGGTAGACGTACGTCTGGTGGCCGCTACCAGCATCGACCTGGCCCAGGCTGTGGCCGTTGGCAAGTTTCACGAGCGCCTGTTTCATTACTTGAGCGAAGGCCGGCTGGACCTGCCGGCGTTGCGCGAGCGGGTGGGGGATATTTTGTCTCTGGCCGAGTATTTTCTCGGCATCTACAGCCAGCGCCTGGACCTGCCGGTGCCGCTTATCAGCGACGCCGCTCAACAGGTACTGGAGCGTCACACCTGGCCGGGCAATACCCGCGAACTGGAAAACGTCATTCACTTTGCCTTGCTGGTGAGCAGTGGCGATGAAATCTTGCCCGAGCATTTGAACCTGCCGGTGGCAGGTTCGCCGCTGGAGCAAGTGCGACGAATTTTTGCCAGCGCCAGTGCGACCGAGCGCGAATCGCTGCGTACCTTCCTGTATGAACAAAATGGAATATCAACGTGAATAAAAGATATTGTTCGGGAATAAAAAATCTAGGTATTGTCCTTCCTACGCCGCGATAGCATTTCGCTGGCACCTCACATAAAAAATGGTCGTTAGAAAAGGACACTGCATGAAAAAGGTTCTGTTGTTTACCGCCCTGGCGGCTGCCCTGACTGCCGGCTTCGCCCAGGCCAACGAAAAGCTGGTGGTAGCGGCCACGCCGATTCCGCACGCTGAGATCCTGGAGTTGATCAAGCCGACCCTGGCCAAGGAAGGCGTGGACCTGCAGATCAAAGTCTTCACCGATTACGTGCAGCCAAACGTGCAAGTCGCTGAGAAGCGCTTGGACGCCAACTACTTCCAGACCCTGCCGTACCTGGAAAACTTCAACAAGGGCAAGGGCACCAACCTGGTCACGGTAGTCGGTGTGCATGTTGAACCCATCGGCGGCTACTCGAAAAAGATCAAGAAAATTGAAGATCTGAAAGACGGCGCGACCGTGGCCATCCCGAACGAAGGCTCCAACAGTGGACGCGCCCTGTTGCTACTGCAGAAGAACGGGCTGATCACCCTGAAAGACCCGACCAACGCGTTGTCCACGCCAAAAGACATCAAGGACAACCCGAAAAACCTCAAATTCAAAGAGCTGGAATCGGCCCTGCTGCCACGCGTGCTGGATCAGGTTGATCTGGATGTGATCAACACCAACTACGCCCTGGAAGCCGGCCTGAACCCGGCCAAGGACGCGTTGATCATCGAAGATGCCAAATCCCCTTACGTGAACTTCCTGGTAGCGCGCCCGGACAACAAGGACAGCGACGCTATCCAGAAACTGTCCAAGGCCCTGACCAGCCCGGAAGTCAAAGCTTTCATCGAGAAGAAGTACAACGGCGCAGTCGTGCCGGCGTTCTGATGTAACTCAAAACCCCCTTCAAGGTTTCAACGCCGACGGCTACTACAGCGTCGGCGTTTTTTTTGTGGGAGGGGGCTTGCCCCTCCCACATTGATCGCCCTGGCGAAGGTTAGTTTTTTGGGTGATATCAATATGCTATTTCGGTATTTAAATTTTGCTTTTTATACCTTTAAAGTTCGCGCTACCCGACGTTATCCACGCCGGAACGGATTGCGCTCGCGGCATTACCCATGCGGCGATATGGACTGCACATGACCTTCGATTTCGCTTTTATCCTCAGCACCTTGCCGGCGTTCCTGCAAGCGGTGGGCGTAACCCTGCAAGTGGGCCTGATCGCCATCGGCACCTCCTTGCTGGTGGCGCTGATCAATGCAGCCTTGTTGGTGTTTCGCACGCCGTACCTGTCACGGCTGGTAGCGCTGTATGTGGAGCTGGCGCGGAACACGCCGCTGTTGATCCAACTGTTTTTCGTCTACTTCGCACTGCCGGCCCTGGGTTTGAATATCTCCGGGTTCTGGGCGGCAATCATCACCATGACCTTTCTCGGCGGCGCCTACCTCACTGAAGTGTTGCGCGCCGGTGTGGAAGCGGTGCCGCTGGCGCAGATCGAGTCGGGCAAGTCCATTGGCCTGTCCGACTGGCAGCTGTTGCGCCATGTGATTCTGCCCCAGGCCGGCATCCTCAGCCTGCCGGCGCTGTTCGCCAATTTCATCTTTCTGCTCAAGGAAACCACGGTGGTTTCCGCGGTGGCGGTGCCGGAGATTCTCTACACCACCAAGAGCTACATCGCCCTCTACTACAAGACCTACGAGATGCTCGCCGTACTGACGCTGATTTGCGTGCTGCTGTTTTTGCCGTTGTCGTTGCTGCTCAGCCGTTTGGAAAGGAGGCTCCAGCATGGCCAGTTCGGGTCTTGAGTTGCTGTGGGTGTCGTTGCCACAACTGGGCAAAGGCGCTGCGCAAACCCTGTCGATTTCGTTTTTGAGCATCGCTTTCAGTACGGTCGGCGGCGTGCTGTATGGCGTGCTGCGCACCTTGAATAACAAGGTGATCAACGGTGTGCTGCGCATCTACCTGGAGCTGTTCCGGGCGATTCCGGTGCTGGTGTGGTTGTACCTGCTGTTTTTCGGCCTGCCGATTTTCTTTGGTGTGAGCCTGCCGAGCTTCTGGTGCGCGGTGCTGGTGTTGTCGCTATGGGGCGCCAGCGAAGTCGGCGAGGTGGTGCGCGGTGCATTGCATTCGCTGCCGCGTGGCCAGCGTGAAGCGGGCTTGTCGATTGGCCTGTCCGACCCGCAGTTGTACGGCTACGTGCTGCTGCCCCAGGCCCTTAAACGCATGACGCCGCCGACCATCAACGTCTACACGCGCATCATCAAGACCAGTTCCCTTGCGGTGCTGATTGGCGTGGTGGATGTGATCAAGGTCGGCCAGCAAATCATCGAGCGTACCTACGAGTCGGTATTGATCTACGGCGCGCTGTTCCTGTTTTTCTTCTTTATCTGCTACCCGTTGTCGGCCGCCTCCAAGGTGCTGGAACGGCGCTGGGCCCACGCATGAGCGCATTGATCGAGTTCCAGGGTTTCAACAAATTCTTTGGCCAGGCACAGGTGCTCAAGGGCATCGACTTGAGCGTGCAAAGCGGCGAGGTGGTGGTGATCCTCGGCCCCAGCGGCTGTGGCAAAAGCACCTTGCTGCGCTGCCTCAATGGGCTGGAAGTCGCCCACAGCGGCAGCCTGCGGTTTGCAGGCGTTGAGCTGCTGGATAAAAACACCGACTGGCGCCAGGTGCGCCAGGACATCGGCATGGTGTTCCAGAGCTACCACCTGTTCCCGCACATGAGCGTGCTCGACAACATCCTGCTCGGCCCGCTGAAAGTGCAAAAGCGTGTCCCCCGCGAGGCCCGTGAGCAGGCGCAAAAACTGCTGGAGCGCGTGGGCCTGGCCGACAAGCGCGACGCGTTCCCGCGCCAGCTCTCCGGCGGCCAGCAGCAACGCATCGCCATCGTGCGTTCATTGTGCATGAACCCCCAGGTCATGCTCTTTGATGAGGTCACGGCGGCTCTTGACCCGGAGATGGTCAAGGAAGTACTGGAAGTGATCCAGGGCCTGGCCCGCGATGGCATGACCCTGCTGATCGTCACACACGAAATGGCCTTCGCCCGCGCCGTCGCCGACCGCGTGGTGTTCATGGAGGCCGGTCGCATCCTCGAACACAACACCCCCGAGGCATTCTTTACGAACCCGCAGACCGCACGCGCGCAGCAGTTCCTGGAGAAGTTCTCCTTCGTTTCAACACTGCCCAAAAAGATCAAGGAACTGGAGCTGATATGAAAAAGTTACTGCTGCCACTGTTTGCCGTCGCCGTGCTGGCCGGTTGCGATAAAAAGGCCGAAGAGCCGGTAAAACCCGCGGCTGTCAGCTACATCGACAAAATAAAAGCGCGGGACAAGCTGATCGTTGGCGTCTTCACGGACAAGCCACCGTTTGGCTTTGTCGACGAGGCTGGCCGCTACGTCGGCTTCGATACTGACATTGGCCGTCAATTCGCCAAGGACCTGTTGGGCGACGAAAACAAGGTGGAGTTTGTCGCCGTTGAGCCCGCCAGCCGCATTCCGTTCCTGCAAAGCGACAAGGTCGACCTGATTCTCGCCAACATGACGGTGACGCCCGAGCGCAAGGAAGCGGTGGACTTTACCAACCCCAACCTGAAAGTCGCGGTGCAGGCCCTTGTACCGAATGACAGCACGGTAAAAAGCCTGGATGACCTGGCCACTCGCACCACCATTGTCACCACCGGCACCACCGCCGACATCTGGCTGACCAAAAACCACCCGGACTGGAAGCTGCTCAAGTTCGAGAAAAACTCCGAGTCGCTGCAAGCGCTGTCGGCCGGGCGTGGCGATGCCTATGCCCAGGACAACCTGGTGCTGTTCAGCTGGGCCAAGCAGAACCCGGGCTACCGTGTGCTGGAAGAAAAGCTGGGTGATGAAGCACCGATTGCTCCGGCGGTGAAGAAGGGCAATACCGAACTGCGCGACTGGGTGAATGCCGAGCTGGCAAAGCTGGGCGAGGAGAAGTTCCTGCTCAAGCTCTATGACCAATATGTGCGCAAAGAACTGAGCGATGACACCAAGCCTGAAAGTGTGATTGTTGAAGGCGGGAAGTGGCAGGGCTGAAACCTGACTTTTTGTGTTGGCTGCACCGGCCTCATCGGGAGCAAGCCCCCTCCCACACTGGATCGGGTTCACACATTCCGATGTGTGAATACAGGTCAAAATGTGGGAGGGGGCTTGCTCCCGATGAGGCCGGTACAGTCACCACCTACTCCGGCCAATGCCAGGCCGGCCCATCCAGAATCCCTTGCCCCACGATCCGCGTTTCCCCCAACACCTTCTCCAGCACAATCGAATTGCACCCCTCATCCTGCTGCAACGCCGCAATCAAGCGGCTGGCATGGGACACCACCCACACCTGGCACTGCTTCGACGCTTCGATAATCAGGCGCGCCAAGGCGGGCAGCAGGTCCGGGTGCAGGCTGGTCTCCGGTTCGTTCAGCACCATCATGGTCGGCGGGCGTGGCGTCAGCAGTGCGGCGATCAGCAACAAGTAGCGCAGGGTGCCGTCTGACAGTTCCGCCGCCGACAACGGCCGCAGCAAGCCTTCCTGATAGAACTCAATGGCAAAGCGTCCGCCTTGCAACGGTTCAATGTTCAGGCGCGCCCCCGGGAATGCATCGCTTACGGCACGTTGCAGCGCCTCGGGGTCGCCGATCTCGCGGATAGTCTGCAACGCGGCCGCCAAATCGCGGCCATCGTGGTGCAACACCGGCGTACGCGTACCCAACTGGGGCTGGCGCACTGGCGCGTCCACGTCGCTGCGAAAGTGATCATAAAAGCGCCAGCCACGAATGCTTTCACGCAACAGCAGCACTTCCGGCGAGCCGCGCAGGCTGCCGACCTGATCGAACAGGCTGTGGTAGTTGGGTGTGTGCTGCGCCAGTACATCCCAGGCACGGCCTTCGCGGGCACGCACCATGGCACCTGAGCGCTGCACCAACAGGCTGGCCGGGCGGTAGATGT
The DNA here is from genome assembly GCF_019891455.1 of Pseudomonas sp. P867. Taxonomy (NCBI): domain Bacteria; kingdom Pseudomonadati; phylum Pseudomonadota; class Gammaproteobacteria; order Pseudomonadales; family Pseudomonadaceae; genus Pseudomonas; species Pseudomonas sp. P867. The sequence goes on along the minus strand of NZ_JAFLXB010000004.1, from coordinate 327,270 downwards.
GGCCGGCCCAGATGCATTCCTTCTTCACTTCGGGGTCGAGGCTGAAGAACGACGAGGTTTTTTCCGGCAATCCCAGAGAGATTGCGTAGCTGAAATCTTCGGCGGCAAACCCTAAGCGCAGGCGTTTGACGCCCTGGCGCACATTGGATTCGATCGGTACTTCACCAGTGCGCATACGCCGGCTGATGGTTTCCGGCCCGGCCCAGAAGGTCGAGTCCAGCCCGCCTTCACGGGCCAGGGCATTGATCACTCCGCCCTGGGCGGTTTCTGCCAGCAGGCGCAGGGCCCGGTACAGGTTGGATTTGCCGCTGCCATTGGGCCCGGTGATCAGGTTCAAGCGGTCCAGCGGCACTACCAATTTGTTGATCGAGCGGTAATTGGCCACCGCGAGGGTTTTCAGCATATGCATTTAATCGGCTGGGGAACCATTGGAGTATGGGATCCTCCATGCAGATAAGGAACCCTGATCTAAGCTCACAGTCGCATACACACTTGTACCTTGCGTCACGCAAAAGGAGCCTGCATGGGCGGTCGCACTTCGACATTTATTCTCAGCCTTGGCCTCCTGGCGCTGCTGAGCGGCTGTGGCCAAGACAAAGCCGAGCCCAAGCAGCATTCACGGGTATTTGTGCAAACCGTGCAGCCGGCGGATTTTGCCGCGGCGGTCACGCTGACGGGCGATATCCAGGCGCGGGTGCAGACCGATTTGTCCTTTCGCGTGGGTGGCAAGATCATTCAGCGCATGGTGGACGTGGGCGACCGAGTAACGGCCAAGCAAGTACTGGCCAAGCTTGACCCCAAGGACCTGCAAACCAACGTCGATTCCGCCCAGGCCCAGGTTGTGGCCGAACAGGCGCGGGTCAAGCAGACCGCCGCCGCCTTCGTGCGCCAGGAAAAACTCTTGCCCAAGGGCTACACCAGTCGCAGCGAATACGACGCCGCTCAGGCCGCGTTGCGCAGCAGCCAAAGTGCCCTTGCCGCCGCGCAGGCGCAATTGGCCAACGCCCGTGAGCAACTTGGCTACACGGCGTTGGTCGCCGATGCACCGGGGATCATCACGGCGCGCCAGGCCGAAGTCGGCCAAGTGGTACAAGCCACCGTACCGATCTTCAGCCTGGCCAGTGATGGCGAACGTGACGCGGTGTTCAACGTGTATGAATCCCTGCTGGTGGAGCCGCCGCCGGATGCGCCGATTACCGTCAGCCTGCTGGACAACCCGAGCATCAAAGCCGTGGGCAAGGTGCGGGAAGTGACCCCGGCAGTGGCGGCCAATACCGGCACCATACAAGTGAAGATCGCCCTGCAAAACCTGCCTAAAGGCATGGAGCTGGGTTCGGTGGTGAGCGCCACCGCCAACGGCCCGGCCAAGGCCAGCATCGAATTACCCTGGGCGGCCTTGACCAAAGACCTCAGCGAGCCTGCCGTATGGCTGGTGGATGCCGACGGCAAGGCGCAGCTGCACAAGGTCAAGGTGGCCCGTTACCTCACCGGCAAGGTGATTATTGGCGAGGGCCTTAAAGGCGGCGAAAAAGTCGTAGTGGCCGGTGGGCAATTGCTGCACCCCGGCATGGTGGTCGAGATCGCCCAGCAAGGAGCCCAGCCATGAAGCAACTGACGGTTATCGTCGCCGCCAGCCTGTTGCTGATGGCTTGCTCCAAGGAAGAGGCGCCGCCTGAGCCTGTGCGCCCGGTGTTGTCCATGCAAGTGAAGGCTGAAGATCAGGAAAACCTCGGCCGCTTCGCCGGCACTATCCAGGCCCGCTACGAAAGCAACCTGGGTTTCCGGGTGTCGGGCCGCATCGCCCGTCGCGCCGTCGACGTGGGCGCCGAGGTGGAGAAGGGGGCCTTGCTTGCCGTGCTCGACCCCACCGACCAGCAGAACCAACTGCGTGCCGCCCAGGGCGACCTCGCCCGCGTGCAGGCACAGTTCATCAATGCCCAGGCCAATGCCCGTCGCCAGCAGGAGCTGTTCAACCGGGGCGTCGGCGCCCAGGCTCAGTTGGATGTGGCGCAGACTGACCTAAAAACCACCCAGGCCACCCTTGATCAGGCCCGCGCCTCGGTCAATCAAGCCAAGGACCAGCTCAATTACGCCGAGCTGCACACCGACCACGCCGGTATCGTCACCGCCTGGAATGCCGAGGCTGGTCAGGTAGTCAGCGCGGGGCAGCAGGTGGTGACCCTGGCTCGCCCGGACATCAAGGAGGCGGTGATCGACCTGCCTGCCGGCCTGGCCGAGCGCCTGCCGACGGATGTGGTGTTTCTGGTCGCCGGGCAACTGGACCCCAGCGTGCATACCACCGCCATCGTGCGTGAGATCGAACCCCAGGCCCAAAGTGCCACGCGCACCCGCCGCGCACGTCTGAGCCTGACCGACACTCCCGCCGCGTTCCGCCTGGGCACCGCCATCAGCGTGACCTTGAGCAGCGCCATTACGCCGCGTATCGAATTGCCCTTGAGCGCCTTGCAGGACGTCGACGGCAAGACGCGCATCTGGCTGCTTGATACCCAGAGCCAGACCGTGCAGCCACGCGACGTCAGTGTGGTCAGCCGGGATGCTGACAGCGCCTTGGTCAATGGCGGCATCAAAGCCGGTGAACGCATCGTCACCGCCGGCGTGAACAGCCTGAAACCCGGACAAAAAGTCAAAATCGACGAGGACAGCCCGCGATGAAAGGGAGCTTCAACTTATCCGACTGGGCACTCAAGCATCAGTCCTTCGTCTGGTACCTGATGTTCGTCGCGCTGCTGATGGGCGTGTTCTCGTATATGAACCTGGGCCGCGAGGAAGACCCCTCGTTCACCATCAAGACCATGGTGATCCAGACCCGCTGGCCGGGCGCTACCCAGGAGGAAACCCTCAAGCAGGTCACCGATCGCATCGAGAAAAAACTCGAAGAGCTCGACTCCCTAGACTACGTGAAAAGTTATACGCGACCGGGTGAGTCCACGGTGTTCGTGTTCCTCAAGGACACCACCAGCGCCAAGGCCATTCCGGAGATCTGGTACCAGGTTCGCAAGAAGATCGATGATATTCGCGGCACCTTCCCCCAGGGCCTGCAGGGGCCGTCGTTCAACGATGAGTTCGGTGATGTGTTCGGCTCGGTGTACGCCTTTACTGGCGACGGCTTGTCGATGCGCCAGTTGCGCGACTACGTGGAGCAGGTGCGCGCCGAAATCCGCTCGGTGCCGGGGCTGGGCAAGGTCGAGATGATCGGCCAGCAGGACGAAGTGATCTACCTGAACTTCTCCACGCGCAAACTGGCGGCGTTGGGCATTGATCAGCGCCAGGTCGTGCAAAGCCTGCAATCGCAGAATGCGGTAACGCCCGCCGGGGTGATCGAGGCCGGGCCGGAGCGGATTTCGGTGCGCACCTCCGGGCAGTTCGCTTCGGAGAAAGACCTGGCCAACGTCAACCTGCGCCTCAATGACCGCTTCTATCGGCTGGCGGATATCGCTGACATCAGTCGCGGTTACGTCGACCCGGCAAGGCCGATGTTCCGTTTCAATGGCAAGCCGGCGATTGGCTTGGCGATCGCCATGCAAAAGGGCGGCAATATCCAGTCGTTCGGCAAGGCGCTGCACGGGCGCATGGATGAGCTGACTGCCGACCTGCCGGTGGGCGTCGGTGTGCACAAGGTGTCTGACCAGGCCGAAGTGGTGGAAGAGGCCGTCGGCGGCTTTACCAGCGCGTTGTTCGAAGCCGTGATTATCGTGCTGGTGGTGAGCTTTATCAGCCTCGGTATGCGCGCTGGGCTGGTGGTGGCGTGCTCGATTCCGTTGGTGCTGGCGCTGGTGTTCGTGTTTATGGAATACAGCGGCATCACCATGCAGCGGGTATCGTTGGGTGCGTTGATCATTGCACTCGGCTTGTTGGTGGACGATGCGATGATCACCGTGGAGATGATGATCACGCGCCTGGAAAAAGGCGAAACCAAGGAGCAGGCCGCCACCTACGCCTACACCTCAACAGCGTTCCCGATGCTCACCGGTACGCTGGTGACCGTGGCCGGTTTCGTGCCGATTGGCCTCAATGCCAGTTCGGCGGGCGAGTACACCTTTACTCTGTTCGCGGTGATTGCCGTGGCGATGTTGGTGTCGTGGGTGGTGGCGGTACTGTTTGCGCCGGTGATCGGCGTGCATATTCTCAGCGCCAATGTGAAGCCGCATAACGCCGAGCCTGGGCGCATCGGCCGCGCGTTCAATGGCGGTATGCTCTGGGCCATGCGCAACCGCTGGTGGGCCATCGGTATCACTGTGGCGCTGTTTGCGGCCTCGGTGTTTTCCATGCAGTTTGTGCAGAACCAGTTTTTCCCGTCATCGGATCGCCCGGAAATCCTGGTTGATCTGAACCTGCCGCAAAACGCCTCGATCAACGAGACGCGCAAGGCGGTTGACCGCCTCGAAGCGATCATCAAGGACGACCCGGACATTTCTCGCTGGAGCACCTACATCGGCCAGGGCGCGATCCGTTTCTACCTGCCGCTGGACCAACAACTGGAGAACCCGTACTACGCGCAGTTGGTGATCGTCAGCAAGGGCCTGGAAGAGCGCAGCGCCTTGATTGCGCGATTGCAGAAACGCCTGCGCGATGATTTTGTCGGTATCGGCAGCTATGTGCAGCCGCTGGAAATGGGCCCGCCGGTCGGGCGGCCGATCCAGTACCGCGTCTCCGGTAAAGACACCGACCAGGTGCGCAAGCACGCCATCGAACTGGCGACCTTGCTGGACCAGAACACCCACTTGGGCGAGATCATCTACGACTGGAACGAGCCGGGCAAAGTGCTACGCGTCGACATCGCCCAGGACAAGGCGCGGCAACTGGGGCTGTCGTCGGAAGACGTGGCGCAGTTGATGAACAGCGTGGTCAGCGGCGCGGCGGTGACCCAGGTGCACGACGATATCTACCTGATCAACGTGGTCGGTCGCGCCGAAGATGCCGAGCGCGGCACGCCGGAAACCTTGCAGAACCTGCAGATCGTTACGCCCAACGGTACCTCGATCCCGTTGCTCGCGTTTGCCACGGTGCGTTACGAGTTGGAGCAGCCGCTGGTGTGGCGTCGTGACCGCAAGCCGACGATTACCATCAAGGCCGCGGTGCGCGATGAGATGCAGCCGACCGACCTGGTCAAGCAACTGGCGCCGACCATCCAGAAATTCAGTGACGGCCTCCCGGTGGGCTACAAAGTCGCCACCGGCGGCACCGTGGAAGAAAGCGGCAAGGCCCAGGGCCCGATTGCGAGTGTGGTGCCGTTGATGCTGTTCCTGATGGCCACGTTCCTGATGATCCAGTTGCACAGCGTGCAGAAAATGTTCCTGGTGGCCAGCGTTGCACCGCTGGGGCTGATCGGCGTGGTGCTGGCGTTGATCCCCACCGGTACGCCGATGGGGTTTGTGGCGATCCTGGGGATCCTGGCGCTGATCGGCATCATCATCCGTAACTCGGTGATTCTGGTGACGCAGATTCATGAGTATGAAGTGGCGGGCTATACGCCGTGGGATGCGGTGGTGGAGGCTACCGAACACCGGCGTCGGCCGATTCTGCTTACGGCGGCAGCGGCGAGCCTGGGCATGATCCCGATTGCCCGAGAAGTGTTCTGGGGGCCGATGGCCTACGCGATGATTGGCGGGATTATCATCGCCACGTTGCTGACGCTGCTGTTTTTGCCGGCGCTGTATGTGGCCTGGTACAAAATCCGCGAACCCAAACAAGAGCATCAGGAACAGCGCGGTTAAAAATGTGGGAGGGGGCAAGTCGAATCGTCGCACCGCCCCTCCCACATTTGGATCTTCATCTCGCTTGAGGCTGTGGGACGCTTCCGAAAAATCCACTTGTTGCCCCGGCCACTGTCTGCATGTTTTACCCTCTCGACCTAACTTCTCCGTCCAGGTCGATTCCCATGCAGTGCCTGCGCCTCATCTTTGTGCTCTGTGCGCTTGTTCTTGCGCCCTCAGTCTTTGCCTCCACCGTGCTGGAAAACGCCCTGTGGCGCGTTGACCTCGACCCTGCAACCCTGGCGCTGCGTGTCACGCCAGCGGGGGAGGCCCCGGTACAAGCCTCCAGCGGTGTCGCCGCGCACGCTGTCAGTGCGTTGCAAGCTGATGCCGCACAGGTCTCCTGGCAATGGGATAGCGGCGCCTACCGCCTGACGGCCCGGCTTGAGCAGCGCGAACTGTCCCTGTCTATCAGTGCTCGCGAGCCGGGTGAATTGGCCCTGCTGCGCCAGCCGGCCACGGCCATGGGCCAGGCGCTGATCTGGCCGTTGGCTGAAGGGCATTATGTGCCCTTTGATAACCCCGTGTGGAAGGCGTTCCTGCTTGAGCACGGCGAAGTCAATACCACCCAGGACCTGAGCTTGCCCTTGTGGGGCCTGGATCACGGGCGCTTCACGCTTAACTGGCTGCTGACCAACCCCTACAACAATCGCCTAGAATGGCAAGCGGACGGCCAGGGCCTGGCGTTGTCAGCGGCCCATGAATTCACCACCCTTGCCCCCGACGCACCGATGACGCTGCGCCTGCATCTGGGCGACGCCGACCCGTTGGCCGGCGCCAAGCGTTATCGCCAATGGTTGGTGGAGCAGGGCCGTTACGAGCCGCTGGCGGACAAGCTGCGGCAAACCCCCGAGGCGGTGAAATTGCTCGGCGCCAGTCACGTTTACCTCTGGGGCAACGGCTTGCTGACGCTGGATGATGTCCGTGATTGGCCAACGTTGATCAAACGGCTGCGCACCCATGAGCTTGGCAGGCTGCTGGACAAAGAGTCTGCGAAGGTGCTTGCACAGACAACCGCATTGAATCGTTATGAGCAAACCGTGTTGCTGCGCGGCCTCAATGCGGCCATCAACCAGAAGGCCCGGCAAGCCTGGCAAGTGGAAGAGCCCGACATGAGTCGCCTTGCCACTCGCTACGGCGAGTTGCGTAGCGAGCTGGCCGTGGATTTCGCCTCAGCCTTGAGTGATCGCCCCGAAACCTGGGGGCATTCGACTATCCAAGCCTTGCGTGACGCGGGGCTCTCGCGTCTGCTGTTGACCCTGGGTGATGGCTGGGAAGGCGGGCTCTGGCATCCCGAAGCGATTCGCGCAGGCGTGGATGCCGGGTATCTGATGGCGCCTTACGATTCGTATGAAACGGCGCTGTCGGCCAGCGAAAATCCGGATTGGGCCACTGCCCACCTGGGCGGCAAGGCGTACCGTGACTGCGCAATCATATTGAAGAACGGCCAGCCGAAAGCCGGTTTCCAACAATCCGGCCACTACACGGACCCGCGCTGTGTGCGACCGTTGCTGGAAGCACGGGTAAAGGCGGTGCAGGCCGCAGCCGGATTCAATGCCTGGTTCCTCGATGCGTACGCCACCAGCATGATCTTTGACAGCTACCGCGACGGCGCCTCCATGAGTCAGGTGCAGAATGCCCAGGGCAATATCGACGCCTCGCGCTGGATCAACACTTCGCTAAAACTGCCCGCAGGTTCCGAAGACGGCAACGCCGTCACCGCTCAGGGCATTATGTTTGCCCATGGTATGCAAACTCCGGTGATTGGCTGGGGTGACCGGGACATGACCCGCGACCGGCAGTCGCCCTATTACGTCGGCAACTGGTACCCGGCGGAACAGCCGGCGGTGTTCTTCAAGCCTGTGCCGTTGAAAGCGTCGCTGCGCACGGTGTATTTCGACCCGACGATGCGGCTGCCGTTGTATCAGGCGGTGTTCCATGGCTCGGTGATCACCACTCATCACTGGCTGTTCGACAACCTCAAGCTGAGCAATGTACGGGCTGAAAATGAACTGGCCCAACTGCTCTACAACGTACCGCCGCTGTATCACCTGAGCGCGACGACACTCAAGGACAGGCTGCCGGTGATTCAGCGCCAGGACCGGTTCTTTCGGCCGCTGCATCAACGGTTGGGGACTCAGGCAATGACTGAGTTTCGCTGGCTGACAGCGGACAAACTGTTGCAGCAAACCACCTTCGCCGATGGGACGCGGTTGGTGGCGAATTTTTCGGACGCGCAGAAAGATGGGTATGCCGGGCGCAGTGTGACGGCGCTGGTGGAGGGGGAGAAGCCGGTGGTGTATCAGGTGAAATAACGCTGCCCGTTACGGCGCTATCGCGGGCAAGCCCGGCTCCCACAGTGAAATGCATTCCGAATGTGGGAGCTGGCTTGCCTGCGATGAGGCCGGTACAGGCGATGCGGCACTAAATTTTACGCCACACACTCGCCAACCAAGGCTGCTGTTCCCGCGGCAACCCGGCCGGCCGGTAGTAGTGCTCCAGCTCTTCAAATCCGGCCTCGGTCAGCAAGCCCCGCCACGCCTCCAGGTCGTGATAAGAGCCATACCGCGGCCCATTCCAACCCTCCTGGTTCTCACCCCGTGGGTTGGAGCTGAACAGCACGCCCCCAGGCTTCAACGTGCCATGCATCTGCTTGAGAACCCGCGGCAATTCCTGCTTGGGAATATGAAACAGCACCGCATTGGCAAACACGCCATCGAAGCGCTCGGGTGGCAGGTCCAGCTTGAGAAAATCCTGTTGCAATACCTCACAGCCGCTGTCGTCCCGCGCCATCTGCGCAAACCGCTCGGAGCCATCCAGCCCCACGGCGATATGCCCCATGCGCGTAAAAGTCTGCAAATCCCGCCCCGGCCCGCAGCCGAAATCCAGCACGGTAAACGGCGCCGAGCCCTGGATATGTCGCAACAGCGCGTCGATGTTCTGGCTCACATCGTGATCACGGGTGCCTTCACGGAAGTCTTCGGCGACTTTGTTGTAATGGCCGAGGGTGGTGGAGGTGATCTGGTTGAGGTCGTCGGGGGCGAGTTTCATGGTGTGGCGCACCGCTGCGGTTGAGGTGGTCGGACTATACCTCAGGCTCACCCTTGAGTTGAAAGACGTGTATCTGGTGTAGGGCGGTTCATTGTGTGCGTGTTGGGAGAATCCGACAGACCGTCCCGCAGGATTCTGGGTAAGATTCGGCCCTCATTCAAAGAGGGTTGTACATTCATGGAAGAAGAAAAACGTTCACGTGAGGGTCAGAAATTCACTGCAAACAAGGTGGACCAATACGCCACGAAACTCAGCAGCGGCCTGCTCTGGCTCAATGAACGCGCCTGGCCGCTGACGGTGGGGATCCTGTCGGTGGCAGGCTTGTATTTGTACCAGTACATCCAGGTGGAAAAGGTACCCCTGAGTATTTTGTCGGCCGCGGCGTTCACCGCATTGCCGGCCATGTTCGCCATGTTGGTATTCGTCATCGGCATGATGGGCGCGTCGATCCTGATCCCTACATTCATCTTGTTCAAACGCCTTAACGACACGGGCGTGCGCCTTAGTGATCAGCTGAATCTCAGTCCGCTTTCCCCTCAGTTGACGGCCCAGCACCGGCGTTTATTGTTGCACTGGGCTGCCAGCCTGGTCGTCATGGCCATCTTCTGGATGTGCGCCGTGTACCTGTCGGTGAACGCCGAAAGTGGACCTTTGCTGACTGTCAGTTGGATTGTGGCGATCGTGGTGGCGGTACTCGCCTATGTCGGCATCATCATGCGCGCACGCCCTGCTCAGGTTGCATTGCGTGACATATCCGGCGAGTTCTGGCTGGCCAGTGTGGGTGCTGGCGCGGTTCAAATGCTGGTAATCCTGATGGTAACCGTGCCGGTCTCCCGCGCCTTCCTTGAGTATTCCGACAGCGCTGTGCTCTTTGCACCGTTCATGTTTGCCGAGGTGGTCGTGCTGTTCCTGGTCCAGGGCTGTGGGGCCTGCCTTGTGGTGTACATGCGCGATCACAAGAACCCGGTTGCCTTCGCATCACTGGCAGCCTTTGCACTCATCGTCTTCCTCGGGCTGATCCCGGCAAGCGGGTCGAAGCTGGGTGGGTTGCCATTGCAAGGCTCCGCCTCCGGAGGGCGCGTGTGTACGCTGATGACCTGGTCGGACGACGCCAAGGTTCTTCGCGTGCTGGTAGACGCCGACAACCCGCAGCGCAGTGTAAAACTGCGGGTAATGGCAGACTCGGACGGCAGCTACATCGTGCGCCCCTGGCAGGCCAAGGAAAAAACCGTCAGCTTCGTGCCCCATGCCAGCGTCGCGCAGTTGGACGAATGCCCGTGAGTTCAGCGCTTGTTCAATACCCGCGCCAAGCGATCCCCACTCAGTTGAATTACCGCCACCAGCACCACCAACAACACAATCACCGTGAGCATGATCTGCGAATCAAATCGCTGGTAGCCATAGCGGTAGGCAATGTCGCCCAGGCCACCGGCACCGATCGCACCGGCCATGGCCGATGAGTTGATCATGGTGACCAGGGTGATGGTGAACCCGCCGACGATCCCCGGCAGGGCTTCCGGCAGCAGCACATGCCAGATGATGTGCCAGCGCCGGCAACCCATGGCCTGAGCCGCTTCGATCAGGCCGTGGTCGACCTCGCGCAGGCTGACTTCGGCAATGCGCGCAAAGAACGGTGTGGCGGCGATGGTCAGCGGCACCACGGCCGCCCATACACCGTAGGTGGTGCCGACGATCAGCCGAGTGAACGGGATCAACGCCACCATCAGGATCAGGAACGGAATGGAGCGGAACAGATTGACGAACGCCCCCAGCACGCGGTTAAGCGCCGGCGCCTGGTAGATACCGCCCTTGTCGCTGGTAACCAGCAATACCGCCAGCGGGATACCGACCAGCAAGGCGATCAGCGACGACACACCGACCATCAACAAGGTGTCGATAGCGCCCTGTACTAAACGATCAAACCACATAGCCCAGCACCTCCACCCGTTGTGCCCAATTGCCGGCGCGGTTACGCAGCTCTTCGGCATTGTGCGGCGACCCATTCACCGCCAGCAGCAGTTGCCCCAAAGCGTGCCCCTGGATACGTTCCACACCGCCTTGCAGCAAACGCACGCGGCCGCCGAGGGCGCTGAACAGTGCGGCCAGGTCCGGCTCATCGGTATCGCTGCCGGTGAACTGCAAGCGCAGCACCAGCGCCGCATCAGCCGAGGTTTGTGTCGGTTGCAGGCGGTTTTGCAATTCGGGCGGCAGGCCGTGTTGCAGCGGTGCGAGCAGGGTCTTGCTGACCTCATGCTGCGGGTTGCCGAACACTTGCCACACCGGGCCTTGCTCGACGATGCGCCCGTGTTCCAGCACCACCACGCGGTCGCAGATTTCGCGGATCACCGCCATCTCATGGGTGATCAATACGATGGTCAGGCCCAGGCGTTGGTTGATCTCACGCAGCAGGCCGAGGATCGACTGGGTAGTCTCCGGATCGAGGGCCGAGGTGGCCTCGTCGCACAGCAGAATCTCGGGGTCGTGCACCAGCGCGCGGGCGATGCCGACGCGCTGTTTCTGCCCTCCGGAAAGCTGCGCCGGATACGCCTTGTGCTTGTCTTGCAGACCTACCAGCTCCAGCAGTTCATGCACCTTACGCACGCGTTGTGCCTGGGTCACGCCGGCGACCTTGAGAGGCAGTTCGACGTTCTGCCACACAGTCTTGGCCGACATCAGGTTGAAGTGCTGGAAGATCATGCCGATGCGCCGGCGCAGTGCGACCAGATGGTCTTCATCGAAGCCGCCGATGTCCACCTGATCGATCAGCACGCGCCCGCTGCTGGGTTGTTCCAGGCGGTTGATGGTGCGGATCAGCGACGACTTGCCGGCGCCGCTGCGGCCGATGATGCCGAACACTTCGCCACGCTGGATCGCCAGGTCGATGCCTTGCAGGGCGTGCACGGTGCCGCCATAGGTTTTGCCCAGGTTGATAAAACGCACGTGGGCGCGATTGAGGTCCGGGTGCAGTTCAGTTTGCTCGGCGTCCCTGGGCGCATGGCCCAGGTCGCGCAGTTGGGCGTTGGCGGCGGTCATTTTTTATCTTCCCAGCCGACTTGGTAGAGCTTGCCCAGGGATTTATCCAATGCGGCACGTACCACCGGCGAGTGCTGGTAGATGTCGACGAACTTGATCACTCGTGGGTCGGTCTTGCTCTTGGGCTGAATCACGAACTGAATCACGTACTCCGGGTGGTCGAGGCCATCGAACAGCAGCGCCGATTGCGCATCGAAGGTCTTGGACAGGCGGATATACGCCGGGTAGCCCTGCACCAGGTCGGCGTCGTCGTAGGCGCGTACCAGTTGCACGGCTTCCACCTGCAGGATCTTGAGCTTTTTGGGGTTGCTGACGATGTCTTCTTCGGTGGCCTTGTAGCCCACGCCCGGCTTGAGAGTAATCAACCCGGCCTTGGCCAGCAGTTGCAGGCCGCGCCCGCTGTTGATCGGGTCGTTGGCAATGGCCACGCTGGCGCCTTCGGGCAGGTCGTTGAAGCTTTTGTATTGCTTCGAATACAGGCCGACGTTGTTGATGATGCCCGGTGCGTAAGACACCAGGTCAAACCCGGCGGCGGCCTTGGCGTTTTCCAGGAAGGGAATGTGCTGGAAGTAGTTCACGTCGATATCGCCGGCGGCGAGGCTGACGTTGGGGGCGATCCAGTCGCTGAACTCGACCAGTTCGACTTTCAGGCCCTGTTTGCCGGCCTCTTCAACGGCCGCTTCCAGCGGAATGGCGAAGGCGGCGGTGGTGCCGATTTTCAGGGGAGGGTCGGCGGCGAAGACCGCTGTGCTGAATAACCCGAAGGCCAGGGCCAGTGCTTTGACTGGGTGGGTGAGCAGTGTTTTTTTCATAATCAATTTCCAGTCATAAGGTATAGGCACAAACAATGGAGATCCAATGTGGGAGGGAGCAAGCCCCCTCCCACATTTTTTGATCAGTGACGGTAGGTGGCGCCGGTGTGTTGTTCGGGTAGCCGAGCGGTGCCGTGGAAAACTTTTTCCCGCAGGGTGCCCTGCTCATAGGCGGTCTTGTACGACCCACGTCGTTGTAGTTCCGGTATCACTAGGTCAATGAAATCCACATAGCTCTCCGGCGTCACAACGCGCGTCAGGTTGAAACCATCCAGCCCGGTTTCGCTGATCCAGGATTCCAACTCATCGGCAACCTGTTCAGGCGAGCCCACCAAGGTGATATAGCGCCCACCCAGGGCGTGCTGTTCGAGCAATTTGCGCCGGGTCCAGTCGTTGTTTTGCAGGTTCTTGGTGGCCGACTGGATCGCGTTGCTCTTCACGTACTGGATCGGTTCGTCCAGTTCGTAGGTAGAAAAATCAATCGCCGTGGACGCCGAAAAGTGCGCCACACCGGCTTCCGCACTGGCATAGCTCAGGTACTCGGCGTGCTTGGCCCATGCAAGCTCCTCGGTGGCGCCCACGATCACGTTGAGGCCCATGAACACCTTGATGTCATCCGGGTTGCGCCCAGCCTCCACTGCGCTGGCGCGCACCTTGTCCACCTGTAGCCTGGTCGCGGCCTTGTTCTGCCCGCTGATGAACACGCACTCGGCGTGGCGCCCGGCGAACAGCAGCCCGCGCTCGGAACTGCCGGCCTGGAACAACACTGGCGTACGCTGCGGCGATGGCTCGCACAGGTGATAACCCTCTACCTGATAAAACTCACCGTGGTGCTCCACCTTGTGCACCTTGCCCGGTTGCGCATACACCCGCGTTTGCGGGTCGTTGAGCACCGCGTCGTCTTCCCAGCTGCCTTCCCAGAGTTTGTACAACACCTCCAGGTATTCATCGGCCTGGTCGTAGCGCCGGTCATGTTCGACCTGTTCGGTGAGGCCCATGGCTTTGGCGGCGCTATCGAGATAGCCGGTGACGATGTTCCAGCCGACGCGGCCACGGCTCAGGTGATCGAGCGTGGACATGCGCCGGGCGAACAGATAGGGCGGCTCGTAGGTCAGGTTGGCGGTAAGGCCGAAGCCAAGGTGCCGGGTGACGGCGGCCATGGCCGAGACCAGCAGCAACGGGTCGTTGACCGGTAGTTGGATGGACTCCTTGAGCGGCACGTCAATCGAGTTCTGGTACACGTCATAGACGCCGACGATATCGGCGATAAACAAACCATCGAACAACCCGCGCTCAAGGATCTGCGCCAATTCGGTCCAGTATTCGAGGCTCTTGTACTCGGTCGAGTTGTCCCGTGGGTGAGTCCACAAACCGTGGTTGATATGCCCGATGCAGTTCATGTTGAAGGCATTGAGCAGGATCTTTTTCTTGCTCATCAGATGGTCCCCCGCAGCGGCGGGTTTTCATCGTTGAGGTAATAGTTGCCTACCGCATGATATTTCCAGCGCACCGGATCATGCAGGGTGTGCACCCGGGCGTTGCGCCAATGGCGGTCCAGGCCATGCTCGGCCAAAGTCGCCTGGCTGCCGGCCAGTTCGAACAAGGTGCTGCCCGCTGCGAGGGAAATCTCGGTGCTCAGGGCGCGCACTTCGGCCACGGCGATGGACGCGGCGGCGACGGTCTGGGCATTGCTGTCGGCCTGGGCGCGGTCGAGGAATTCGCCGGAGCGCTCCAGCAACGCCTCGGCGGCGTGCAAGCGAATGCTCAGGTGGCCGAAGCTCTTTAGAGTCAGCGGGTCTTCGGTGGCCTTGTCGTTGCCGGAATCGATCCACGGGCGGGTCTTGGTGCGCACAAAATGCAACGCATCTTCAAACGCTGCGCGGGCGATGCCGGTGTCGATGGCGGCGTGAAGGATCTGCGCCAAGGGGCCCACGGTGGTCGGGCGTTCGAAGGCGCTCTGGAATGGGATCACGTCCTGCGTTGCGACCCACACGTTATCGAATACCACTGAGCCGCTGCCAGTGGTGCGCTGGCCGAAGCCGCTCCAGTCGTCGATGACCGTCAGGCCCTCGCTGTCACGGGGTACGAACGCCAGTTGCTGGATGCCGTTTTCATCCACCACCGAGGTGGGAATGCGTTGGGCATAGATCGCGCCGGTGGCGTAGAACTTGCGCCCGTTGATGCGAAAACCGTCGCCGTCGCGGGTGAGGCTGGTCACGCGGTCATGGGCGGTCTTGGTGCCCAGTTCCGCCAAGGCGTTACCAAAGCGCTGACCGGCCAGCACCTCGGCGTACAGGCGCTTTTGCTGCTCGGGGTTGCCGTTTACGCGCAGCACTTCAAGGGCATAAAAATGATTTTGCGGGATCTGGCCCAAGGAACCATCGGCCTGGGAAATCAGTGCAATCACCTTGGCCAGGGTGACATTGGATACGCCCGCGCCGCCGAATGCCTTGGGCACCGTGATACCCCACAGGCCGGAGCGCGAAAACACGTCCAGCTCGGGCCACGGCAGGCGGCGTTCGCGGTCGCGCTGGGCGCTGTCGCGGCGCAAATCTTCAGCGAGGTCGCTGGCGACAATAAGGGCTTGCTCATCGCTGGTGATAACCGCGACGTGGTGAGAAAGGGTCATGAGTTTCTCCAGAAGCTCGTGGAAAAAGTGTTCTGGTCGGTTAAATCCAGGAATGACGAGCAGGTAAGGTGCCGTTCAGTCGATACGCGCCGATGGCGTGATACTTCCAGCGCACCGGATCGTGCAGGGTATGCACCCGCGCGTTGCGCCAGTGACGGTCAAGGTTGAATTCGGCGAGGGTGGCGCGGCTGCCGGCCAGTTCGAAGAGCTTTTCGGTAACCTGCAATGCCACTTCGGTGGTGAGCACCTTGGCCTCGGCTACGGCAATCGAGGCGCGCGCGGCGGACTGCGCGGTGATCGGCGCCGCGCTGACCTGGTCCAGCACCTGGCCGGCCTTGCGCAACAGTGCTTCGGCAGCGTGCAGTTCGATCTTCATCTTGCCGATATCGGCGATCACATACAGGTCATCGCTGGCCCGCTCGACCTTGGCGTCGATCCAGGGGCGTGAACGCTCGCGTACAAAGGCGATAGTGTCGTCGAGGGCACCACGGGCGATGCCGGCGTCAATGGCTGCCTGGATCAGTTGCGACACGGCACCCTGGATATTCGGGCTTTCGCCCAGGCGCCAGTTGTCGATGACCAACTCCGGGTCTACCGCCACCCGGTCGAGCAGCACGGTGCCGCTGGCGGTGGTGCGTTGGCCAAAGCCCGACCAGTCATCGACGATGCGCAGCCCCTCGCTGCCGCGCCGCACGAAGGCCATGACTTGCTTGCCGTCATCGTTCAATGCCTTTATCGCGACCCAGTGGGCAAATAGTGCGCCGGTGGAGTAGAACTTCTGGCCGCTGACCACGAACCCATCGCCTTCGGCCGTGAGGCGTGCCTTGAGCTCCAGCGTGTTTTTGGTACCGCGTTCCGGGCCGCCGTTGCCGATGCGCCAACCGTCGAGCACGCTCTGGAACAGCTGCTTTTTCTGGCGCTCGGTCGCGGTGCCCTGCAACACGTGCAGGATGCCGAAATGGTTCTGCGGGATCTGCCCGAGGGCCGGGTCGGCTGCGCTGATGATCGCGAAGACTTCGGCCAGGGTCACAAACGACACCTGTGGGCCGCCGTATTCGCGGGGAATGGAAATACTGCCCAGGCCGCTGCGGGTGAATTGTTCGAGTTGCGCCCACGGCAGTTTGCGCTGCTGGTCGCGCGTAGCGGCCTGCAGGCGCGCAGCCTGGGCCAGCTCATGAGCCGCACTCAGTGCCTGGGCGTCGTTGCGCAGCACCGTTGCGGGCAACAACAGGGGGGCTACGTCCAGATCACTCTGGGGGGGTGTTAGAGCCAAGTTAGACATCAGCGCCGCTCCTTGGCTGCACGCAATGCCCTGGCGTTATGCACCGGGGTAATTCTGACCATACCGACCTCGCATTCAATGAAATAAAAACAGAAAAATCAGGAATGTCCGGTGGTCCGGTGCATATACCCTAAGCGTGTTAATTCTTTAAATAAACTAACTTTTAGGAATATGCATAGAAGGGCTGTCACCCCGGTTCACAGGGCGAGCCGAAGCGACGCGGTTGATAGCCCGGCGCGGGCGAGGCAGGTGGGGTTGGCACGACTGGCGTGCAAGCGGCGATACGTAGCGTGCGGGCCGGTGCCCAGCGTGAATTATTGCCCACGCGATCGAGAATGCAGTACGTGACTTCCAATCGGCAGTCGTCGCCCGCTTCGACAATGATCTGGGACGGTACCCACACCTGCACTGCCAGGCCAACGTTTTTGTCCTGGATTTTCGGCAGGTCCAGGCGCACATCACCCCAGCGCAGTGTGATGGCATCGCCGGCACTCATGTTCAAGTAAGGTTCGATGGTCAGCGGAATGCCGCGCCGAACCTGGTTGCGATTGACGCCATGGCGGCGGATCGTCTCGGGCAAACCCACGGGGGCGAGATTCTGGTTTTCATCACTTTCGTGGTTGAGGCATGGCGCAGGCTGGCCTCCGGGGTAGTTGGTCTTGACCCGCACCAGGGCGACGGCAGAGCGCATCGGGCCATGGCCGATTTGCAGGACCTGGTAGTGGACGCGTGCCGGCCCGTCCTGCACGAAGCTTTCCGGTACCCACAGATGAGTGAACGTGCCGATCTTGCACGCCGTCACCTTGCGCGAGGCGGCAAAGCAGTTGTTCCAGAACAGTTCGATCAGGTCGCCTTCCTCCATGCCCGAGTAGGGGGATATATCGACCTGCAGATGGGTGGAAGCCAGGGCGCTGATGCCGTTTCCTACCGCCTGGGGCAGCTTCGGGGCAGGCAGCATGGCCAGGGTTTGGGTGTGTGTCATAAGTAATCTCCTTGTTGCAGCCAGCAGTCATCGTTCCGAACCTTCGGCGCATAGGCACAGGGCGATTCGAAAGGAACGATTCAGTCAGTAGCCGGGATGGGATCCAATCCTCAAGGCGCTAGATAAGAGGGTTGGCCGGGGAGCGTCAATGGAGGCAAAAGGCTAAACGGCGGGTTTGAGGATATTCAGAAGGGTCTGACGGGGAGGGGGATTTTAAGGGGGGGACGGCGGGGGTATTTTATGCGCTGAAATGGTAACCCGTTGTAGGAGTGAGCTTGCTCGCGAAGAACGTAAACGGTAACGCGGTGATTCAGATCGACCGAGTTGCCTGGGCGTTTTTCGCGAGCAAGCTCGCTCCTACAGAGGGTGGGTCAGTGGGCGAGGAATTTGCTCAGAAACTGCCGGGTGCGTTCTTCCCTGGGGTTGGCGAACAACGCTTTGGCTTCACCCTGTTCAACGATCACGCCCTTGTCGAAAAAGATCACGCGGTTGGCCACGTCCCGCGCAAAGCTCATTTCGTGGGTCACGATGACCATGGTGCGGTTTTCTTCGGCCAGGCTGCGAATGGTTGCCAGCACTTCGCCCACCAGTTCCGGGTCGAGAGCCGAGGTGGGTTCGTCGAACAGAATCACCTCCGGCTCCATGGCCAACGCACGGGCAATCGCCACACGCTGTTGCTGGCCGCCGGACAGCCGCCTTGGGTAGGACGCCTCCTTGCCCGCCAGGCCGACCCTGGCCAACAGCTTGCGCCCCAGTTCGGTGGCCGCTTCCCGTGGCATCTTCTTGACCACAATCGGGCCTTCGATGACGTTTTCCAGCGCAGTGCGGTGGGGGAACAGGTTGAAGTTCTGGAACACAAAGCCCACGTGCTGGCGCAGACGACGCACCAGCCCCTGTTGCTGGTTGAGCGGCTTGCTGCCGTCGATCTGGATATCCCCCACCTTGATGCGGCCGCTGGTGGGTTCTTCGAGGAAATTCAGGCAGCGCAGGAAGGTGGTCTTGCCGGAACCGCTGGGGCCGATGATGGCGACCACTTCGCCTTCCTTGACCTCAAGGTCGATGCCGTCAAGCACCACTTGACCGTTGAATTGTTTGGTCAGTTTTTCAACCACGATCATGCTTCAGGACTCCAGGTCATGCCGGTTGACCCGGTCTTCCAGACGATTTTGCAGATGCGCCAGGATGCTCGCCAGGATCCAGTAGATCAGGGCTGCGGACAGATACATGGTGAAAATTTCGAAGGTCCGCGCCGATACCAGTTGGGCCTGACGGAACAGCTCGGGCACCTGGATGGTGGCGGCCAGCGCAGTGTCCTTGACCAGCGAAATGAAGCTGTTGCCCAGGGGCGGCAATGCCGTGCGCATCGCTTGCGGCAGAATGGCCCGGCGCAGGGTTTGCGCGCGGGTCATGCCAATACTGGCGGCGGCTTCCCACTGGCCACGCTCGATGGAGGCGATGGCGGCCCGCAGGATTTCACACGCATAAGCGGCCATGTTCAGCGAAAAGCCGATCATGGCCGCCGGGATCGGATCCAGCTCGATGCCCACTTGCGGCAAGCCGTAGTAGATCAGGAACAGCTGCACCAGCAACGGCGTACCGCGAAAGAACGACACGTAGACTCGGGCCGTCCAGCTCAGCAACTTGAAGCGCGACAGGCGCATCAAGGCCAGGCCGAAGCCCAGCAGCAAGCCGAAAAACATCCCGCCCAGGCTGAGGATTACCGTGTAGTACGCGCCCTTGAGCAGAAAGGGCGCGGAGTCCAGCGCGAGTTGAAGACCTGCTTCCATTATTGAGTGACGTCAGCGTTGAAGTACTTCTCGGACAGCTTCTTCAAGGTGCCGTCGGCGCGCAGTTTGTCGAGGGCCGTGTTGACCGCATCGAGCAATTCAGGCTCGCCTTTGCGCAGGGCGATACCGGACTCCTGACGGGAGAAGGCGTCGCCGGCAGCGGCAGTGTCGGGGGCTTTCTTGGCGTATTCGAGGGCGGCCAGGCGGTCGATCAGGATCGCGTCGATACGGCCGATGCGCAGGTCCTGGAACTTGGTTGGGTCGTCGTTGTAGGTCTTGATAATGGCTTTGGGTTGATTGTCCTTGAGCCATTGTTCGTAGTTGGTGCCCAGGCCCACGCCGACCTTTTTACCGGCCAGGTCGTCGGCTTTCTTGATCGAGTCGACGTTCTTTTTCAGCACCAGTGCCTGGATGCCGGACACGGTGTATGGCTTGGAGAAATCGTACTTTTTCTTACGCTCTTCAGAGATGGTCACCTGGTTGACCACGGCGTCCAGGCGCTTGGATTCCAGCGCGGCGAGAATGCCGTCCCACGGTGTAGCTTGCAGCTTGACCTTGACGCCCAGCTCCTTGGCCAGTGCTTCGGACAGTTCCACTTCGAAACCGCTGAGCTTGCCGCTTTCATCGACGAAGCTGAACGGTGGGTAGGTGCCTTCCAGACCGATCTTGATCTCGCCGGCCTTCTTGATGGTGTTCAACTGCTCGCCGGCAACCGCCTGGCCCAACCAACCGGCGCCAAGCGCCAGGCCCAAAGTGCTGACCAGCAGCGTGCGACGCAATACAGAAATAGTCATGAAGAGCCCCTGTGTTTTTATGGTGAGCGAAGCAGGTGACGCAGTAGTCGTATCCTGCCTTAAAGCGCGAAGCGCGTCTTCGCCTTCGGCGCGATGATAAAGCGGGTTTTTAAGACTTGAAAATAATAAAAAAACAATTTCATATTTCTTTTGAGAATATATGCCATTCAATCAATTGAATACTGAGTCATAGGCAAACAATGCCGGCGCCCCACCGGTATGCAGGAAAATGATCGGCCCCTCTTCAAACCGCTGGCGCCCGATGCCGTCCAGCAAACCGGCCATGGCCTTGCCGGTATAGACCGGGTCCAGCAGCAGACCTTCCTGGCTGGCCAAAAGTTTGATCGCGGAAAGGGTGCCGGCATTCGGTTCGCCATAACGGGGGCCGAAATACTCGTCCCACAGGATCACTTTGAAGGCGTCGGGAATAGCCACTCCGAGCAACTCGGCAGTGCGTTCTGCCAGGCTTTGCACTTTGGGCAACTGCGCTTGCTCGGTGCGCGACACGGTGATGCCGATCACCGGCAACTGCGGTAGTGCTTCGCTCAAGGCCAGGGCCAGGCCGCTGTGCGTGCCGGCACTGCCTGAGGCGAGCACCACGGCGGCGAACTCAATCCCGCTGTCTTCAATCTGCGCGGCCAGTTCCAGCCCTGCGCGCACGTAACCCAAAGCGCCGAGTGCATTGGAGCCACCGATAGGCACCAGGTAGGGCTTCTTGCCATTGCTGCGCAGGCGGTCGGCGAGGGCGGCGAGTTGGGCGTCGGCGTTGTCGAGGTTTTCCACCAGTTCCACTTTGGCGTCAAGCAGCTCCAGCAGCAGGCGGTTGCCATTGGCCAGGTAGTTGGCGTCTTCGGTGCCAGTAGGGTTTTCCAGCAGAGCAACGCAGCCCAGGCCGAGTTTGGCGGCCAGTGCGGCGGTCTGGCGGACGTGGTTGGACTGGATCGCGCCGGCGGTGACCAAGGTGTCGGCGCCCTGGGCAATGGCGTCGGCCGCCAGGTATTCGAGTTTGCGCAGCTTGTTGCCACCCATGGCCAGGGGCGTGGTGTCATCGCGCTTGACGTAAATGTCCCTGCCCAGCCAGGCCGACAGCCGTTCAAGTTTTTCCAGAGCGGTGGCACCGCCCAGTAGTTCCAGACGGTTAAAGCGCTCGAGCTGTTGTTTGATCATGGCTACGCACGGTGACTGAATGATGGGGAGGACTATAGGCAGGCACTTTTCATCGGGCAACCGTCAATCGCTTATGAACAATAGTTCTTACGACCACACCATTGGTTCTTAAGAGCTGCCAGGGTGCATACCGTAAAGTGATGGCCATTTCGTCAGGAGTGAATACCGTGAGTGAGCGTTCCAGTCATTGGCAATTGCAGACCATCGTCAGCCAGCTGCGCGGCGCGCGGGACCAGTGGCGAACGCGCAACGGTCGCTTGAGCGGCGAGCACGGTGGCCGTGAATTGCCGTCCCGCGAGGCGGTGGCGCAAATCCTCGAAGCCTTGTGCGGCGCACTATTTCCCATGCGCCTGGGCCCGGTGGACCTGCGTGAAGAAAGCGAAGACTTCTACGTGGGGCATACCCTCGACGTGGCGCTCAACGCCTTGCTCGCCCAGGCGCGCCTGGAGTTGCGCTACGCCGCACGCCAGGGCGGCGAAGATGACAGCGGTGTGGATGCCCATGCCATTCGGCTGATCCAGGATTTTGCCCTGGCATTGCCGGCTCTGCGCAGCCTGTTGGATACCGACGTACTGGCCGCCTACCACGGCGACCCGGCTGCACGCAGTGTGGATGAAGTGCTGCTGTGCTACCCGGGCATCCTGGCGGTGATTCACCATCGCCTGGCCCACCACCTGTACCGCGCAGGTTTGCCGCTGCTGGCGCGCATCAGTGCAGAAATCGCCCACTCGGCCACTGGCATTGATATCCACCCCGGCGCGCAGATTGGCCCGAGTTTCTTCATCGATCACGGGACTGGCGTAGTGATTGGCGAAACGGCGATCATCGGCGAGCGCGTGCGTATCTACCAAGCGGTGACACTGGGCGCCAAGCGCTTCCCTGCCGATGAGGATGGGCAGCTGCAAAAAGGCCATCCGCGGCACCCCATTGTCGAGAATGATGTGGTGATCTACGCCGGGGCGACGATTTTGGGGCGGATCACCATCGGCCAGGGCTCGACCATTGGCGGCAATGTGTGGCTGACCCGCAGCGTGCCGGCAGGGGCGAATATCACTCAGGCGAACTTGCAGCATGACGATGGGGCGCAGAAGTAATACCTGAGCCAACCGCCGACCCGTGTGGGAGCAGGCAAGCCAGCTCCCACATTTCGTATGTATTTCAACGTGGGGTCGCTGAACGATTTGCCTTCTTCATCCGTCATACCAATCCTTGAGCTAGTGTAGGAATCATCTACCACTCAGCCCTGCGATTAGTCCCAGACCGCCTATTCATGTTTAACTTGAATGTTCGTTCAAGTTAAACCCGGTGGTTCGCTGCCCGCTCACAACAGGAGGCTTACCTTTGCTGAGTCCGTTATTTACAGCCATATCCCGCAACCTTGAGGTGCATCGTTCATGAGTGCATCGTCCACCCCTTCCAGCGGCATGGTGCGCATGAATGCGCCCGTTTTCTACTTTGCCGCCACCTTCATCCTGCTGTTTGGCATCACGGTTATCGCTATCCCGCAACAGGCCGGAGCCTGGCTGCTGGCGGCGCAAAACTGGGCGGCCAATACGGTCGGCTGGTACTACATGCTGGCGATGACCCTGTATCTGGTCTTCGTGGTGGTCACCGCGCTATCGGGCTACGGCAAGATAAAACTCGGTGCCGACCACGACGAGCCCGAATTCAGTTACCTGTCCTGGGCCGGCATGTTGTTCGCCGCCGGGATCAGCATCACGCTGTTCTTCTTCTGCGTCTCGGAGCCGTTGACGCACCTGGTGCAGCCGCCCCAGGGCGAAGCGATGAACGCTGATGCAGCGCGCCAGGCCATGCAGGTGCTGTTCCTGCACTGGGGCCTGCATGGCTGGGGTGTGTTCGCGTTCGTGGGCATGGCCCTGGCGTATTTCGCCTACCGGCATAACCTGCCGCTGGCATTGCGTTCGGCGCTGTACCCGCTGATCGGCAAGCGCATCAATGGCCCTATCGGTTATGCGGTGGATGGCTTCGGTATCATCGCGACGGTGTTCGGCCTGGGCGCTGACATGGGTTTTGGCGTGTTGCACCTCAATTCCGGCCTGGACTACCTGTTTGGCATTGCTCACACCCAGTGGATCCAGGTGGGCCTGATCACGTTGATGATGGGCGCGGCGATCATTGTTGCGGTAGCCGGCGTCGACAAGGGCGTGCGGGTGATGTCCGACATCAACATGCTGCTGGCCTGTGCGTTGCTGCTGTTTGTGTTGTTCGCCGGGCCTACCCAGCACCTGCTCAACACCTTGATCCAGAACATCGGTGACTACCTGGGCGCGCTGCCGACCAAGAGTTTCGATGTGTACGCCTACGATAAGCCAAGCGACTGGCTGGGCGGCTGGACAGTGTTCTACTGGGCCTGGTGGATCGCATGGTCGCCGTTCGTAGGTCTGTTTATTGCGCGTATCTCCCGTGGCCGCACCATCCGCGAATTCGTGTTTGGCGTGCTGCTGATTCCGCTGGGCTTTACCCTGGCGTGGATGTCGATCTTCGGTAACAGCGCCATCGACCAAGTGCTCAATCATGGTATGGCCGCGCTGGGCCAGTCGGCCATCGATGACCCGTCGATGAGCCTCTACCTGCTGCTGGAAACCTACCCGTGGAGCAAGACGGTGATTGCGGTCACGGTGTTTATCAGCTTTGTGTTCTTTGTGACCTCGGCGGACTCAGGCACGGTGGTGCTGTCCACCCTGTCGTCCAAAGGCGGCAACGCTGATGAAGACGGGCCGAAGTGGCTGCGGGTGTTCTGGGGTGCGATGACAGCGCTGGTGACCAGTGCCCTGCTGTTCGCCGGCAGTATCGATTCGTTGAAATCTGCGGTGGTCCTGACCTCGCTGCCGTTCTCGCTGATTCTGCTGCTGATGATGTGGGGGCTGCACAAGGCGTTTTACCTGGAGTCGCAAAAGCAGATCGCGCAGTTGCATTCCCTGGCGCCAATATCTGCTTCACGCAAAGGCCGTGGCGGCTGGCGCCAGCGCTTGAGCCAGGCCGTGCATTTCCCGTCACGTGATGAGGTGTATCGCTTCCTTGAATCGACGGTGCGCCCGGCGATCGAAGAAGTGACGGCGGTGTTTGTCGAGAAGGGCCTGAATGTAGTCACTCAGCCGGACCCGTCCAACGACAGCGTCAGCCTGGAAATCGGCCATGGCGAGGAGCATCCGTTCATCTACCAGGTGCAGATGCGCGGCTATTTCACGCCGTCGTTTGCCCGCGGTGGCATGGGTTCCAAAGAGATCAACAACCGCCGTTACTATCGTGCGGAGGTGCACTTGAGTGAGGGTAGCCAGGACTATGACCTGGTGGGCTATACCAAGGAGCAGATCATCAACGACATCCTCGACCAGTACGAGCGCCATCTGCAGTTCCTGCATTTGGTGCGCTGATACCGTTCCTCTCAAGTAGGTCTTTGCTGTAAAAGGAAGAGGCAGACTTAAGCGATTCAGCGGGTTAAAAGGCTTGGGAATAACCTTATTCCCGGGCCTTTCAACCCTCAGTCCAGAGAGGATTCGATGACGTACATTGCTGCCGAAAACCGCTATGAATCTATTCCCTATCGCCGCGTAGGCCGCAGTGGGTTGGTGCTGCCGGCACTGTCCCTGGGGCTGTGGCACAACTTTGGCGACAGCACCCCGATCGACACCCAGCGCGCTTTGCTGCGCACGGCGTTCGACCTGGGTATCAACCACTTCGACCTGGCCAACAACTACGGCCCGCCCTATGGCAGCGCCGAGATCAACTTCGGCCGTTTGCTGCGTGAAGACTTCAAGCACTACCGCGACGAATTGATCATCTCCAGCAAAGCCGGTTGGGACATGTGGCCCGGCCCCTACGGCCAGGGCGGTGGCTCGCGCAAATACATCCTGGCGAGCCTGGACCAGAGCCTGCAACGCCTGGGCGTCGACTACGTGGATATTTTCTACTCCCACCGTTTTGACCCCGACACGCCCCTGGAAGAAACCGCCAGCGCCCTCGCCACCGCTGTGCAACAAGGCAAGGCGTTGTACATCGGTATCTCGTCCTATTCCGGGGTGAAAACCCGCGAAATCGCAGCCTTGCTCAAAGAGTGGAAAGTGCCGCTGTTGATTCACCAACCGGCTTACAACCTGCTCAACCGCTGGGTGGAAAAGGACCTGCTCGACACCACCGAAGAACTTGGCGCTGGGGTGATCGCCTTCACGCCCCTGGCCCAGGGTTTGCTCACCGACAAGTACCTCAATGGCATACCGGCCGATGCACGGGTCAATCGTCCGGGTGGTGGTTCGTTGCAGGCCCAGCACCTGTCCGAGGCCAACATTGCCCATGTACGCGGCCTGAATGAAATCGCCCAGCGTCGCGGCCAGAGCCTCGCGCAATTGGCGCTGGCCTGGACCCTGCGTGATCCACGGGTGACCAGCGCGCTGATCGGCGCGAGCCGGCCGGAGCAGATCATCGAGAACGTCGGGGCGTTGCAGAACTTGAGCTTCAGTGCTGAGGAACTGGCGCAGATTGATCGGTTTGCGCAGGAAGGCGGGATCAACTTGTGGGAAAAGCCATCCACTGCTGAATAACTGACACAACTGGGTCAAAAATGTGGGAGGGGCGGTGCGACGATTCGACTTGCTCCCGATAGCAGTGGGTCAGCTACGGATGAGCTGACTGAACCACCGCCATCGGGAGCAAGTCGAATCGTCGCACCGCCCCTCCCACATTTGGTTTTCGGTGTGGCGACTAGAACGGCACATCCCCAAGAATCGTAGCCCGGTGCATCACCCGCCGCTGTGGCCGGTAGTCATCCACGGCGTAATGCTGGGTCACGCGGTTATCCCAGAACGCCACGTCATTTTCCTGCCAGCGCCAGCGGATGGTGAATTCCGGGCGGGTGGCGTGGGCGAACAGCAGCTTGAGAATGGCCTCGCTTTCGGCCGCTTCCAGTTCATTGATTCGGGTGGTGAAACCGTCGCTGACGAACAGCGATTTGCGCCCACTTACCGGATGCGTGCGCACGACTGGGTGCGATAGCGGCGGGTTTTTCTTGCGAGTTGCCTCCCAGCGCACCAGGTCCTCGGCGGTGTTGCCAAAGCGCTCCAGCGGGAACGACTTGGTGAAGTCGTGTGTGGCGGTGAGGCCATCGAGCAAGCGCTTTAGCGGTTCAGACAGTGCTTCATAAGCCGCAATCCCACTGGCCCACAAGGTATCGCCCCCGAACGCCGGCAATAGCTTGGCGCTGAGCACCGCGCCGAGGGCCGGGGTTGGCAGGAAGGTTACGTCGGTGTGCCACACGGCATTGTCGCGCACGTCGGTGACGGCGGTGTCGAGGATCAGCACTTCGGGCTGTTCCGGCACGTTAGGGTAGATCGGATGAATGTGCAGGTCGCCGAAGTGCGCCGCGAACCGCGCTTGTTGCTGCGGGGTGATCACCTGGTCCCGGAAGAACAATACCGAGTGGTCGAGCAGCGCCTGCTCGATGGCACCGTGATGTGCCTCGCTTAGCGGCTGGGAGATGTCGACGCCACTGATCTGGGCGCCCAGGGCGGTACTTAATGGGGTAACGGTCAGGCTGCTCATTGTAGATTTTTCACTCAGTGTGCCTGGCCATGCCAGGGCACTAATTTACGCTGCAGGGCGCGCAGGCCCATTTCCATGGCGAAGGCGATCAGGGCGATCACCAGGATCCCCAGCACCACCACATCGGTGACCAGAAACTGCGCCGCCGACTGCACCATGAAACCCAGGCCGCTGGTGGCGGCAATCAACTCGGCGGCGACCAGGGTCGACCAGCCCACACCCAGGCCGATACGCACACCGGTGAGGATATCGGGCAGGGCGCTGGGTAGGATCACATGGCGAATCAGTTGCGCACGGGTGGCGCCCAACGACTGCGCAGCCCGCAGCTTGGCCGGGTCGACGGTGCGCACCCCGGTTGCGGTGGCGATGGCGATCGGGGCGAAAATCGCCAAGTAAATCAGCAGCACCTTGGACAGCTCGCCAATGCCGCACCAAATCACGATCAGCGGCAGGTAGGCCAGCGGCGGAATCGGCCGGTAGAACTCGATCAACGGATCGAAAATGCCTCGGGCAATGCGGTTGGCACCGATGGCAATCCCCACCGGCACGGCAGTCAGCACTGCAAAACCCAGGCCCAGGCCGATGCGGCTCAGGCTCGCGCCCAGGTGCTGCCACAAGGTGGAATCCATGTAGCCGGTGGTCGCCAGCAGCCAGCCTTTTTGCAACACGGCGGACGGGGGCGGCAGGAACAAAGGTTCGATCAAACCGGTGGCGGTCACCCCCCACCACAGGGCAAGCAAAGCGACCAGGGTCAGTGCGCTGATCCAGCGTGTGCTCAGGCTGCGGCGTAACGGGATAACGGCGGGTGCCACCGGCTTGCTGGCGGTGGCGGGAAGTTCGTAGCTGCTCATGCGTACACCTGCCGTTGGGAGAACACTTTGCCCAGCACGTGCTCGCGGGTTTCGATAAAGCGCGGGTCGGACTTGATTGCGCGGGCTGATTCACCGGCAGCGTAACGTTGGCCGAAATCCAGCTGCAGGCGTTCGACGATCTGGCCGGGGTTGGGCGCCAGCAGGATCAGGTCCGTGGCCAGGAACACCGCTTCTTCAATGTCATGGGTAATCAGGAACACCGGCTTGGCCGTGCGCCGCCACACTTGCAGCAGCAACTCCTGCATTTGTTCGCGGGTGAAGGCGTCCAGCGCACCGAAGGGCTCGTCCATCAGTAATACGCGAGGGTCGGCCGCCAGGGCGCGGGCGAGGCCAACGCGTTGCTTCTGGCCGCCGGAGAGTTGCCAGATGCGCCGGCTGTCGAAACCGGCCAGGTCCACCAGAGCGAGCATTTCGCGGGCGCGTACTTCACGCTGCGCCTTGGGCACGCCGGCCAGTTCCAGGCCGAAGGCGACGTTGGCCAGCACGTCCTGCCAGGGCAGCAGGGCGTCGTCCTGGAACACCACACCGCGTTCGGCGCTGGGCCCTTTGACCGGCACACCGTCGAGGGTAATCCGCCCGGCAGAAGGCTCGACGAAACCGGCAATCAGGTTCAACAGCGATGTCTTGCCACTGCCGGAGGGGCCCAGGGCGACCAGCAATTGCTGGGGCCCAAGGTCCAGGGAAATATCGGACAGTACCGGTTCCGGGGCGCCTGGGTACTGTGCGCTGATGCGCTCCAGCTGTAGCAAGGCCATCGCGATGAACTCCTTGGATCAGTTAGAAATGAACTTGGCGCTGACGTAAGGGGCGTAGTCGGGCAGTACGGCATCGACCTTGCCTTGTTCCTTGAGGAACACAGCAGTGTCGGTGACTGCCTTGGTGGTCGGCGCGCCCAGCAGGGTCACCTGGTCAGCGGCCAGCGGGTAGACGTTGCCTTGCAGCAGCAAGGGAATGTCACTGGCCTTGGCGCCGGAGAGTTTCACCAGCTTGTCGACGTTGCCGGTGTCGGCCAGCCAGGCTTGTGGGTCTTTACGGTAGGCGGCGTAGGCATCCAGGGTGACCTTGGCGAAGGCGGTGACGATGTCCGGGTGCTTCTCGGCAAAATCCTTGCGCACGATCCAGGCATCGAATGTTGGCGCGCCGAACTTGGCCAGTTCGCCGGAGGTGATCAGCACCTTGCCGTTTTCCTTGGCTACGCCCAGAGCCGGGTCCCACACGTAGGTGGCATCGATATCACCGCGCTTCCACGCGGCGATGATGGCCGGAGGCGCCAGGTTGAGAATGGTGACTTTGGCCGGGTCGATGTTCCAGTGTTTCAGCGCGGCAAGCAGGCTGTAGTGGCCGGTGGAGACGAAGGGCACGGCGATCTTTTTGCCGATCAGGTCCTGCGGGCTGTTGATCCCCGATCCGTTGCGCGCCACCAGGGCTTCGGCCCCGCCGATCTGGGTGGCGACGAGGAAGGTTTCTACTGGGACTTTGCGGGTTACCGCGGCAGTCAGCGGGCTGGAACCGAGGTAGCCGATCTGCACGTCGCCGGAGGCAATGGCGGCGATGATGTCGGCGCCATTGTCGAATTTGCGCCAGTCGATTTTGGCGTTGGTAGCTTTTTCATAGGCCCCGTCAGCCTGGGCGACTTTGGCCGGGTCGACGGTGGTCTGGTAAGCGATAGTCACGTCCGCCGCCTGGGCAAACAGACTGGCACCGGCCAGGGACAACGCGGCCAGCAAGCGCAGAGGGGTCAGCAGTTTCAAGGGGAAGCTCCTCAATCAGGCGGCCGAGAGTCGGCGTGTGAGGAGACTAAATGATCTAAGAACTCGAAAATAAATAACCTTTTCGAATTAGCTTATGAGTAGAAAGGTTGAAGCAAATCTTTGTTCCGGTGATGACCAAATGTGGGAGGGGGCAAGCCCCCTCCCACATTGGAACTGAGTAGAGCTCCGGTTAGTTGCTGATGGCGAGGATGCTGGCCTGGTACGACCCGACAAACACATCGAAATCGCCCACTTCGTTCTGCTCAAGCTCCGCCTGTTGCGCCAGCGACGCACGGGCCAATTCTTCAAAGTGCGCTTGTTCCTCAGGCGCCAAAGGCTCCTTGCGGAAGTATTCGGCATGTACTTCGCTTTGATGCAGAGAGAACTGCGCAAAGCTTTCCTTGCGTTCAGCCATGGCCGCCAACACCTGGGCCGACGGCGTCAGGGACGGGTCCTTGACCTTGGCCAGTTGGGCATCCAGCGCTTCACTGTGTTCGGTCATGCCCTGGCTCTCGTCGAGCAAGGCGGCCAACGGTGCAATCTTCTCCAGCAACTGCGCAGCCCATTCCTTCATGTCCACCGGCTGGCCGTCACGTTGCAATTGCAGGCCCGGACGCCGACCTTCCTTGACCACGCTGAGGAAGTTGGAGGTGGCGTTGCCGCACTCGTTGTTGGCGAACAGCGGGCTGTCGTTCAGCGCGCAATACAGCAGGAATGCGTCGAGGAATCGCGACTCCGGCAAGTCGATCCCCATCGGCAGGAACGGGTTGATATCCAGGCAGCGTACTTCGATGTACTGGATACCGCGGGCCATCAGCGCCTGGATCGGCCGCTCGCCGGTGTAGGTCACGCGTTTGGGACGGATGTTGGAGTAGTACTCGTTTTCGATCTGCAGGATGTTGGTGTTGAGCTGCACCCACTCACCATCCTTGTGCGTGCCGACTTCAACATACGGCGCGTAGGGCGTTGCCACCGCTTCGCGCAGGCTGTCGGTGTAGCTGGCCAGGTCGTTGTAGCAAGGCGTCAGGCCAGCCTGGGCGTTGCTCTGGTAACCCAGGTCGCTCATGCGCAGGCTCGTGGCGTAGGGCAGGTACAGGGTGTCGGCATCCAGGACTTCAAGCTGGTGCGAGCGGCCGCGCAGGAAACCGGCGTCCAGGGCTGGCGAGGCACCAAAGAGGTACATCAACAGCCAGCTGTAGCGACGGAAATTACGGATCAGCGCGATATAGGCCGTGGACTGATAGTCACGGTCGGTACCGACAAAGCCTTCGGCTTCCTTGAGCAACGGCCACAGCTGTTCCGGCAGCGAGAAGTTGTAATGGATGCCGGCAATGCACTGCATGGTCTTGCCGTAGCGCAGGGCCAGGCCCTTGCGGTACACATACTTGAGCTGGCCGATATTGGAGGTGCCGTAGTAGGCGATCGGAATATCTTCCTCGGCCGGTAACGGGCACGGCATCGAGGGGCTCCACAGGTATTCGCTGCCCAGCTTGGAGTAGGCAAAGCGATGGATCTTGTCCAGGCTGCCCAGGGTCTCGGCCGGGTTGGGCAGGGCTGGGGTGATGAACTCCAGCAGCGATTCCGAATAGTCAGTGGTGATCTGTTCGTTGGTCAACGCAGCGCCCAGGGCTTCAGGGTGCGGCGTTTGCGCCAGGCGACCCTCGCTGGTGACGCGCAGGCATTCGCGCTCGATGCCGTGCAAGCACTGCTCTAGCAGGGAGAGGTGTTCGCGCTTGCCGAGCAGGGCCAGGCGGCGGTTGAGAAGTTCGCTCAAGTTGGATTCCTTCACGCGTCAGTCGCCCCAATATGGGGGTGGGCAGGACGGTCTACAAGGGTGAAGTGGAAACTGGCGTGATCGCCTGGTTCTGAGTCGATTTGACCCGCTCTGAAAATGCCGACTTCACTCCATGAATTGGGCTACAGCGCAGCGAGAAAATTCCGACGCTGTTATCGCAGCGCCGAAATTAACTCAAATCGAGGGTAGGGAGCTATAGGACAGCGAACGTGCCCTGCGCTTTTGCGACAAGTCTTTCGCCCTGGTACACGTCGGCTTCGACCACCAACGTGCGCCGGCCGGCGTGAATTACTCGGCTGGTGCACAGCACGTCACCGTCTTCGACGGCGCGAATATAATTGATCTTGCATTCGATGGTGGCGCTCTGCTGGTCGAAACCATGGGCGCTGGAACAGGCCAGGCCCATCGTGATGTCCACCAGGCTGAAAATCGCCCCGCCATGGAGCTTGCCTGCACGGTTGCGCAGGTGCGGCTCCAGGGTCAGGGCCACCTCGGCAACGCCTTCATCCAGGCGTTGCAGGCGGCAGCCGATCAGCTCGCTGAACGCGCTCTGGGTCAAACCCGCCGGGATTTCCATCAACGCTTCTTCAACTGTTTGGCATTGGCGAACAGCGATGCCATGGCGTTGTTGCTCGGCGCGGCAGTCGTAGCGTCCTTGCGCGGCGCGTTGTTCTGCGACTGGCGCGGTGCCGAACCTGGGCGAGCGCCACGAGCACCGTCGATCTTCTCGCCCGGGGTATCGCTCATGCGCATCGACAGGCCCACGCGTTTACGCGGGATATCGACTTCCATGACCTTGACCTTGACCACGTCACCGGCTTTGACCGCTTCACGCGGGTCCTTGATGAACTTCTCCGAAAGCGCGGAGATATGCACCAAACCGTCCTGATGCACGCCAATATCCACAAAGGCGCCAAAGTTGGTCACGTTGGTCACTACACCTTCGAGGATCATGCCCGGTTGCAGGTCCTTGAGGTCTTCGACGCCGTCCTGGAACTCGGCGGTCTTGAACTCGGGACGTGGGTCGCGGCCAGGTTTTTCCAGCTCTTGCAGGATGTCGGTGATGGTCGGCACACCGAAGGTTTCGTCGGTGTACTTCTTTGGATCCAGACGCTTGAGGAAGGCGGCGTCGCCGATCAGCGAGCGGATATCACGGTCGGTCTCGGCGGCAATGCGTTGCACCAGCGGGTAGGCTTCCGGGTGAACCGCCGAGGCGTCGAGCGGGTTATCGCCATTCATCACGCGTAGGAAGCCGGCCGCTTGTTCAAAGGTTTTTTCACCCAGGCGTGCGACTTTTTTCAGCGCAGCACGGGTTTTGAACGCACCATTTTCGTCGCGATGGCTGACGATGTTCTGCGCCAGGGTCGCGTTGAGGCCCGAGATTCGCGCCAGCAGCGCTACTGAAGCGGTGTTCACGTCTACGCCCACGGCGTTTACGCAGTCTTCCACCACCGCATCCAGGCCGCGTGCCAGTTTAAGCTGCGACACGTCGTGCTGGTACTGGCCGACGCCGATGGATTTGGGATCGATCTTCACCAACTCGGCCAGCGGGTCTTGCAGGCGACGGGCGATGGAGACGGCGCCACGGATCGACACGTCGAGGTCCGGGAACTCCTTGGACGCCAGCTCCGAAGCCGAGTACACCGAAGCACCCGCCTCGGAGACCATGACCTTGGTCATCTTCATGGCCGGGTATTTTTTGATCAGCTCGGCGGCCAGCTTATCGGTTTCGCGGCTGGCAGTGCCGTTGCCGATGGCGATCAGGTCTACCGCGTGCTTGGCGCACAGGGCGGCAAGGATCGCCAGGGTCTGGTCCCACTTGTTGTGCGGTACGTGTGGGTACACGGTGGCGTGGTCCAGCAGCTTGCCGGTGGCATCGACCACAGCGACCTTGCAACCGGTGCGCAGGCCCGGGTCGAGGCCCAGGGTGGCACGCGGGCCGGCCGGTGCGGCCAGCAGCAGGTCGTGCAGGTTGTGGGCGAACACGTTGATCGCTTCGGTTTCGGCGCCGTCGCGCAACTCGCCCAGCAGGTCGGTTTCCAGGTGGGTGTAGAGCTTGACCTTCCAGGTCCAGCGCACGACTTCACCGAGCCACTTGTCCGCAGGGCGATTCTGGTTCTGGATGCCGAATTGTTGACCGATCATGCCTTCGCACGGGTGCATGGTGCCTGGCAGTTCGTCACCGACTTTCAGCGCGGAGCTGAGAATGCCTTCGTTGCGGCCGCGGAAAATCGCCAGGGCGCGGTGGGACGGCATGCTTTTGAGCGGCTCGTCGTGTTCGAAGTAGTCGCGGAATTTGGCGCCTTCCTCCTCTTTGCCGGCGATGACGCGGGCGCTGAGGATGGCTTCCTGCTTCAAGTAGGTACGCAGTTTTTCCAGGAGGCTGGCGTTTTCGGCGAAGCGCTCCATCAGGATGTACTTGGCGCCTTCGAGGGCAGCCTTGACGTCGGCGACGCCTTTTTCCGCGTCGATGAAGCGAGCGGCTTCGGTTTCCGGCGTCAACGATGGGTCGTTGAACAGGCCATCGGCCAAATCGCCCAGGCCGGCTTCCAGAGCGATCTGGCCCTTTGTACGACGTTTCTGTTTGTATGGCAGGTAAAGGTCTTCGAGGCGGGTCTTGGTGTCCGCGAGTTTGATGTCGCGCTCCAGTTGAGGGGTCAACTTGCCCTGTTCCTCGATGCTGGCGAGGATGCTGATACGCCGTTCGTCGAGTTCTCGCAGGTAGCGCAGGCGCTCTTCCAGGTGACGCAGTTGAGTGTCGTCGAGGCTGCCGGTCACTTCTTTTCGGTAACGGGCGATGAAAGGCACCGTGGAGCCTTCATCCAGTAGAGCGACGGCCGCTTCGACCTGTTGTGGGCGTACACCGAGTTCCTCGGCGATGCGGCTGTTGATGCTGTCCATAAAACCACCTGAAATTCTTAAAATCAGCGCGCCGGCCCGTAAAAACAAGGCCCGGCGAGGCTGGTTGAGCGGCCCGACTGGCGCCGCTGCCTGGGTCAAGAGGCTGCCTATTGACCCTCGAAATCGAAAAATTCACGACAAGCGGGTAAAAAAAGCCCGGCAGCAAACGGTAACGATCTGACGTTGCCCTGCACGGAGGCGCCGCATTATAACCAGCGTTCTGCTATTGGGGGGTACTGCGCCGGAGGTTGTAGGGCGTGGGTTCGCTGGCAGTAGATGAAAAATCTGCTAACAATGCACACGGTGCGTATAACGGCAGCTACGCCATAATGCGCGCCGAGATAAGAGGAGCATCCAATGAGCAGCACCGCACAAACTGCTGAAGGCGAAAAAATTCTCATCGTTGATGACGATCCGGGGCTGAGCAGCCTGCTGGAGCGTTTTTTCAACTCCAAGGGCTACCGTGCCCGCGCGGTGCCGAACACCGAGCAAATGGACCGCCTGTTGGGGCGTGAAGTGTTCAACCTGGTCGTGCTCGATCTGATGCTGCCCGGCGAAGACGGCCTTACCGCCTGCAAGCGCCTGCGTGGTGCCAACAACCAGATTCCAATCATCATGCTCACCGCCAAGGGCGATGAGTTGAGCCGCATCAAGGGCCTTGAACTGGGCGCTGATGACTACCTGGCCAAGCCGTTCAACCCTGATGAGCTGATGGCGCGGGTCAAGGCCGTATTGCGTCGCCAGGCACCGGCCGTGCCGGGCGCACCGGGCAGCGAAGACGAAAGCGTCACCTTTGGCGACTACGAACTGTCGTTGGCCACCCGTGAGCTCAAGCGTGGCGAAGAAGTGCACATGCTTACCACCGGCGAGTTTGCGGTGCTCAAGGCTCTGGTGATGAACGCCCGTCAGCCGCTGACCCGTGACAAGCTGATGAACCTGGCCCGTGGCCGTGAATGGGACGCCCTGGAGCGCTCCATCGACGTGCAGATTTCCCGACTGCGCCGGATGATTGAGCCGGACCCCTCCAAGCCGCGGTATATCCAGACGGTGTGGGGCGTGGGTTATGTGTTTGTGCCGGATGGTACCGCAACCAAGTGACCGATGATTTGCAGGGGCGGGTATCCGGCGTTTGACTCCATAAGAGTCGACGGGATGCCCGGCGTCTGCAATTCTGCGAGCACCGCTCGTTCCTGCAAGGTGTGCAGCTTTCATCTATGAAAACCCCGCTGTGGTTCCCACAAAGTTTCTTCTCTCGCACCCTTTGGCTGGTGCTTATTGTCGTTCTGTTTTCCAAGGCGCTCACGCTGGTTTATCTGTTGATGAACGAAGACGTGCTGGTGGATCGGCAGTACAGCCACGGTGTGGCCCTGACGTTGCGGGGCTATTGGGCCGTAGACCCTGAGAACCGAGAAAAGGTGGCCAAGGCGTCGACCTTGACTCGGGTTGATGGGGCCGGCGTGCCTGAAGGCGAGCAGCATTGGCCTTACAGCGAGATCTATCAGCGCCAGATGCAGGCCGAACTGGGCGCCGACACCGAGGTGAGGCTGCGCATGCATGTTTCACCGGCGTTATGGGTGCGGGCACCTAGCCTGGGCGATGCCTGGATCAAGGTGCCGCTTTATCCGCACCCGCTGCGCGGGCAGAAAATCTGGAACGTGCTGGGCTGGTTCCTGGCCATCGGCTTGCTTTCAACGGCCTCCGCGTGGATCTTCGTCCGTCAGCTCAACCAACCACTCAAGCGCCTGGTATTTGCCGCTCGCCAATTGGGCCAGGGGCGCAGTGTGCGCCTGCCGGTCAGCGACACGCCCAGTGAGATGACCGAGGTGTACGGCGCGTTCAACCAGATGGCGGAAGACGTCGAGCAGGCCGGGCGCGAGCGCGAGCTGATGCTGGCAGGTGTGTCCCATGACTTGCGCACACCGTTGACGCGATTGCGCCTGTCCCTGGAGCTGATGGGGGACCATACCGACCTCACCGATGACATGGTGCGCGATATCGAGGACATGGACGCTATCCTGGACCAGTTCCTGGCCTTCATCCGCGACGGGCGTGATGAAGTGGTTGAGGAGGTGGACCTCACGGACCTCGTGCGTGAGGTGGTTGCGCCCTATAACCAGAACGGTGAGCAGGTGCGCATGCGCCTGGAGCCGATCCAGCCGTTTGCATTGCGCCGGGTCTCGATGAAGCGCCTGCTGAACAACCTGATCGGCAACGCCTTGCATCATGCCGGTTCCGATGTGGAGGTGGCGGCGTATGTCTCCGGTGACAGTGCCGCGCCTTACGTGGTGCTGAGCGTGATGGACCGTGGCACGGGGATCGACCCTGCCGAGCTTGAGGGTATCTTCAACCCGTTCACCCGTGGCGACCGAGCCCGAGGTGGCAAGGGCACCGGGTTGGGGTTGGCGATCGTGCGACGAATCGCCTCGATGCATGGCGGCAATGTCGAGTTGCGTAACCGGGAAGAAGGCGGGTTGGAGGCGCGGGTGCGCTTGCCGCTTGGGCTGATGCTGCCTAGAGATGCGGTCTGACAAACAACAAATATCAAAAATGTGGGAGGGGGCTCGCTCCCGATGGCGGTCTTTCAGTCAAGAAGTTCAGTGACTGTGACACCGCTATCGGGAGCAAGCCCCCTCCCACATTGGTTTCATGTCGGGATTAAAATAGGCTTTTAGCCTTTGCCCTTGGTCCGAGTCATATTCGGCCCACCATTCTTCTCCAAGTGCTGAATGATGATCCCCGCCACGTCCTTGCCGGTGGTGGTCTCGATCCCTTCCAGGCCCGGCGATGAGTTCACTTCCATCACCAGCGGCCCATGATTGGAGCGCAGGATATCCACGCCTGCCACGCTCAAGCCCATCACCTTGGCTGCCCGCAGTGCGGTCATGCGTTCTTCCGGTGTGATCTTGATCAGGCTGGCGCTGCCGCCACGGTGCAGATTGGAGCGGAACTCACCGGGCTTGGCCTGGCGCTTCATCGCCGCGATCACTTTGTCGCCCACCACGAAGCAGCGAATATCCGCGCCGCCGGCTTCCTTGATGTACTCCTGCACCATGATGTTCTGCTTGAGGCCCATGAACGCCTCGATCACCGATTCAGCTGCCGTCGCCGTTTCACACAGCACCACACCGATGCCTTGGGTGCCTTCCAGTACCTTGATCACCAGCGGTGCACCATTGACCATCTCGATCAGGTCAGGGATGTCATCCGGGGAGTGGGCAAAGCCGGTGACCGGCAAGCCGATACCCCGGCGTGACAGCAACTGCAGCGAACGCAGTTTGTCCCGCGAGCGGGCAATGGCCACGGACTCGTTGAGAGGAAACACCCCCATCATTTCAAACTGACGCAACACCGCGCAGCCATAAAACGTCACCGAAGCGCCGATACGCGGGATCACCGCATCAAAGCCTTCCAGGGGTTTGCCCCGGTAGTGGATCTGCGGCTTGTGGCTGGCAATGTTCATGTAGGCACGCAACGTGTCGATCACCACCATTTCATGGCCACGTTCAGTGCCGGCCTCGACCAGGCGGCGGGTGGAATACAGACGCGGGTTTCGCGACAGCACAGCAATCTTCATGCAGCACCTGGGGCAGAAATAGTGGAGACCGGGAACACCGGCTTGTCTTGAACGTACTTGACGCCTGGATTGACGACCAACTGGCCGTCAATCAACGCCTTGGAGCCCAGTAACAGGCGATAACGCATGGCTTTGCGACAGGCGAGGGTGAATTCCACCCGCCATACCCGGTCACCCAGCGCCAGGGTGGTGCTGATCACGTAGCGCACCTGCGCATGGCCGTTGGAGCTCTTGATGGTTTTCATCGTCACCAGGGGCGCTTCGCAGCGACGGTGGCGCAGTTGCACCACGCTGCCCAGGTGCGCGGTAAAGCGCACCCACTTTTCA
Source organism: Pseudomonas sp. P867 (assembly GCF_019891455.1). NCBI lineage: Bacteria > Pseudomonadati > Pseudomonadota > Gammaproteobacteria > Pseudomonadales > Pseudomonadaceae > Pseudomonas > Pseudomonas sp. P867. Next base: position 289,183 of record NZ_JAFLXB010000004.1, on the reverse strand, counting down.
CCGTCGCGCTCAAACGGCTCGATATCGGTGGCATGCAGGCTTGAGGTGCTGGCACCGGTGTCGATCTTCGCGCGCAGGCCCGCCACTCCCAGGTCGGGAAGTGCCACCCATTCACGCAGACCCACAACGGTCAAATGGTCAAATGTCTTCAATATGGGTACCGATCAATTTGCCCAGGCTTGAGGAGAAACCTTGGCCAGGGTATTGAATGCAGGTTTGGCGAACCAAAAACCCTGCATCAGAAATATTCCACAGTCGGAGAGGAAATCCCGCTCGCCAGCACTTTCGATGCCTTCGGCGATGACAGTAACTCCCAACTGCTCACAGATTGTGACAATCCCCCGGACGATCACCTGACGGACACGGTCTTGATCGACATCGCGAATCAACGCCATGTCGAGTTTGATCAGGTCGGGTTGGAAATCGGCCAGCAGGTTCAGCCCCGAATAGCCCGCACCGAAGTCGTCGATGGCGGTCTTGAAGCCGAATTCGCGATATTCACGCAGAATATTCGTCAAATGGCGATAGTTATCTACATGCTCGCTTTCCAGTGTCTCGAAAATCAGCCGGTCCAGCGGGAAATTGTGCGCCCGGGCGGCCTCCAGGGTGCTGCGAATACACAGTTCCGGACGGTATACGGCATTGGGCATGAAATTGATGGAAAGGTGAGTCTGCATGCCCAGCGCTGCGGCACCGGCAATGGCCTTGGTTCGGCAGCGCTGGTCGAAGCGGTAGCGATTGGTTTCGTTGACCTGGGCCAGCACCGAGAGCGCGCCTTCTCCCTGGGTACCGCGCACCAAGGCTTCGTTGGCGAATATCGAGTGGTCACGCAGGTCTACGATAGGCTGGTAGGCGAACGCAAAGTCGAACCCCAGAGGCTCGCTTTGCTGGCAACCCACGCACCGCTGGTTGGGCGAGGTGAGTGAAAGGGGGAAGTCGGTCACAGCGTATCCTCGCGAAAACAGGGTGCTACCTGGCGTATCTTAGGTGAGCCTTGGGGTTTATGCGTCGAAGGGTTTCAACGGTAAGGTTGCGACATTTTTCAGAGCGAGGAATTCAAGTGGGTCAAAAACAGGAAGAGGAAGAAAAGGTCCGACTGGACAAGTGGTTGTGGGCCGCGCGGTTCTACAAAACCCGTGCCCTGGCCAAGGCCGCAATCGAAAGCGGGAAGGTTCATCATCGCGGCGAGCGCTGCAAGCCGGGCAAAGAGCCACGTATCGGCGATGAGTTTCAGATTCGTACAGGGTTTGATGAAAAGACCGTCGTGGTGCAGGCGCTTTCTGTCGTGCGCCGTGGGGCACCCGAAGCGCAGGCGCTGTACACCGAGACCGAAGCGAGTATCGCCAAGCGCGAAAATGCAGCGGCCATGCGCAAGGCTGGAGCGACTGGAATGACCACCGATGGCAAGCCAAGCAAGAAGCAGCGCCGCGATCTATTCAAGTTCCGCGGCAGCGGCAACGACGATTGATTACGAATCTCCTGCCGGCAGCAGATCAAAATGTGGGAGGTGGCTTGCTGCCGATAGCAGAGTGTCAGCCATTACACTTGTGACTGAGCCACTGCAAATCGGGAGCAAGCCCCCTCCCACATTTAACCCGCGTATTTAAGGAGCGGTGCGTATGACGCTCAATCGCCCGATCACCGGCAGTTTTCCAAGCAACCCGAACACCGGCGCGGTTACCCGCAACAGGAACCCCGACACCTTCGCCGCAAACGGCGTGTAATACCCCCACCCCAGCGCCAACAGCGCCAGCAGTACGCCACCTATGTAATCGTCCTGACCCCAGTGCGCGCCCGCAACCAGGCGCGGCATCATGAACAGCAGCGCCAGGCCCCAGATCACCAGCACCTGGCCGATGCGCTTGGCAAATACGGTCATGAACATCCCCCAGATCAACAGCACCGAGGCATGGTCGCCCGGGAAGCTCTGGCTGGAACGGTCCTTCAACTCCCAGGTTTTCTCCAGTCCCGGGAAAAAATCACTCATCTGAATCGCGCCGCTGATCACCATGGATGGGCTGCTGTGCTGCCAGCCCATATGCGCCGCGAGTTTGGAGAACAACATGCGAATAAACAGCAACAGCAGCAGAATGCCGAGGAAACCAAAGAACGCCTGGCGCACCTGCACGGCCTTGAACACCCAGTCGCCGCGGATCAGCAGCGTCAGCAAAATAACGCCGACCACTGCATCAAACGGCCGCAGGCTGGCCACGGCCCACACATGCAGCCAGGTCGAATTGGTTGCCAGCGGGCCATTGAGCAGATGAAACAGCCACTCGTCGAAAATCACACACAGCATCTGGCCCGTGGGCCACAGCCAAAAACACAGCAGTCCGATAGCGAGTAGATTGCAAAGAGCCCATCGCCGGAGGTTCCAGTTGGCTTGGAACAAACCCGGATTGTTCATAAACTGTCCCTCATCGCTCTATTCAGCTCCTTGAATTCAGGAGAAGTCGCACCAAGATGGTGCTAAAGCGTTTAATTTTATAAACCTTGTAATCATTTTGTCATCACTTCAGATACCCAGACCTATGACTGATCTACCGGATACCGACTTCACCCAACGCTTCATCTTCGATGAGAGCGATGCCCGCGGCGAGATGGTGTCGTTGGAGCTCAGCTATGCCGAAGTCCTTGCCAAGCACGCCTATCCGGAGCCGGTCGCGCAATTGCTCGGCGAGCTGATGGCCGCCGCGGCGCTGCTGGTTGGCACCATGAAGTTCGACGGGTTGCTGATCTTGCAGGCCCGTTCCGAAGGGCCGGTGCCCATGTTGATGATCGAGTGCTCCAGCGAGCGCGAAATCCGTGGCCTGGCCCGTTATGAAGCCGACCAGATCGCCGCGGACGCCACCCTGGCCGACCTGATGCCCAATGGCGTCCTGGCACTCACCGTCGACCCGACCGAAGGCCAACGCTACCAGGGCATTGTCGACCTCGATGGCCAAACCCTGTCGGAGTGCTTCACCAACTACTTCGTAATGTCCCAGCAGGTGGGCACCAAGTTCTGGCTTAACGCCGACGGCAAACGTGCCCGTGGTTTGCTGGTGCAACAATTGCCGGCCGACCGCATCAAGGATGAGGATGATCGTGCCGAAAGCTGGCGGCATATCATCGCCTTGGCTGATACGTTGAAGGCCGAAGAACTGCTGGGCCTGGACAACGAAACCATCCTGCACCGCCTTTACCATGAAGAGGCTGTGCGGTTGTTTGACTCGCAAGCCTTGCACTTTCATTGCAGCTGTTCGCGCGAGCGTTCAGGCAACGCCTTGGTCAGCCTGGGCCTGGAAGATGCGCAAAATCTGGTGGTGGAACACGGCGGCCATATCGAGATCGATTGCCAGTTCTGCAACCAGCGCTACCTGTTCGATGCCGCTGATGTAGCCCAATTGTTCGCCGGAGCGGGCATCGACACCCCTTCCGACACCCGCCACTAAAACGTTTAAGCACAGGTAAATCACCTGACAAACGCCGGATTAGAGGTGTTCTGACGGGAGGGCCCTACTCTTTTTGGGCTTTTCTGGCATAATCCGGCCCACTTTTTTCGCGGTAGTAGTGCGCAACTTTCTACTACAAAACGTTTGGAGCACTCGGCCATAGGCCGACGGGGAACCTCATGACGCAAGCCAATAACGCCGTATACACCGATCTGAGTGTTGACGATCTGGTCAAAGAAGCCCTGCAGCGCGGTGAAGGCGTGCTTGCCGATACTGGTGCGCTGGTTGTCGAAACCGGTCACCGCACCGGTCGTTCGCCGGTCGACCGTTTTATCGTTGAAGAGCCTTCCACCCAGGACGCCATTGCCTGGGGCCCGATCAACCGCAAGTTCCCGGCCGACAAGTTCGATGCCCTGTGGGCTCGCGTCGAGGCGTTCAACAACGCGCAAGAGCATTTCGTTTCCCATGTTCACGTAGGGGCCGCAGAAGACCACTACCTGGCCGTGAAAATGACCACCCAGACTGCCTGGCAGAACCTGTTCGGTCGTTGCCTGTTCATCAACCCGGCCCAGTACAACCCGGCCGGTCGTGAAGAGTGGCAGGTGCTCAACGTGGCCAACTTCGAGTGCGTGCCAGAGCGTGACGGCACCAACTCCGACGGTTGCGTGATCCTCAACTTCGCGCAGAAAAAAGTGCTGATCGCCGGTATGCGTTACGCCGGTGAAATGAAAAAAGCCATGTTCTCGGTGCAGAACTTCCTGCTGCCGGCCGCCGACGTACTGCCGATGCACTGCGCCGCCAACATTGGCGAAGCAGGCGACGTGACCCTGTTCTTCGGCCTGTCCGGCACCGGCAAGACCACCCTGTCCGCCGACGAAAGCCGTTACCTGATCGGTGACGACGAACACGGCTGGGGCGAAGGCGTAGTGTTCAACATCGAAGGCGGTTGCTATGCCAAGTGCATCGACCTGTCCGAGAAGAACGAGCCGGTTATCTGGAAAGCCATCAAGCACGGCGCCGTGCTGGAAAACGTCGTGATCGACGAGGCCAAGCACGCCGACTACGCTGATGTCAGCCTGACCCAGAACAGCCGTGCCGCCTACCCGCTGGAGCACGTTGCCAAGCGTTCCGAGAAGAACCTGGGCGGCGAGCCAAACGCAGTGATCTTCCTGACCTGCGACCTGACCGGCGTACTGCCGCCAGTGTCGATCCTCAGCGAAGAACAAGCGGCCTACCACTTCCTGTCCGGCTACACCGCGTTGGTGGGCTCGACTGAAATGGGTTCCGGCAGCGGTATCAAGTCGACCTTCTCCACCTGCTTCGGCGCGCCGTTCTTCCCGCGTCCGGCCGGCGAATACGCTGAGCTTTTGATCAAGCGTATCCGTGGTTTCGGCTCCAAGGTCTACCTGGTCAACACCGGCTGGACCGGCGGCGGCTACGGCGTTGGCAAGCGCTTCAACATCCCGACTACTCGCGGCGTGATCGCCGCGATCCAGAGCGGCGCGTTGATCGGCGCGCAAACTGAACACCTCGACACCATCAACCTCGACGTGCCATTGGCCGTACCGGGCGTTGAAACCGGCCTGTTGAACCCACGTAACACCTGGGCTGACAAAGCTGCCTACGACGAAGCCGCGAAGGCGCTGGCTGGTCTGTTTATCGAGAACTTCAAGAAGTTTGAAGTGAGCGATGCGATCAAGGCGGCGGGTCCTAAGTTGTAAGACTTAGCTGTTGTGAAAAAGCCGCCTCTTGTAGGCGGCTTTTTTGTGCGCGCAGGGTTAGTGGGCGATGTGCAGCAGCACCGCGCCGACCAGCACCAGCACAACCCCGAGCACCTGTACCGCCGACAAGCGCTCCTTGAAAAACACAAACCCCAGGATCGCCGCAATCCCTCCAGAGAGCGTACTGATCACCGTTACCACCGAAACCGAGCCGGCCATCGCGCCCCACGAAAACGCCGAGAACCCGCCGAGGTTCATCAGGCTCGCACCGGTCAACGTCGCGCAATTTTTCAGCGGTGGGATCTTCAGACCGTCCTTGATCTTCAGCACCATCACCACCAGCACGCACAGGCCCACCAGGTACCCCAACCACAACATGGTGATCGGCCCCAGTGCCGGTAGTGTGTAGCGACCTTGCAGCCAGAAACTGGTGCCGTACAGCGTTGCTGCGAGCATGGCGTAGGCGATGGACAGGCGCGGGTTGTTGTGGGGCGTGCCGTTGTCCTTGTGGATGCTGGACAGGACCACGCCGATCACGCACAGGGCGATGCAGCCCAGTTGTATCAGGCTGATGTGCTCACCGCTGGCCCAGGACAGCAGGGTGGTCACCACGCCATAGGACGTGACCAATGGCGCGACGATGGCGGCTTTGCCCAGGGCGAAAGCCTTGGACAGCGCGAGGGCTCCAGAGACGGTCAGCAGGGCCGCTGCGATGCCCAGGAGCCAGACGCTCAACGGCGCATCGAGGGATTTGAACAGGAAGGCCGGGAAAATGACCAGCAGCAGAGTCATGATCAGAAAGCCAAGGGCTTGGCCAAAATACACCGCGCGTTTAACGCCAACGGCGCGGGCATTGAGGCCCACGAGAAAGTCCGTGCCACCCCAGAGCAGGGCGGCCAGCAGGCCCATTAGTACGTCCATGTAAGGTCCTTGTTATGCATACCGCTCGCCAGATTAACGCAGAACCAATGTGGGAGGGGGCTTGCTCCCGATGGCGGTGAATCAGTCAGCTTATCTATAGCTGACCCACCGCAATCGGGGGCAAGCCCCCTCCCACATTTGGATCTCAGTGCTCTTGGGATCAGCTCAGGTTTTCCAAGGTCTGCGTGTCCCACCTTTGGGTCTTGATCGCCAGGTAGAGCATACCGATGGTCAGCGGTATTTTGTCGCCACGGCCTTTGGCGCGCCGCTTCAAGAATACGTCGAACATCGGCGGCTGAAAGTAACGATAAGCGTCGTAGTCGCTTAGGTCGACCCCAAAATCCTGTTCCAGCGCCTCCATGAATTGCTTGGCCTCAACGCCATCGCAAGCAAGGTCGAAGTTGAGCGAGGTTTGCAGGCTAATGGTCTTGTGTTGCGGCAGACCGATTTCTTCATGCAGCAATTGCAGGAGGTGCTGCATGACGGGGTCTTCGGGGAAGTGGGGGGCCAGGTTCATGGTGGGGGCACGTAGGAGTGGGTGAGGGGGCCTGTTACGCTTCAGGCGGTATTTGTTTCGAGTGATAAAGAGAGCCAAGCCTATCAAGAACAGTGCCAGGGGAAGGAGTTGAATGTTCAGAATGATGGCGACGTAGGGCAGCCAGAACAATAGAACCAGTCCCGTTATGATGAAGGTAACGGCGAAACGCTTTCGTAATGAGCAGTCGGTTATTTGGTAGTGCAGCAAAAGGTATAGCCCGATAAAGCACACTAATTGCAGGTAGAGGTTCATGGCTCATGGCACCTCTTCGCTTCGAGTGTCTGGGTATCCCAGTGCTTGGCTTTGACAGCCTGATAGAGCATGTCGATGGTAAGTGGGAGCTTTTCCTCACTGCCTCTTTCTACATATCGCAAATGTGCGTCAAGGCTGCGGTGTTTGAAGTAGCGGCTGTTTTTGTAGTCGCCTGATCTCAGGCCAAATTCTTGCTTCAGTACCCTCATTAATTGCTTGGCTTCGGTACTGCTACAGCCAAGATCATGATTGACCGATGTGTCGAGGGTGATCGCCTTGTGCTTGGGCAGGCCGATACCTTCGTGCAGGACTTGCAGAAGGTGAAGCATGATCGGGTCGTCAGGGAAGTCAGGCGCAAGGTTCAAGATTGGGGCAATCAACAAAGGGTGAGTGGTTTTTACTCTGCGATAGATATTCGGGGTGCTCAGCAACCCGATGCCTGTCACGAAGGCGACTATCGGCAGGCTTTCAAGCTGTGCCCCTATGGTCCAAGAAGTGGCATACAGCAGAACTGTTGGGCCTGTTATCAATAGACAGAGCCCAAGCCATTTTCTGAGTACGGGCAACTTTATTGTCTTATCAATAACGGCGGCCAGTACTAGGAAGAGAAGCAGATTGATCCACTGCATGTGTTCATTCACCGCACTAGCCACCTTGGAACTGCCGAACCATTGCCGACAATGATCGCTGAGGACCAATTCCGCCGTTGACCTGTGCGTCGACGCCGATAACAACGTCACCGGCGTGATAGCTGCGAATAATGCCTTTAATCGTCAGGCTAACAGCTGCTCCGGCAGCGAGCCCAATTGGAGGCGATACCAGGCTCATTGGAGCTGATACTGCGCCGCCGATGAGTCCTGCAACGATTTCCCCGCGAACGTTGAGCAAGTCAGCTCGTTGCCGGGTCAGCGGTTTGGAGATAGCAACAGTCATCTTGCAAGGCAAATCACGGGCAAGCATTTTTTCGTAGAGATCGACTAGTCGATGACGCACCTCGTTTGCGCTGGAGCCAGCTTCTAATAAACACAGCTTTGCCAGCACGTGTCGGTGGGTTGGTAAAATCGTAAGGCGAATCACCGTGAAAGTGATGCCATAGTGACCGACATATTGAGTCCTTTCGATGTTCACAAATTTATGCCGACAGAGCTTGGAGAGGGCGCTAGTTTCGCTCAGGCGAAAGGTATTTCCGTAGAGGGCGAGCGATTGTTTGAAGCAGTTTGGGAAGCGGACGTCGCGCCATTTGGTGGTTTCTTACAGTGGTTTCCTGGGTTTACGGCTTGATACCGATTTGGCAGGCTGAACTGGCAAAAAGTGGGAGCCGGGCTTGCCCGCGATGGCGGTGCGTCAGGTTTAAAAAATATAGCCCGATACGCCGCCATCGCAGGCAAGCCAGCTCCCACACGTTTAGCTGTGTAGCGGATCGCTTTGTGTTGGTTGGTCGGCCGCTGGTCGCATTTGCACGTGTTGAGTAGCTTCGAGCAAATCACAGCCGTCCTGAACGAGCAGGTACAGCGCATTGATGATGTGAGAAATGTCTTTGAGGTCGGCGTGTTCGAAGGTCAGGCAAGAGAAGGTTTCCACTAAATCGCTGGCGGCGCGGATACGCTGGTGGGCGGCGGATTGGATGTCATCACAGTGTTCCAATACAGATTCAAAGAAATACGCCAGAGGAGCTGGCACGTTTCTGCTGTTTTTCGGGTGACCAAGCCCGGTCGTTGAATTGGCAGCGACGAGCTGAACCTTAGAAGTGAGGTTGTTCTCGAGCAATAAACATATGGTTTAGTCGTTCGCGGTTCGATCAGGCTCTGGGAGGCTTACTGATACACCGCTCAAAAATCGCCTCCAGTCCTCGATAGTCACACGCCACCGCATCAATATTCGCGGGTATCCATGCCGCGTGTTTCACCAGCCACCAATTCACCGAAAATCCCGCATTCACGATGATCTGTTCAAAGAGGATCCGCTGAGCCCGTCCATTGCCTTCACGGAAGGGATGGATGACATTCAGATCGCCATAAGCTTCAGCGATGTGGTGAACGAGATCGGCCTGGGACGCGCCGGTATACCAATTGGCTTCCTGCATATGCCGAATGATCTTCGCCGCTTCCGGCGGGATGCGCTCCGGGGTGCAGAACAGCGTCTCACCTTTCTGGATGTTGACGCTGCGCAGTTCACCGGCCCAATCGTAGATGTCACCGAACAGGACGCGGTGGATGTGTTGCAGACGATCAAGGTCGTAGGGCGGCGGAAAAAGCGGAAGGTTGCCTACTGCAATCTCGGATAACTCCCGCTCTGCCTCGTGCAGGCGGTGTTCATCGAGCAAATCGAGGCGGTTGCGCAGGACGCTGCTACCGGGGTAGCAGTACGGGTCCTGGCCCACCCCGTATTTGTCGAGCATCAGCGTGAGGTATTGCGGTATTTGGCCAGGACGGCTTCGCGGGTCGGCAGGGGCTTGTCGACATCGGTCGGTTGGGTATCGAACCCTTCCAGGCGCAGGCTGGCCAGGTAATTGGAACGGCGGATCTTGTGATAGTGATCCTGCTTTTGCTCAAACGTCAGTTCGCTCATTGCAGCGTACTCCTGGGTAGCAAGGCTGTGATTGTAGCGCAATGCTTCAGGGGGAAGGCAGTATAAAAACCAAGTCGTAACCTGTATCAAAATCCCGCCGAAGATCTTAATTCAATGTGAGTTTTCGCAATATTCCCCGTCGGCCCTGGGCCATCCCCTGCCTGTGTATCATCCTGTCTCTTATTTCCTTGCGACCTTTCTCGATTCGCCGAACTTACTGGGCTACGTTTTTAAGCCACGTTCAGCGGTCAATGGAGTGACAGCCTTATGCACGACACCCTCCAGCAGGTCTTTGGTTATCCACAGTTTCGCCTGGGCCAGGAAGAGACGGTCAGCGCCGTCCTGGCCGGGCGTTCGGCAGCAGCAATTTTCCCTACGGGGTCGGGTAAATCTTTGTGCTACCAGCTGTCGGCGGTGTTGCTGCCGCACCTGACGCTGGTGGTGTCGCCTTTACTGGCGTTGATGCAGGATCAATTGGGGTTTCTGCAGCGCCATGGCATTTCGGCAGGCAGTATCGATTCGGCCCAGAGCCGTGATGAGGCCAACGATGTGATGGCCCGTGCGCGTTCGGGCGAGTTGAAAATCCTGATGATTTCGGTGGAGCGTTTGAAGAACGAGCGCTTTCGTAACTTCCTGCACAGCGTGCAGATTTCGCTGCTGGTGGTGGATGAAGCGCACTGTATCTCCGAATGGGGCCATAACTTCCGCCCGGATTACTTGAAGCTGCCGGACTACCAGCGCCAGTTCAATATCCCACAAGCGTTGCTGCTGACGGCCACGGCGACGCCCAAGGTAATCGCCGACATGCAGGCCAAGTTCGCGATTGCCCCCGGGGATGTGGTGACCACCGGCTTCTATCGGCCCAACCTCAACCTGCTGGTGGAACCGGTCAGCGGTCAGCACAAGCGCCGCAGGTTGGTTGAATGGATGCAGGAGCGGGCCAACCAACCGAGCATCGTCTATGTCACTTTGCAAAAAACCGCCGAGCAGATTGCCGAGCATCTGAACCGCCACGGCATTCAGGCCGAGGCTTACCACGCGGGGCTGCCCCACGATAAACGCGAGGGCATCCAGCAGCGGTTCATGGGTGGGCGCTCCAATTGCATTGTCGCGACGATCGCGTTCGGCATGGGCATCGATAAAAGCGATATCCGCAATGTGGTGCACTTCGACCTGCCAAAGTCTATCGAGAACTACAGCCAGGAAATCGGCCGTGCAGGGCGTGACGGGCAGCCGTCGGATTGCCTGGTGTTGGCCAATCGCGACAGCCTCAATGTGCTGGAAAATTTCGTCTACGGCGACACGCCGGAGCAAGAGGGCATTGGCCGTGTCCTCGAGGAGTTGCAGGCCGCACGCAGTGAAGGGCAGTGGGAGTTCCTGCTCAGGTCGTTGTCCGATCACAGCAATATTCGCGAGCTGCCACTCAAGACGCTGCTGGTGCAGTTGGAACTCAAGGGTGTGATCGCGCCGCGCTACGCGTTTTATGCCGAATACCGTTTCAAGTACCTGGTCGAGCCCGACGCTTTGCTCGCACGTTTTTCCGGCGAGCGGCAGCAGTTCGTCGCGGTGATCATCCAGGTGTGCAAGCGTGCGAAAACCTGGGCAACGGTGGATTTCGACGCGCTGTATCAACAGCACAATGCCGAGCGCAGCCGGGTGGTAAAGGCGCTGGATTACTTCCAGGAGCAGGGCCTGATCGAGCTGGAAAGCAAACAGATGACCGAGGTCTACAGTTTGCTCGACACCGATTTCGATACAGTGGTGTTGAGCGCCGAGTTATACACAGGCTTCAAGCAGCATGAAGTAACGGAGGTGGCGCGGATTCACGCCATGCTCGACCTGTTCGCCACCGAGCACTGCCTGGGGCAGCGCCTGGCGCAGTACTTTGGTGATGAAAACGCTCCCCAGCGTTGTGGACATTGTTCGGTGTGCCACGGCCATGTCGCGTATCTGCCGCCTCCGCCAAGCCTGCCGCCGCTTGTGGATAAAAGATTCATGGGGCTGTGCGGCGATTTTATCCACAGGCATCATGAGCACACTGGCGAGCTACCCAGTGCCGAGCGGCTGACGCGGTTTCTTGGCGGTATCAGCGTGCCGTTGTTTACCAAGTTGAAGGCGCGGGGCATTCCCGGTTTCGCCGCGCTGGAGGACTACCCCTACGCCGAAGTGCGCGAATGGGCCCGCGCTCAATTAGACCTACTCTGAAGAGACTTGCCGATGCCTGACTCAACGCCCCTGCGCGCCGATTACCGCTACTTCCAGCCGATCACCACGCGTTGGCACGACAACGATGCCTACGGCCATGTGAACAACGTCACCTACTACAGCTTTTTCGATACGGCGGTGAATACCTACCTGATTGAACAGGGCGGGCTGGATATTCACGACGGTGAGGTGGTGGGATTCGTGGTGAGTTCGGCGTGCGATTATTTTGCGTCGATTGCCTTTCCCGAGCGCATTGAAATCGGCCTGCGAGTGGGCAAGTTGGGCAACAGTTCGGTGCAGTATGAGCTGGCGGTGTTCAAGGCAGGCGAAGAAGAAGCCTGTGCGGCGGGGCGCTTTGTGCATGTGTTTGTGGATCGGGCCTCGAACCAGCCTGTGCCGATACCGGGGATGTTGCGCGAGGCGTTGCAGCGACTGGTGGTCTGACCTTGCGGCACCCCATGTGGGAGGGGGCTTGCTCCTCCCACATTAGTACTGAGGTGCTCTTCAGAGCTTACCGATGACGGTAGTGGTGCTTGTTCTTGCGATGCCCATAGGCATGACCACGGCCTGGATGGCCATCGCGGTAGTAGCGACGGTCGTCACGGTCGCGGTCGCGATAACGGCGGTCGTCGCGGTCACTTTCGTTACCCATGTAGTTGCCCAGTGCACCGCCCGCGCCACCGCCGGCCGCCGAGCCGATCAGTGCGCCGGTACTGCCGCCGACACTGCGGCCCACGACGTTGCCGCCAGCTGCGCCCAGTGCGCCGCCAATGGCGGCTTCGCCACGGCTGCGCTTGTCGGCGCCGACCGCACTACCACCCGCGCCGCCCAGGGCCGCGCCGATGGTCGAACCGGTATTGCCGCCCAGCTGCTGGCCGACAACAGAACCTAGAACCCCGCCCAATGCGCCGCCTACACCGGCTTCGGTGGTGCCACCGGCCATGGCTGCGCCACTGACCAGGCCAAGGGACAACAAGAGAATCGAGGAAAACTTCATTCAGGGAAACCTCAAGGGGATGACGGCGCGATCCTGAGGTTGTATCGAGCCGCTGACAATCGAAATCCGACCGGCGGCAGAGGTTGTATACAATTTGCTAAGTTGCTGTTTTCTATGGGGAACTTAAGTTGTTTTTACAGGTCTTTAGTTACTTCGGAACGGCCGCTTTTATGCAAAAGCGGCCTTTTTTGTGCCCGTAGAATATGTAGAGATTGTGCGGGCCTCGAAAGCGGTCGTTCAAACAACAAAGATCCCGGGTCAGGCCGAGCGCGCCATGATCAACCCAGTATCACTCGCCGCCTCCAGACGAATCGCGACGAACTTCGACGTTGGCGTATGGCTGCCGTCGCCGGTGCTTTCCAACGGCACCAGTGGGTTCACTTCCGGGTAGTACGCTGCCGCCTGTCCGGCCGGTATATCAAACGCCAGTAAGGTAAAGCCCTTCACCCGGCGCTCACGGCCGTCCTCCCACAGCGACACAATGTCGGCCTTCTGCCCTGGCTTGAAGCCCAGGCGGATGATGTCGGCTTCGTTGACGAACAGCACGTCACGCTGGCCCTTGACGCCACGGTAACGGTCGTCCAGGCCGTAAATAGTGGTGTTGTACTGATCGTGGGAGCGCATCGACTGCATGATCAGGTCTGGTACCCGGCCCGTGGCGTGGGTGCGTTCGTGGATCAGGTCTTTGGGCAGGATGTTAGGGCGGAAATTGGCGCGGCCCGACGGCGTGTTCCAGCGACGTGCACCGGCCGAGTTGCCAAGGTAAAAACCACCTGGGTGCTTGATGCGTTCGTTGAAATCCTTGAAGCCCGGGATGGTGTCGGCGATCAGGTCGCGGATGCGCCCGTAGTCGGCTACGAGCCAGTTCCAGTCCACCGGTGTGCTGCCCAGGGTGGCGGCGGCAATTCCGGCGAGGATCGCGGGCTCGGATTTCATCAGCGCCGACAGCGGTTGCAGTTGGCCATTGGAGCCATGGACCATGCTGAACGAATCTTCCACCGTCACCGCTTGCGGGCCGTCGGCCTGGATGTCGATATCAGTACGGCCCAGGCACGGCAGGATCAGTGCGTCTTTACCGTGCATCAGGTGGCTGCGGTTGAGCTTGGTGCTGATTTGCACGGTGAGGTCGCAATTGCGCAGGGCTTCGAAGGTACGCGGGCTGTCTGGCGTGGCTTGGGCGAAGTTGCCGCCCAGGCCGATAAACACCTTGGAGCGGCCTTCGAGCATGGCGTGAATCGCTTCCACCACGTTGTGACCATTGTCTCGCGGCACCTGAAACTGGAAACGACGCTCCAGCGCGTCAAGGAACGCCACCGGTGGGCGCTCGTTGATGCCCATGGTTCGATCGCCCTGCACGTTGCTGTGACCGCGCACGGGGCACAGGCCGGCACCAGGGCGGCCGATATTGCCACGCAGTAGCATCAGGTTGGCGATTTCCTGGATGGTCGGCACCGAGTGACGGTGCTGGGTAATCCCCATTGCCCAGCACATGATCACGTTCTTGCCTTTGGCGTACATGCGCGCCGCTTGCTCGATCTCGACCAGGGTCAGGCCGGATTGCTCGACGATTTCTTCCCATGAGGTGTCGTCGATCTGGCCCAGATACTCCAGTACGTTGGCGGTGTGTTCATTGAGAAAGTCATGGTCGAATACCGCTTCCTTGCCTTCGGCCAGCGCTTGGCGTTCCCACAGCAGCAGGAACTTGGCCATGCCGCGCAGGATCGCCATGTCGCCGCCCAGGGCCGGGCGGAAGTAGGCAGTGTTGGTCGGCTTGTCGCCGTTAGTGAGCATTTCGAGCGGATGTTGCGGGTGCTGGAAGCGCTCCAGGCCGCGCTCTTTCAGGGGGTTGATGCACACCACCTGGGCGCCGCGTTTCACCGCTTCGCGCAACGGTTCAAGCATGCGCGGGTGGTTGGTGCCGGGGTTCTGGCCCCAGACGAAAATAGCGTCGGCATGTTCGAAGTCGTCAAAGGTCACGGTGCCTTTGCCCACGCCCACACTCTGCGCCAGGGCTACGCCGCTGGCTTCGTGGCACATGTTCGAGCAGTCCGGGAAATTGTTGGTGCCGTAGGCGCGCACAAACAACTGATACAGGTAGGCGGCTTCGTTGCTGGCGCGACCCGAGGTGTAGAACTCTGCCATGTCCGGGCTGGGCAAGGCGTTGAGGTGCTTGCCGACCAGGTCAAATGCCGCATCCCAGCTGATGGGGGTGTAGCGGTCGGTTTGTGCGTCATAGCGCATCGGCTCGGTCAGGCGGCCCTGGTATTCCAGCCAATAGTCGCTTTGCTCCAGCAATGCCGTGACGCTGTGCTTGGCGAAGAAGGCTGCATCGACGCGGCGCTTGGTGGCTTCCCAGTTGACCGCCTTGGCGCCGTTTTCGCAGAACTTGACCATGCCGCTTTCCGGCGAGTCGCCCCAGGCGCAGCCCGGGCAGTCGAAGCCGCCGTTCTGGTTGGTCTTGAGCATCATGCGCAGGTTTTTAAGCGCGTTATCGCTGGTCAGCCAGGCTTGTGCCACGCTGATCAGGGCGCCCCAGCCGCCGGCCGGGCCTTTATAAGGCTTGTAGCGCGGAGTTGGGGTTTGGTCGGCTTGGTGGTGAAGGCTCATGGCTGGTGCTCCATCGCTGGGCTGTAGACCCGTGGCGCGCTTTTCTGCGGCAGGTGGATGAGATTGAGGTTGTGCCGGCGTGCCCATTGCAAGGCCAGGCCGGTGGGCGACGACAGGCTGACCAGGGTCTGGATGCCTGCACGCAAGACTTTCTGGATCAATTCAAGGCTGCAGCGGCTGGTAACAATCGCCAGGCCGCCGTCGGTCGGAATCTTTTGGCGGATCAACGCGCCGATCAATTTATCCAAGGCGTTATGCCGGCCGATGTCTTCACGGCCCAACAGCAATTCGCCTTGATCGTTCATAAACACCGCCGCGTGCACTGCTCCGCTGTACTGGCCCAACGGTTGGAACGCACTGATGCGCTGGCGCAGGCCGTCGAGCCATTGCGCTGGCGGCAAGGGCGCGCCGGGCAGCACTTGAAGGTCGGGCAGGGCCTGTTCAACCGCTTCTACACCGCACAGGCCGCAGCCGCTGGTGCCCGCCAATTGGCGGCGCTGCTGCTTGAGGTTCCAGAAGGCCCGGCTGGAAATCTGTACCTGAGCATACTGAGCGGAGCCCGCGCCGCTGATTTTTAGATCATAAATGTCGCTAACGTCGGCAATAATGCCGCTGCCGAGGCTGAAGCCGACGATAAAATCCTCAAGATCAGTCGGTGTGACCAACATGACAGCCTGACTGATATCGTTATAGGCAATGGCCAACGCCACCTCTTCGGCCAACGCAGTGCTGCCGACTTCAGTGTGTTCAAGATTGCAGTATTGGTAGCTCTGGCTGGCGGCGGGCGCGGGCGTTTCAAGGGCGGGCGCCGCGCAGGTTGGGCGCTTGGCGTTCATGGGGCAGTACCACCGACGGATTGATCAGTGTTCAGACTAGGCGCGACAAAGGGTCGCGTCTAATTGCCAGTATTGATGTATTGATAGATGGCGTCGATCAAGGTTCCCGCCCATTTCGCCGGGGGCTTATTCCAGGGACGGCGGATCTGGATACTTTTGAGTCTTTAGCCGGTTTGGAACCCAAGTCTGCTGGACTGGTCTAGTCTTGGGCATCTGGAAATTAAACCCCAAGGAGAGCGCACCATGAGTATTTTTAGCTTTATCAAAGAAGCCGGCGAAAAGATTGTCGACCTGTTGACGCCGGGTAATGCGAATGCCAGTGAGCAGCTGAAGGAGCATGTGAGCAAGGTGGGCCTGGGTAATCCAAACGTGCAGACTACGGTGGATGGCGACAAGGTCACTGTGACTGGTGAAGTGGCGAGCCAGGAAGAGAAAGAAAAGATCCTTTTGGCGCTGGGTAACATTGCTGGCGTGGCAAGCGTAGACGACCAGATCACTGTAACTGGTCCAGTAGTCGTGGCTTCACGCTTTGTTGTTGTGAAAAGCGGTGACACTCTCAGCGCAATCTCTAAAACGGTTTATGGCGACGCGAATAAGTACGACAAGATTTTCCAGGCTAACAAGCCGCTGCTGTCGCACCCGGACAAAATCTATCCAGGCCAGACACTGCGTATCCCTGAGTAATACGCAGGACAAAATGTGGGAGGGGGCTTGCTCCCGATGGCGGTGGTTCAGCACCTGATACTTGGCTGATACACCTCCATCGGGAGCAAGCCCCCTCCCACATGGGTTCAGAGCCCGACAATGAGATTGCGGTAATCCTCTACTGCCGCAAACTCTGCGGTGTCCTTCGGGCCTTTCTTGCTATCAGGCTCTTTAACTGCCAGCAAATGCCCCACGCCGAAATCCCGGGCACTGCGCAGGATCGGCAAGGTGTCATCTATAAACAGACTACGGGCCGGGTCAAAGTGGATATCGGCTTGCAACGCTTCCCAGAACTGTGGGTTTTCCTTGGGAAAACCGTAGTCATGGGAGCTGATCAATCGCTCGAAATACGGCGCCAGTTCAATGCGTTCCAACTTCAATGACAGCGAATCACGATGAGCGTTGGTGATCATGATCACGCGCTTGCCGGCCTGTTTGATCGCCTTCAGAAAAGTATCGGCATCCGGGCGCAGGGCGATCAGGTGGGCGGTTTCCAACTTGAGTTCGCGCACCGGGATCGCCAGTTCAGTGCTCCAGAAATCCAGGCAATACCATTGCAACTGTCCGGCGTTACGCTCAAACAACGGCTGCAACTCCATTTCGGCCATGGCCCGGCTCACGCCGTGCAGTTCGGCGTAGCGGTGGGGCAGGTGTTCCATCCAGAAATGGTTGTCGTAATGCAGGTCGAGCAGGGTGCCGTCCATGTCCAGCAGGACGGTGTCGATGGCGTGCCAGGGCAAAGAGGGCATGGTGCGTTCTCATGTAAGTAAAGATATCCGACACAGACAATCGGAAAAGCCACGGTATAGTAACCCGATCACGCCAAGGAGCCGCTTATGCGCCAGAAACCCACCGTCCTCGCCCGCGAAATAGTCGCCAGTAGCCGTTTGTTCCGCGTGGAGGAAGTGCAGTTGCGCTTTTCCAATGGCGTTGAACGGACCTACGAGCGCCTGGTGGGGCGCGGCGCGGGCTACGGCGCGGTGATGATTGTGGCGATGATCGACGAGGATCATGCATTGCTGGTCGAAGAATACTGCGGTGGCACTGACGAATATGAATTGTCCTTGCCCAAAGGTTTGATCGAGCCCGGCGAGGACGTGCTGGCGGCGGCGGACCGCGAGCTCAAGGAAGAAGCTGGCTATGGCGCACGGCAGTTGGAGCACATCACCGAGCTGTCGTTATCGCCGGGCTATATGAGCCAGAAAATTCAGGTAGTACTGGCCACCGACCTTTACGAAGAGCGCCTGGAGGGCGATGAGCCTGAGCCGATGCGCGTGGACAGGGTCAACCTGCGGGAGCTTTCGGCGCTTGCGCAAAACGAGCAATTCAGCGAGGGCCGAGCGCTTGCCGCGCTGTACCTGGTACGCGATCTGTTGACCCAGCGTGGAGCGTTCAACGCATGAGCGAACTGTTTTTAGGCCACCCGTTTATCGCCCCCGTGATTGAGCTGGCCCGCCAGGCCGGCGAAGCTATCCTGCCCTACTGGCGCGCCAATGTAGCCGTGACCTCCAAAGCGGATGATTCGCCGGTGACGGCTGCCGATCTGGCCGCTCACCATCTGATTCTCGCGGGCCTGACCGCGCTCGATCCGAGTATTCCGGTACTCTCCGAAGAAGACGCCGATATCGATCTGAGCGTGCGTGCCCAGTGGCAGCGCTGGTGGCTGGTGGACCCATTGGATGGCACCAAGGAATTCATTTCCGGCAGCGAAGAATTCACTGTCAATATTGCCTTGATCGAACAGGGCCGCGTGGTGTTCGGCGTAGTGTCGATGCCGACCACTGGCCGTTGCTACTTCGGTGGCGCGGGCCTTGGGGCATGGCGTTCAGATGTGAAGGCCGCACCCAAGCAGATCCAGGTACGCCAGACCCCGGCCGTGGGCGAAGCCTTTACTGTGGTCGCCAGTCGTCGGCATACCAGCCCTGAGCAGGAACGCCTGCTGGATGGCTTGAGCGAAGGTTTGGGCGCGCTGAAGCTGGCGAATATCGGCAGCTCGTTGAAGTTTTGCCTGCTGGCCGAAGGCAGTGCTGACTGCTATCCGCGCCTGGCACCGACCTCACAGTGGGATACCGCTGCGGCACAGGGCGTACTGGAAGGCGCGGGAGGTGAAGTGTTGGAGTTGAATGGTCAGCCGTTCAGCTACCCGGCGCGGGAATCGCTATTGAACCCGTTCTTTCTGGCGCTGCCAGCCAAGGCCGCATGGCGTGAGCGCCTGTTGACCCTGGCCAGATCTTAAGATCACTGCAGAGCAAAATGTGGGAGCATCGCTTGCCCGCGATGGCGGAGTGTCAGTCATACAGGTATTGGCTGATCCACCGCTATCGCAGGCAAGCCAGCTCCCACTTTTATTTTATGTAATGGCTGCTAGCGGTGCAGGACGTACTGGCCGGTAAAGGCCACTGCACGCTCCTCACTGCCTTCATTCACAATCCATGTCTGCAGCGCCAACCGCGCGCGTCCATAACGCTTGTACGTCGCCAGGAAACGCTTCCACACTTTTTCTTCCGGCGCCGCGCAAATGGCCGTCGCATCCTGCGTCACCGGCAGAGGATAGCTGATCTGCCCTTCCTGAATCACGATATGACCGTCTTCTATCCCCGCTTCGCGCAGCTTCAGGTGCAGCCAACCCCAGCCTGCCAGTACGGCGCCACAGTACAGGCTGCCACCGAACATGGTGCTTTTGTGGTTGATATTGGCTTGCAAGGGCAGGTGCAGCTGCAGTTGGTCGTGTCGCCAGTCGAGCACCTTCAGACCCATCTCCCGGGTGAGGGGAATGTCGTGGTGAAGGACGGCTTCCAGGTAACGGCTGTCGCGGCTCATAGCGGTCTCTTGGTGGTAGGCGGATTCATTCGTCGTCGGCGCTGTGGCTGGTGCTGTCGGCGAAGTTCAGACCGTGTTTGCGCAACTTGTCGTGCAAGGTCTTGCGCGGCACGCCCAACGCTTCGGCGAGGCTGCGCACGGAGCTGTGAGGGCGGGTGAGTTCGGCGGCGATCAGGCTTTTTTCGAACTGCTCGACTTGCTCGCTCAAGCCGCCGGGCGTGGACGTCAGCACGCCGGCGGCGGGATTGTCCTGGGCGCTATCGAGCGCCAACTCCAGGCCCAGGGCGAAACGCTCAGCGGCGTTTTGCAGTTCCCGCACATTGCCCGGCCAGCTATGGCGCAATAATAGCGCGCGTTGGCCCGGTTGCAGCTCATGCAGGGGCAGGCCGTGGCGGCTGCTGGCCTCGTCGGCGAAGTGCTGGAACAGCATCAATGCATCTTCACCGCGCTCGCGCAGAGGCGGGATGCGTAGCGGTGCGACGTTGAGGCGGTAATACAAGTCGGCACGGAAACGGCCCTGGTCAGCGGCTTGGCGCAGGTCTTCCTTGGTGGCGGCGATAATGCGGATATCCAGCGGAATCAGCTGATTGCCGCCCAAGCGCTCCACCACGCGCTCCTGCAACAGGCGCAGCAACTTGACCTGCACATCCAGGCTCATGCTTTCGATTTCATCGAGAAACAGCGTGCCGCCATTGGCGAACTCGAACTTGCCGATGCGGCGTTTCTGCGCGCCGGTGAACGCCCCCGGCTCATGGCCGAACAGTTCGCTTTCTACCACCGATTCGGCCAGCGCCCCGGCGTTGATCGCCACAAATGGGCCACTGCGGCGGCTTGAAAGATCATGCAGGGCGCGGGCGACGACTTCTTTGCCAGCACCGGTTTCGCCCAGGATCAGCACATCGGCCTTGGTCGCGGCCAAGGCACCAATCTGCTCGCGCAGGCGCAACATTTGCGGGGAGTGCCCCACCAGGCGCGTGCTCAGTTGCTGACGATCGCTGAGAGCCAGGCGCAGGCTGCGGTTGTCCAGCACCAGGCGACGCAAGGCCAGGGCGCGGCGCACGCTGTCGAGCAGTGCGTCGCTGGCGAAGGGTTTTTCGAGGAAGTCATACGCGCCGGCACGCATCGCCTGCACCGCCAACGGTACGTCGCCGTGGCCGGTGATCAGCAGCACCGGCAGGTCCGGGTCCTGGCCATGCAGTTCGGCCAGCAGCTCCAGGCCGTCCATCCCGGGCATACGGATGTCGCTGACCACCACGCCAGGCCAGTCGCGGGACAGGCGTGCGGTGAGGCCGGTGGCTTCGCCCAGGGGCAGGACTTTGAGTCCGGCCAGGTCCAGGGTTTGGCACAGGGCTTGACGCAGGTGTGGATCGTCGTCGATCAACACCACCTGAATCTGGTTGTCGATGCTCATACACTGCGGTCCTCGGACGGTTGCAGACTGACGCCCGGCGAGCCGGCACGCAATTTCAAGGTTAACAGCGCGCCGCCTTCCTTGTGGTTGGCGAACAGCAGTTCGCCACCAAAGGCGCGCATCAGGGTGTCGCAGATTGCCAGGCCCAAGCCCAGGCCCTGGGTGCGCGTCTTGGTGGTGTAGAACGGCTCGCTGGCGCGGCCCAGGGCTTCCATGCAAAAGCCTGGGCCGTTGTCGCGAATGTACAGGTTGACGCCCTGGGGCGTGGTTTCGGCACTCAGCCAGAGTTTGCGCGGCGGGCCTTTTTCAGTGAGGGCGTCCAGGGCGTTGGCCAGCAAGTTACCCAGTACCTGGCGCAGACGGGTTTCGCCGGCCTGCACCCATAGGGTTGCTTCCGGCAGGTCGCGGATCAATTCCACTTCCATCGAGCGCCGCCGCTTGGCCAGCAACGCCAGGGCGTCATCCAGGGCCGGTTGCAAGGCTACGCTCTCCGGTGCGTGACGATCACGGCGAGCGAATGCACGCAAATGGGCGATGATCGAGGCCATGCGCCCGGTCAGCTCGCTGATCAGTTTGAGGTTGCCGCGGGCATCGCTGGTGCGCTCATGGTCGAGGAGGATTTCGGCGTTTTCTGCATAGCTGCGAATCGCCGCCAACGGTTGGTTCAGCTCATGGCTGATACTCGCCGACATGGTGCCCAAGGCGGAGAGTTTACCGGCCTGGACCAGGTCGTCCTGGGCGCGCACCAGTTCCTGCTGGGCGTGTTCGCGCTCCAACACTTCCTGTTTCAGGCGCCGGTTCAGGCCCTCCAGGTCGCTGGTACGCTCGGCCACGCGCATTTCCAGCTCACGGCGGGCCTTGGCTTCGAAGGCGATGCGTTCCAGGTAGTGCCGACGGCGCTGCATCAACAATCCCAGCAACAGCATCAGCACCAACAACGTGGCACCGCCCACGGCGACAACCGTGCGCACCGGACGGTTGATCAGCGAGCGTGGCGCCAGGATTTCCACATTCCAGCCGGTTTCGGCGATGGCCGTGGATTGGCGCAGCCAGGCGCTGCTGCTCAGGCTCAGCGGCTGTGGGTCACGGGTGGGGTAGGGCTGTATGGCGATGATGGCCTGGCGCTCTTCGGCGGTCAGTGGCCGCGTGGCGCGGAAACGCCATTGCGGGCGCGAGGTGAGGATCACCACGCCGTTATGGTCGGTGACCAGCAGTTGTTCCGGGGTATTGCCCCACAGGCTTTCGGTGTGATCAAGGTCGACCTTGACCACCAGCACGCCGATGATGGTGTCGCCGTCACGCACCGCGGCGGCGAAGAAGTAGCCGCGCTTGGCTGAGGTGGTGCCCAGGCCGAAAAACCGACCCAGGCGCCCGGCCATGGCTTCGCTGAAATAGGGGCGAAAGGCGAAATTGCGCCCGACGAAGCTGTCTTGTTTGTCCCAGTTGGAAGCGGCAAGGGTCTTGCCAGTGGTGTCCATCAGGTACATCACTTCCACACCCGCCTGGGCGGCGACATCCTTGAGCAACAGGTTGGCATTGGCCAGGTTGGTACTGACGTGAGGTGCGTCCAGGGCGATGCGCAGGGCCGGCAAATCGCCGAGGATTTGCGGCAATACTTCGTAGCGATGCAAGGTGCCCAACAGGTTGGCGACATACAGGTCGAGAGTCTGGCGGTTTTGCCCGGCCAATTCGCTGCGGTAGTAGCGCTCGGCCAAATGCTCCAGCGGCCACAGCAGCGGTGCCAAGCACAATGCCAGCAGGGCGAGGCTGCGCCAGCGGGGTCTTCGCGGAAGGGGTGGAGTCATGGGGAGTGTGCGCCTGTGGGTACAGGCGCATTATGCCTAGTGCTGCTTGGCAAGACACTCGTGCAATGCATCTTGCCAATGGGGCTGGCTGACGTGCCATTGCTGTTGCAGACGCGAGCAATCCAGGCGCGAGTTCAGCGGGCGCTTGGCGGGGGTGGGGTAGGCACTGGAAGGGATCGGCTCCAGTTCGGCGCAGGCTTTGCCTTCGATCCGCAATTGCTCGCCAATGGCTTGGGCAAAGCCGAACCACGAGGTCTCACCTTGTGCGGTGAGGTGGTAAACCCCCCAGTCCCCGGCCTTGCCAGCCTGCCACTGCTGAATCAGCGCGCGGGTGCTGCTGGCGATGGTCCCGGCCCAGGTCGGCGCGCCGATCTGGTCGGCGACGATGCGCATCTGCGGTTTTTCCTGCAGCAGGCGCTGCATGGTCAGCAGGAAATTCTTGCCATGGCTCGAATACACCCAACTGGTGCGCAAGATCAGGTGTTCGCCACCCACGGCAGCAATCGCCTGTTCACCCGCCAGTTTGCTCTGACCATAGACACCCAAAGGGTTGGGTGTGTCGCTTTCGATGTAAGGGGCAGGTTTGCTGCCATCGAACACGTAGTCGGTCGAGTAATGAATCAGCGGGATGCCCAGTGCCTTGGCTTCCTCGGCGAGGATGCCGGGGGCGATGGCGTTGATCGCAAAGGCTGCGTCCGGTTCGCTCTCGGCCAGATCCACGGCCGTGTGAGCTGCCGCGTTGATGATCAGGCCAGGGCGGTGGGCGCGTACCTGTTGGCGGATGAGGTCAGCGTCGGCCAGGTCAAGCTGGTCGCGGCCCAGGATGACGAGTTCGCCAAGACCCTGGAGCCGCTGTTGCAGCTCCAGGGAGACTTGGCCGTGTTGGCCGGTGATTAATATTTTCATGGGAACAGGTCGGCTTCCATCAGCAGTTTTCCGACCTGGTCTTTGGCAGACAATTGCGGCGGCTCGACCAGCTCCCAGTCGATAGCCAGCGTTGGGTCATTCCAGAGAATGCTGCGCTCGGCGCTTGGCTGGTAGTAATCGGTGGTTTTGTACAGGAACTCTGCGTGGTCGCTCAACACCACGAAACCATGCGCAAAACCTTCCGGCACCCACAATTGACGATGGTTCTGTGCCGACAGGCGTACACCCACCCAGTGTCCGAAGTTTGGGGAGCTGCGACGGATGTCGACGGCTACATCCAGCACTTCGCCGTGAGTGACACGCACCAGCTTGCCTTGAGTGTGCTCAAGCTGATAGTGCAAGCCCCGCATTACGCCTTTTTGCGAGCGCGAGTGGTTGTCCTGCACAAAATCACGCTTGAGCCCGGTAGCTGCTTCAAAAGCGCGGGCGTTGAAGCTTTCGTAGAAGAAACCGCGCTCATCACCGAATACCTTTGGCTCAAGGATCAGCACGCCGGGTAGTGTGGTTTCAACTACGTTCACTGGGTCTCTCCGGCGAGGGAATACAGGTACTGGCCATAGCCGGTCTTGCCGAAGTATTTGGCGCGTTCCAGCAGATAGTCGCGGTCGATCCAGCCATTTTCGTAGGCGATCTCTTCCAGGCAAGCCACTTTCAAGCCCTGGCGGTGCTCGATGGTCTGCACGTAAGTCGAGGCCTCCAGCAGGCTGTCATGGGTGCCGGTGTCGAGCCAGGCAAAACCGCGACCGAAGCGTTCTACATGCAGGTCGCCGCGCTGAAGATAGGCGTTGTTGACGTCGGTGATTTCCAACTCGCCGCGCGGCGAAGGCTTGACGGCCTTGGCGATCTTGATCACGTCGTTATCGTAGAAATACAGGCCGGTGACGGCATAGGGTGACTTGGGCTTCGCCGGTTTTTCTTCGATGGACAGGGCGCGGCCCTCTTTATCGAAATCAATCACACCGAAGCGCTCCGGGTCTTTTACCCAGTAGCCGAATACCGTAGCGCCCGATGAACGCTCGGCTGCAGTGCGTAATTGATCACCAAAATGTTGGCCGTGGAAGATGTTGTCCCCCAGAATCAGGCACACGGCGTCATCACCGATGAACTCTTCGCCAATGATAAATGCTTGAGCCAACCCGTCTGGAGACGGCTGTTCGGCATAGGTGAAATGCACGCCAAACTGGCTGCCATCTCCCAGCAGGTTTCGGTACTGTGGCAAGTCTACCGGCGTGGAGATCACCAGGATGTCCTTGATCCCGGCAAGCATCAGCACGGATATCGGGTAGTAGATCATGGGTTTGTCGTACACCGGCAACA
Source organism: Pseudomonas sp. P867 (assembly GCF_019891455.1). Lineage (NCBI taxonomy): Bacteria > Pseudomonadati > Pseudomonadota > Gammaproteobacteria > Pseudomonadales > Pseudomonadaceae > Pseudomonas > Pseudomonas sp. P867. Next base: position 264,119 of record NZ_JAFLXB010000004.1, on the reverse strand, counting down.
GCTGTTTGGACACTCCCAGAGTAATGGGGTGCAAGCGGGTGCCGGAACCGCCAGCCAATACGATGCCCTTCATCATGCGATTAGATCCTTCAAGTCGGTGTTGCCCAATCGTTCGCCCTGATAACTACCGTCCTGGACCCTGCGGCACCATTCCAGGTTATCGAGGTACCACTGCACGGTTTTGCGCAGTCCTGTCTCAAAGGTTTCTTCCGGGACCCAGCCCAGTTCGCGTTCGATCTTGCTGGCGTCGATGGCGTAGCGCTGGTCGTGGCCAGGGCGATCCTTGACGAAGGTGATCAGGTCAGTGAATTTTTCCACGCCGGCGGGGCGCTGCGGCGCCAGCTCTTCCAGCAGGCCGCAAATGCCACGTACCACGTCGATGTTCTTCTGCTCGTTATGACCACCGATGTTGTAGGTCTCGCCCACCACCCCAGTGGTGACCACTTTGAGCAGTGCACGGGCATGATCCTCGACGAACAGCCAGTCACGTACCTGCAAACCGTCGCCGTAGACAGGCAGTGGCTTGCCCGCCAAGGCGTTGAGAACAACCAGCGGGATCAATTTTTCGGGGAAGTGGAATGGCCCGTAGTTGTTCGAGCAATTGGTCAGCAGTATCGGCAGGCCGTATGTACGCTGCCAGGCGCGTACCAGGTGGTCGGATGCCGCCTTGCTCGCGGAGTAGGGAGAGCTGGGCGCGTAAGGCGTGGTTTCGGTGAAGAGATCGTCTACGCCGTGCAGGTCGCCATACACTTCGTCAGTGGAAATGTGGTGGAAGCGGAACGCGCTTTTGGCCGGTTCTGCCAGCTTCTGCCAGTAAGCCCGTGTGGCTTCCAGCAGGCTGTAGGTGCCAACGATGTTGGTCTGGATAAAATCCGACGGACCGTCAATGGAGCGGTCAACGTGGGACTCGGCCGCCAAGTGCATGATCGCATCAGGTTCAAAGCGTGCGAGTACGGCGCTGACGGCGGCCTGGTCGATGATATCGGCCTGGACAAACTCATAGCGGCTGTTGGACGCGATGCTGGTCAGCGATTCAAGGTTGCCGGCATAGGTGAGCTTGTCCAGATTGAGCACTTCATGTTCGGTATCTTGAATCAAATAGCGGATCAGGGCTGAGCCGATAAAGCCAGCGCCGCCAGTAACGAGAATGCGCATATCGGAGGGCCCTTTCCTTAGATGGACATTAAGCGAATGAAGCATAGCTTGAGTTGTGTGGGCCGGGTGGTGCAAGTCCGGCGTTTACTGGGGGTTGCCTTGTGACCCGGAACAATGGCGATATAGACGTCTGAAAAAACAAAGGTCGTCACAATGTCGTTAGCCACATTGACCCACCGCGCCAGTTTACCTTGCCCACAAGTAAGCCCCGACCAGGCGGCAAGCCTGCTCGAGCGGCATTATGGGATGAGCGGTGTGCTGCAAGCGTTGGGCAGTCAACAAGACCTCAACTACAAGATTGACAACGCCCAGGGCCGTTTTGTTCTCAAAATCTGCCGCGGTGACTACGCCGCCGTTGAACTCGAGGCCCAACACGCGGCCCTCAATAGTCTGCAAGCACATGACCATCTGCGCGTGCCCAAGGTGATTCAAGCGTTGGATGGTAATGAGCTGCTGACGGTAGACGTGGACGGGCACACCCTGCACCTGCGGCTACTGGAGTACATCGACGGCCAGCCCCTCACGCATTTACCGCACCTGGGCCGCGATGTGATCGCAGGCTTCGGTGAGCTGTGCGCGCAGATGAGCCTCGCGCTGCAAGGTTTCGAGCATCCGGGCCTTGCGCGCACCCTGCAGTGGGATCCGCGCCATGCGCAGGCGTTGATCACTCACCTGCTGGCAACCTTGCCTGACCTGCCGCAACGCGCCGTATTGGAGCGCGTAGCCACGCAGGTCGAGGCGTATGTCCAACCGTTGGCACCACGCCTGCCGTGGCAAGCGGTACATCTGGACATCACCGATGACAATGTGGTGTGCCAGCGTGATGCCCAGCGGCGCTGGCGTATCCACGGCGTGATTGATTTCGGCGATTTGGTGCACACCTGGCGGATTGCTGACCTGTCGGTAACCTGCGCGTCCCTGTTGCACCACGCTCACGGTGACCCGTTTGCGATTCTGCCGGCAATCCAGGCCTGTCACGCGGTGATGCCGTTACAGCGCGAAGAGTTGGAGGTGTTGTGGCCGCTGATCGTCGCACGCGCGGCGGTGCTGGTGCTCAGCAGTGAACAGCAGCAACGCCTGGACCCGGATAACACGTATTTAAAGAAAAACGCTGAGCACGAGTGGGAAATTTTCCATGTTGCGACGGCGGTGCCGTTTGCGCTGATGCAAGCGGCGATTCTCACTGGCGTTGGCGAGACGTTGCCACCGGTTGCCAGCCATGACTTTGCACCCTTGTTGCCGGGCCTGGTGGGCCGCGAGTTCGCGCTGATCGACCTGGGCGTACTCAGCCCGCATTGGGAGGCCGGTAATTGGGAAACCCCGGGAATAGATCGGCGGTTGCTGGCTGAAGCAGCGGCAGTACATGGGCTGGCGGCCAGCCGGTATGGGCAATACCGCTTGTCGCGTACCTGTGCCGACAGCGCGGTAGAGCCGCAGACCTTCCCCCTCCATGTCGAACTGCACCTGCCCCACGGCAGCGTGCTGCAAGCCCCCTTTGCAGGCACGCTGCGTGAAGGCGCCGATGGCTTGCTGTGCTTGCACGACCCTAGGCTGAGCCTGCGTGTGTGGGGCTTAAAAACGTCACTCACGCCTGGAGCGTTGGTGGTGAAAGGGCAAGTAATGGGGGAGGTTCACGCGCCGTTGACTGTGCAGTTATGCAGCGCCGACCTTGAACCGCCACTGTTCTGCACGCCCTCCCGAGCCTCGGCCTGGCAGGCGTTGTGCCCGTCACCGGCGGCGCTGTTGGGGCTGGCCTGCGATGCCGAGCCGGAACTGGACCCGCAGGCTCTGCTGGCCCGGCGTGATGCCAGCTTCGCCCGCTCCCAGAAGCATTACTACGTGGACCCGCCACGTATCGAGCGGGGCTGGCGCAACCACCTGATCGACATGCAGGGCCGATCCTACCTGGACATGCTCAACAACGTAGCCGTGCTGGGCCATGGTCACCCGCGCATGGCCGCGGTGGCAGCGCGGCAGTGGTCGCTGCTCAACACCAACTCGCGGTTTCACTATGCTGCGATTGCCGAGTTTTCCGAACGGTTGCTGGCGCTGGCGCCCAAGGGCATGGACCGCGTGTTCCTGGTCAACAGCGGCACCGAAGCCAATGACCTGGCGATTCGCCTGGCCTGGGCCTACAGCGGTGGACGCGACATGCTCAGCGTGCTGGAGGCGTACCACGGCTGGTCTGTGGCGGCAGACGCCGTGTCCACATCAATTGCCGATAACCCCCAGGCATTGAGCAGCCGCCCGGACTGGGTGCACCCGGTGACAGCACCCAATACCTACCGCGGCGAATTCCGCGGGCCGGACAGCGCACCGGACTACGTGCGAAGCGTGGAACACAACCTGGCGAAAATTGCCGCAAGCCAGCGCCAGTTGGCCGGATTTATCTGTGAGCCGGTATACGGCAATGCCGGGGGCATCTCTCTGCCGCCGGGTTATTTACAGCAGGTGTATGGCTTGGTTCGTGCCCAGGGGGGCGTGTGCATCGCCGATGAGGTGCAGGTAGGGTACGGCCGCATGGGCCACTTCTTCTGGGGCTTTGAAGAGCAGGGTGTGGTGCCCGACATCATCACCATGGCCAAAGGCATGGGCAACGGCCAGCCTTTGGGGGCGGTGATCACCCGTCGAGAAATTGCCGAGGCGCTGGAGGCCGAAGGGTATTTCTTCTCGTCATCGGGGGGCAGCCCGGTCAGTTGTCAAATCGGCATGGCGGTGCTGGACGTGATGGAAGAAGAGAAACTCTGGGAAAACGCCCAGGTGGTTGGCGGGCATTTCAAGGCTCGGCTGCAAGCGCTGATCGACCGCCATCCTCTAGTCGGAGCGGTACACGGTTCGGGCTTCTATCTGGGCCTGGAACTGGTGCGTGACCGACACACCCTGGAACCAGCGACGCAAGAGACGGCGCTGTTATGTGATCGTCTTCGGGAATTGGGGATTTTCATGCAGCCTACGGGTGACTACCTGAATATTCTCAAGATCAAACCGCCGATGGTGACCACCCGGCAAAGCGTGGACTTCTTTGTCGACATGTTGTCGAAAGTACTGGATGAGCAGCTGTGATAGATCGATTGTTATCGGCTATTTTGTGTAATATTCGGGATCTATAATCGTTAAGCGCTTCCAAAGCCGATTTTTATCCATATCAAGTCGGTCTTCACCCCATTCGGAGTTTTGAACGCCATGACCACCCTGCACAGTACACCTCGCGCCGATGGCTTCCATATGCCTGCCGAATGGGCGCCACAGACCCAAACCTGGATGATCTGGCCCGAGCGCCCCGACAACTGGCGTCTGGGCGGCAAGCCTGCGCAGGCCGCCCACGTGGCTGTGGCCAAGGCCATCGCCCGCTTTGAGCCCGTGACCGTTGCGGTTTCCGCCGGCCAGTACGAGAACGCCCGTGCGCGCCTGGATGTACCCAATATTCGCTTGGTGGAAATGTCTTCCGACGATGCCTGGGTCCGCGATACGGGCCCCACGTTCGTGATCAACGACAGCGGCGAGGTGCGGGGCGTGAATTGGGATTTCAATGCCTGGGGTGGTTTTGACGGTGGCCTGTATGCACCGTGGAACCGTGACTCCCAGGTAGGCGGCAAGATCCTAGAGATCGAGCGCGCGCCGCGCTATCGCACCAAAGGCTTCGTGCTTGAAGGGGGTTCGATCCATGTGGATGGCGAAGGCACCCTGATCACCACCGAAGAGTGCCTGTTGAACCGCAATCGCAACCCGCACCTGGATCGTGCGGCCATTGAAGCTGTACTGGCTGATCACCTCGCGGTGGATAAGATCATCTGGTTGCCGGATGGCCTGTTCAACGACGAAACCGATGGCCATGTGGATAACTTCTGCTGCTATGTGCGCCCGGGCGAAGTGTTGCTGGCCTGGACCGATGACCCGCAAGATCCGAACTACTCGCGCTGCCACGCAGCCATGGATGTGCTGCAAAACAGCACCGACGCCAAGGGGCGCGCGTTCATCGTGCATAAAATGCCGATCCCGGGACCGCTGTATGCCACCGAGGAAGAATGCGCCGGTGTCGACCCGGTGGACGGCAGCCAGGAACGTAACCCGAGCGTGCGGTTGGCCGGGTCCTACGTCAACTTCCTGATCGTCAACGGCGGCATCATCGCGCCGAGTTTCGATGACCCGCTGGACCACCAGGCCAAACAAATCCTGCAGAGCCTATTCCCGCAGCATGAAGTGGTGATGGTGCCGGGTCGCGAACTGTTACTGGGGGGAGGCAATATTCATTGCCTGACCCAACAGCAGCCCGCACCGCACAGAAATTGAGTGCAGTTGTAACGGTGCTTTGAGGGCGCGTGTGCGCTGCGCAACCGCAGTGTTCCAGCCAAGCCCGCGACCCAGCCAGGTCGCGGGCTTTTTTGTATCTGAATGCCAAGGCGGACGGCACATTGGCATAGCTCTTGTATCGCTGTCGGCACAGTGAATCTGTGCGATGACTGCGCAGTTCTGTCACAAACCTTGAGTAAGTTAGCCGCTCACGCAGCAGGAGAGAGCGCTGAAATGAATGCCGATATCGACCTGATGAACATGCGCACGTTTCACCCCTTGCGAGTCAACGGCGATGCGATCCATGCGTTGGCGCTGTGGTTGAAGGCAAACCGCTCGCGCCAGGTCAGTCAGGTGCCTGACTTGCGCAGGGTGATGAGAGAACGCTACCCGGTGGGGTTGTTCACGGAGGATGAAGTGCAGGCGTTATGCGAGTTGATGAGTAAGTGAAGGCACACTGCAGTCAGTGTGCCAGATGAAATATTAGAAACTGTAGGTACCGGTGACCACCAGGCTACGCGGCTCCCCTGGTTGAATCTGCGCCGCACTGGTCGCCGAGGCGTAGTAATTTTTGTCGGCAATATTGTTCAGCGCCGCCCTCACGTCCCACTCTTTCTGACGGAACCCGGCCAGCGCGTCCCAGCGCCCGTATCCCGGCAGTACCACGGTGTTGAGGCTGTCGGCGTAGCGATCACCCACCAGGGTCAAACCGGTTTCGGCGTACCAGCCCATTTCCGGTTTCCAGGTGATGAACACGCTGGCATTGCGCTTGGCCACGTCGCTGATACGTTTGCCTTCAAAGCCGTTGTTGTCCTTCTCCACCTTGGCGTCCTGCAGGCCTACACCGCCGCGTACGTACCAGTTGTCGATGATCTTGCCGGTGGCCGTCAGCTCCACGCCGCGTGAGCGTTGCTCGCCGGTGAGCAGGGTAATGGTGCGGTCCAGCGGGTCGCTGGTGCGGCGGTTGTAGAGTTCCAGCTCGTACACGGCGAGCGTGGTGCTCAGGCGGTCGTCGAACCAGTCGCTCTTCACGCCGATTTCCTTCTGCTTGGTCAGCTCCGGGCTAAGGTCGTTGACGTTCCCGGCGGCGTTCGGCGTGATACCGATCAGGCCGCCGCCCGCTGGCGAGAAGGTCTTGCTCCACGAGGCATAGAACGAATGATGCTCCAGCGGCGTCCACACCAGGCCGACGCGCGGGCTGGTGCTGTGGCTCTTCACGTTCTCCTGGGTGTTGAGCACCTTGCTGGTGGTGTCCACTTCAAAGCGGTCATAACGCAGCCCGCCCAAAAGTTGCCACTGGTCGTTCAGGCGCAGTTGATCCTGCACGTACAGCGCGCTGCTTTCGACTTCAGTGTGGTTGTAACTCGACAGTCGCATGCTCCCGGTGTGGCTCAGGCGGCGATTGGGTTGGTTGAGGTCCAGGCTGGGGACCGTCCTGGCATCCCGAGCCGAGTACAGCTTCGGGTCGCGCCGCTGGCTGCCCAGCTCGATACCGGTGAGCAGGCGATGCTCCAGGCCAAATGTGTCGAAACCACCCTCCAGCTCAAGGTTGTTGAAAACATTGCGGGTGGTCAGGTCTTGCTGCCAGTGTTGGCGGCTGACGCTGTTGGTTTTCGCGTCGTAGCCGGTCTGGTAGGTGTTGTCGAAATCGCTGTCGAGCTTGAACACACCGAGGGTGTGGCGCAGTTGCCAGTTGGCGTTGAGCTCGTAGGCGAGCTTGGAGCGCAGTGACTGGGATTTATCGTCGATGTAGTCGCCGTGATCGAAATAAGTGGTGCTGCGGCTCACATCCGCCGGGCGCCCGTTGACCCCGGGAATGCCACGGTCCGGCGTGCGGTTGTAGCGGCTGTATTCGTATTGCACCAGCCAGTTCAGGTCGGGCGTGAGCTGCCAGCTCATCGACGGCGCAAACAACTGGCGGTTGCCGCTGACGCCATCGCGAAAGCTGTTGTTGTCCTGGTTGCCCATGTTCAGACGCAGGCTGATGGTGTCGCTCGGGTCAGCGCTCAGGTCGGCATACAGGCTGCGCAAATCGTTGCTGCCACCTTGGGCTTCGATACTCGACTTATGACCCGGCGTGGGCAATTTGCTTACGCGGTTGACGATACCGCCCTGGCCGCCGCGCCCGTACAGCACGGCGGCCGGGCCCTTGAGCACTTCGATACGCTCGATGTTGTGCAGGTCGCGCACATACTGGCTGTCGTCGCGAATGCCGTCCAGATAGAAGTCATTGCTGGCGTCGAAACCGCGTATGCGCAGGCTGTCGAAGCGTGTGTCGGCGCCGCTGCTGACGTTGGGAATACCGCTTAACGCCTGGCCCAGGTCGTTGGTGCCGTAGGACCGCAGATTGTCGGTTTTTACCGAGTCGATCGCCTGGGGCACATAGCGTACGGAGGTCGCGGTGCGCGTGGCGGTGTTGGTCTCTTTGACGCGTGGGTCGTCTTCGTCAGCTTCGGCGTTGATCGAGGTCTCGGGCAATACAGTAGTCGCGCAGGCAAAACCGGCAGACAGCAGCATGGAGAGCCCAAGGGCGATGGGCGTCAGGCAAGGGGTGGGCATGGGGGTGTATCCAACAGGTTGGGCAGGAAATTTGCGCGAATGGTAATGCTTTGCATTTGCGCGTGTTATCTATTCCCTGTCGTGTCGCTGGCAGATTTGTTACTTGATGTGTTTTTTATCGGTGCCGTAGGTCATTCAATCGTTTTCAGCGTAGTGCTTTAGCTCGCCCCTTAGACGAATATCGCCTAAATACAGACGATTCACGAAATTGACACATAGTTCAACGCCCGCATAGGATTGCGCCCAACGCCTGTGGCTCACCGCCATGACTTACTCCAATAAAAAAAGGCCCGCGGCAGTTCAGTCGTCCGCGGGCTTTCTTTTTGCGGCAAAGGTCGACACCAGAAATAGCAACATGGAGCCTGGTGTCACAGCGCGTACTCAACCCGTAATAAGGAATATAAGAATATGTTGAAGCAACGGATGAGTCTGATCGCTCTGGGGATTTTGAGCGCATCGACAGCAATGGCAAACGACCAGGAGCAATCCAAGGGGTTTGTTGAAGATAGCCACCTGAACATCGCCGCACGTAACGCCTACATCAGCCGTGACTACAAAAACGGCAAGCAGGACAAAGCTGAATGGGGCCAAGGCTTCATCGGCAAGTTCGAGTCCGGCTTCACCCAAGGCACCGTGGGTGTGGGTGTGGACGTGATTGGCCAATACGCTATCCGCCTGGACGGTGGTAAAGGCCGCAGCGGCGCTGGCGGTATCGACTTCTTCAAGCAAGGTGACAGCGGTGAAGCCGCCAACGACCTGGCCAAAGGCGGCGCGGCCGTGAAGGCGCGTATCTCCAACACCGTGATCAAATACGGTCAGCAAATGCCGGCCGTACCGGTCCTGCAGTACGATAACTCGCGCTTGCTCTCGGAAACCTATGAGGGCACCTCGATTGTTTCCAAAGAGATTGCCGGCCTGCAACTGGACGCCGGTCACTTCACCAAGGAAGCTCGCAAGAGCGCCGAGGGCAGCGACAGCGGCCGCTTGAAGAGCATCAACTACATCGGCGGTAGCTACAAATTCACCGAAAGCCTGTCGGCTGCCCTGTATGCCTCCGACATGCAAGACGTGCTGAAAAAGCAATACGTCAACGTCAACTACGTGCTGGCCCTGCCAGAGAAGCAGTCGCTGACGTTTGACTTCAACGGCTACAAAACCAAGCTTGATCGCAGTTTCGCCCTGGAAAACCAAGGTGATGCGGACGCGCGCGACAACAAGATCTGGAGCCTGGGCGCGACTTGGGCCGTTGGTGCGCACAGCTTCACCATCGCTCACCAGCGCAGCACCGGCGACACTGGCTACCTGTACGGCGGCTACCGCAACGCTGGCGGCATCGGCGACGGCGGCAATACCATCTTGCTGGCCAACTCCTACTGGTCTGACTTCAACGGCAAGGACGAGCGTTCCTGGCAAGCAGGTTACGGCATCGATTTCGCCACCTTCGGCGTACCGGGCCTGACCTACAACATTGCCTACGTGCGTGGCACCAACATCGACGACGGCACCGGCCGTGGCGATGGCACCGAGCGTGAAATCTGGAACCAGTTCAAGTACGTCGTACAGAGCGGCCCAGCCAAAGACCTGAGCCTGCGTGCTCGCGCCTCGTGGCTGCGCGTTTCCAACAACGCCAGCAACTACAACGTAGGCGGTAACGAAATCCGTCTGTTCGCCGACTACCCGATCAACGTTTTCTAATTGATCGAGCGTCGTGCCTGATGCCAGGCAATAAAAAACCCCGACTGGTTCGGGTTTTTTTTATGCCAGGTGCGAATGTTGCCGCCTAGGCCTTGGCCGGTGCGAGCTTCTTGCAGTTTTCCTTGCGTGTCGGGTACTGCTCGCACTTGCGCAACACCGTTTGCACCTGCTGCACATTCTGCAGTTGCTGGTTGGCCAACAGCTTTTCGGTGATGAACAGCTCCTCCGAGCCCAGATTGCGTTCAGCCTTGTCGATCATCGCCAGGGCCGATTGCCCATCACCCCGCTTGAGGTGGTAGCTGATCATCAAGTCATAGGTGGAGGGGCCGGCCAGGGACCAGTCCTTGATCGCCTGCAACTCTTTCACCGCTTCGCTGTTTTTGCCCTGGGCCAGGCGCACGGTATAGGCCGTGCGCCGAATGCTCGGCTGGTCCTTGACCGGTGATGCCAGGGCCTTGCGGATAAACCCTTCAGCATCCGGCACTTTGTTTTTCTCCAGGGCATCGATGGCGAAGTACGCGTCTTTATAACCCTGTAAGGCCTTCGCCACTTGCGGCGTAGTCTTCATCTTCGACCAGCTTTGTGGGTTGACCCGAGCGCGGCGTTCCTGGCGATATTCGCGTTGCAAGTACTGGCGCAGCTCGGTGTCGCGGTCCATCGCCGACATGTGCGAGCGGTTGAAGTATTGCGTGGTTGCGGTGATGCCGGTGGTCAAGCCGTCCTTGACCAGCACGTCCAGCTCTTTGGTGAACTGGTTGAGATTGAACTGCTGCAGCGAATCCTGCATGGCATTCTTGCGCGCCGTGAGGAAGCCCGTGAGCAAGGGTTTCTGCTTGCCCTGGAAGTCGTTGAGGCGCTCCAGACTATGGGTGGCGGCACGCGGGGCGTAACCGGCGCGGATCATCAAGTCGGTGCCGAGCAGGTCGGCCTGGTCTTCCTGGCTGCGGCCCCAGGCGGTGCTCCATACCTGATCGGAAAAGGTATTGGCCAGTGCGGTGTACAGCACGGTGTTACCGATGGTCTTTTGCGTGCCGGCCGGGTCTTTACTGAACAGTTTCATCGTCCCGGAGCTGCGGTCGACGCCCGTATCGGCCGCTATGGTGGCCAAGGCGACCGTGGAGGCGACGGTGGTGAACATGTCTTTCTGCTGCTGGAAGGCAGCCATGCGGTCATGGTGATGCAGCAACACGTGGCTCATTTCATGGCCAAGCATCGCCGCGATTTCGTCTTCGCTGGCGACGTTGTCCAGCATACCCAGCGGCACGAACAGGTTGCCGTAAGGGTCTGCCGATGGCCCGAAACCATAACTGTCGGTGATCTTCACCTGCAGCGGCGGCAACTCCCCCGGCCAGCCCTTGGACAAGCGCGTGACAATGCCCTGCAAGTAGCCTTGCAGCATCGGGATATCCACCAGGTTCTGCTGACGCGCTTCGGCAGCCGGCACCGCCCGCCCGTCGTAGCTCAGGCGCTGTTGGCTCTGGCGCTGTGGGTCGAGCTTGTAATACTGGCGTACGTCAGTGTTGTCCACGTAGTGGCCCTGGACCCGGGATTGGGTCGAAGGCCCCACCAGGTTCAGGAACGCCTGGTCCGCGCCCTTCAAGGTGGCGCAACCGCTGAGCACCGAACTGGCCAATAGGCTGGCCGCGACTAGATATCCCTTCACCGCACCGCTCCTTTTATTGATTGCAACCGGCACCAAAACCAATGGTGGAGTTATTGCGGCTGTCTTTGGCCTGGCTTTTGGTCAGGCCCTGGCAGGGCAGGTCGACGACGTTCAGCGGCGGCTCGATGCGCAGTTCCATGGTGTCCAGCCAGACCTTCTGGCCCGCCAGCTCGACCTGCACAAGGTCCAGCGCCTGGTTGTACTGCAACACCGGTACGGGCTGGGTGGGCGCATCCTTTTTCGCCAACTCACGTTGTTGCTTGCCTTGCTCGTCCAGTACGGTCACCGGGTCGGCCAGGAACGCTTTGATACTGTGAGTTTCCGCCCAGGCACCCTGGGTGAAGAGGGCGGTGAGCAAAACGATGAGACTTCTGTTCATCCTTGAATTCCTTGAGTCAAATGACAAAACGGCACACTCAGCGGTCGCGGTCGAAGAAGGCTTCGATCCGCTCGCTGAACAACACCAACGACAGCAAAACAATGCCCAGCACGTTGACCGGGGTGATGTCATTGAGGCTCAGCAACACACTGACCGCCGCCAACATCGACATCACCAACAGCCACGACGGGCACGGCGAGGTAAAAAACCAGATTTCCTGGCGCCGCCACCGGCTCCAGGTGCGCTGGCCCGCAAGGCGACGTGCGTGCAGCGCCTTGAGCACGGCAATCAACGCCAACAGCCCGAGCTCGAGCAGGTCCAGCCAATTGAAGGGCAAGCGGGGAAAGTCGGCCGGTTCATGGTCGTAGTCCATGCCAGAATTGATCAGGTTATCCAGGGCCATGGCGTGCAAGTACACGCCGGGGAGTTGGCCATGTACCGGCGACTCAACCAGATCCCCCGTGGACGCGATATTGGCGCCCACCAGCACCAGGCGGTCGCGCAGCAACTCTGCGATCAGTGCCTGATCGTCGGGGTCGCTGACCTCCAGGTCACTGGCCGACAATGTCAGCGTATAAGGGCACCGTGCCTGGGCCGAGTCATCAAGCTTCCAGAACACGGCCTGAAAGAACTGCGCCACCCCATCCAGCAGAAAATGCCGCGCGGGCGCGCAGTGGCTGATATCGGCAATCCGCGCCTGTTCCGCCGCCAACTTCAGCCCCCACTGCACCGCAATGGGCTGGCGTTGCGCAGCGGTCTGCGCATCCTCCGGCGGCTGTTTGCAATGTTGCGTGGCACAAAACTCGCGGTACAGCGCCATCGCTGGGGTTTCCAAAAGCCCCGCCTGTGTGTGCATGGCCAGCGGGTACTTGTCGTCCACCCCTTCCCACACCACCAGCGCTGGCCGGCTCACCTGCATGAACGGCGCCAGCGTGTTGGCCTGGCCCGCTTCCCCGCGCGCCAAACCGGTATTGGCCAGCCACAGCGGGATACCTTGGCGTTGATAACGCTCAAACACATTCGCCAGCAACTGGCTGCCCCGCGCCGGGTCGCCCAACGAGTGGTCATGGCTGTACAGCAAATCCACAAACACCGCCCGAGGCTTGTACGCCAGCAAACGCTTGAACAACTTGCTCTGCTCGCCATAGGGCATTGGCCATGAGCTGTCGTTGCGCATCAGGTAGGCATCGTCGATCAACACCACTGCCACCCGCTGCTGACCAAGGTTCGGGTAGTGGCTGGCGAACATACGATTGAGCCACTGCGCCGACGCCTTGTCACTGGAACTGGCCAGGCCGAAAGGATCAAGAATCGCCAGCAACACGATGAGAGCCGCCAGCCAATAGCGGCGGTATTTGAACAGCGGGGGGTTGGACAACATCCATGTCTCGATAAAAGCGCAAGCAAGGCGGGGTTTTTAAAGGAGTGGGGAGGGGTGTCAATCGAATAAGTGGCTAAGTGCCATATTGCCTTTGGCTCGTCTTTCGCAAAAAGCCCCGACCTATTCAGGCCAGGGCTTTCCTCTGTGGGAGCCGGGCTTGCCCGCGATGACGTCAGCCCGCGCACCACGCGACTTCTTTATTGCTCAACATTCCCTGGCGACTCCAACACCTTCACCACATCATCAATCACCGCCTTGCTCATCTCCTGCAAATAATGCGACGCCCAGGCATAACGGTCCGTGTCCTGCGTCATCGCCGCATCTTCCGCGAGCAGCTTGGCGAGGTGGAGCAGGTCAGAAACGTGATGCAAGGCTTCATGCAGGGAAACACCGCTGTTGACGCGGAACAGAGGTTGGTCGGAGTGAAAGGAAAAGGGGGTGACGCCGAGGGTGGTTAACGCAGATGGATTTGGAGCGGTCATTGGTAGAACTCCCGTATCTAGTGAGAGCTACCACGTTCGTCGTTTGAACGAATGCGTGGCGCTAAGGCGCCTGCATCAAGTCGGGTTATCAGGCCCGGTCGCTGAATTGGCAGCGACGGGGAGGAGGGTAGCGTGGTGGGACGTGGGGAGCAATCGGGAAACTAGATCGATTAGGCGTCTGCTGGGTTAAGAGCAGGGATCGACTGACCAATTATTGGTTTTATGGGAGCGGCATAATTATTGGCTCTCCATAATTTTGTATAAAAGCTCGGTTGCTAGCGAAAGGCACTGGCTGAGGTGAGAAGGCGCTCGAGAGCATGCCACGCAGATCGTCGGTGGATTGGATGGCACACGAGGCTCCCGGATTGCAGTGTGTGGACAAAAAGAGGACGCGCGGAAACTACAAGGCCCTCACATTTCTGCGAGGGCTTCGTTTTGTATGGTGCGGCACCAGGAGTCAAAAGGAATCTTAAACTAATGAATTCAATCATGTTTTGTTATGCTGATATTTCATACTATCCCTAAAATTATCCTGTGATATTGGTTGGGAGTGCGCCGATAGTCTGTAACGGATTTCGCAAAGGGCTATGGGTGCGTTCAAACCAATGTATAGGTTGCTATTCATACTGTCTACAAACAGAGGGGGTGCTGTTAGATGTGGCAGCTTAAAGGTTTATGTGTAAGTAATGTTTTGGTGCTAAAGCCGCAATGTGTATAAGCTGGCTAAAGCACCATTCATGATTGGCTGGCCAGAATGCGCAGAGACCTTAAGTGTGTTTAATTTCGCTTGGATTGATCCCGTATAGAGCTTCAAATACAGATTTTACTTTATTCTCTATTACGTCTTCGTCTGTTTGCTCCGTTAGCCAAGAGAAGTCGTAGTTAAATTTTCCGTCTTGAATCACCCATTGACTTCCCATAAAACTCATCATGTTCTCACCGTAAAAATCATTAAACGCTTTCTTTATATTTTCTTCTGATTTCCATGGGAAAAGCCTTGGGACAATAGTTTGCTCATCTGCACTGTCTGTGAAGAGGGAGAGGTTACGGAGCCAAACCTTCTCGTACCCACCATCTAGGTGCGAGCCTCCACTTTTCCTAGCCAGATGCTTTCCTGTCCAGCAAAAAAATTCAGGGCACTTGAGCTTATCCAGGTTGAAAGATAAAAAATTGGCAAACAAAATTTTAACTACTGAATTCCCTTCAGAATAGTGGCTGTTCTCATGTCCTTCTAGAAGCTCGCTAATTATTTTTTGTTCGTCCTTCCATTTTTTTACAAGCTGTGGTAAGTCATAAGGGTGCTCGAATCCACAGTGCGCCACTAATAGTTGCGAAACTTCTAGGTATTCTTTTGAGCTGCATTCTTTTATGTGTGACTTCAGATATGGATTTGCTTTGACAGCATTGCATAGGCTCATGAACCGATAACTGCAGTCTAAATGA
Organism: Pseudomonas sp. P867; assembly: GCF_019891455.1. Lineage (NCBI taxonomy): Bacteria > Pseudomonadati > Pseudomonadota > Gammaproteobacteria > Pseudomonadales > Pseudomonadaceae > Pseudomonas > Pseudomonas sp. P867. The sequence goes on along the minus strand of NZ_JAFLXB010000004.1, from coordinate 249,072 downwards.
TATATAAAGCTCTCAATATTGGTCACGGGTTTCGGAAAGCCGCTCACGGGGTTTAGGGATATATCACAAACTAACAGGAATAGAGAGACAATGGGGTCCCCCATAGTTTTCGGGGTTTTGCTTGAGGTGTTTTCAAGGAAAAATCTAAATGCATCTCCGTATTCATCTAGGAGATAATTTTCTTTCTCAAATTGATCAAATTGAATGCGCTCCCCTGTTGCAAAATATAGAAATTGTAGCTGGATGAATCTAGCTTGGCCCTCTATTATATCAAGACCTTTTATTGGATACCTTGGGATTGGGGAGCCGTAATAGTAGCCAGTGACTTCCTTCTCTTCTAGATCTTTTAGGCCATCATTCCAGTCGTCTGGATTAGGTAAAAATACGGCCTCGGGGTCAAAAACAGCTCTTAAAGTATTAATTGCTGTATCATAAGCAATCCTAAATGAATGGCCCGTAGATTCAAAATATTGTGTGGCTACAGTGTTTTCAATTCTAACTCCCATCATCAAGGTTCGGTAGAATGCGATGTCAAGAGAGTTATTGACTGCGGCATTTGCTGCCGCAACGTCCTTGTCTCGATGATCTTTGCCATTCCGCATTTCAGATTCCGCCCATGACCTTAACGGTTTTTTGGCATTTTTGGATTTTGCTAGCTGCTGGAGATGCTCAAGATTTGAATGTGCCTCTGCCGGATAGCACATGCTCATAATGAATCCAATTGTTGATCCAATATGCTGCCACCAATGCACGGTCTCATGTATGTAGGTTGAATAGGCTTGCAGTTCTTCGTGTGTCACTCCGCCATTTTTTTTATTGGCGGCGCTCTCAACAAGATTGTGTACTTGGTAGCTCAGCCTCAAAACATACTGAGTGGAATGATATAAGCCAAGTGAATTCCAGCATGAGGAAAACTCTTTAGTGGTTTCGTTGCGGTTGTTTGGTGTGTCCATTAGTGCATGATTTAAATCGATCATCGTATTTCCTTATATTGACCAGTTTTATTTATTGGTTTAAGTGTTGTGGCATTTGGCTCGGTTCCTAATATTTCAGATCTTACACTCGACCTCCGACTCATAGCACCGTCCGAGTGCTCACAGCCGATCACTGTGTGTCAACTTTACCGAAGTGACCACCTCCAAGCCTGTCCCGCATTGTCCATGGCTCGGCGGAACCTAGCTGCCGATCCTTCCCAAAATTTCGCTCGTATAGTTTCCCGAGCAAAACGTGACCAGACTCCACTCGAAGGTAAACGTCAATACCTCCCCCACGTCATCCCGCCAAGAATGTTTAGTGTTATCAGGGATCAAGGCCCCTGCGACCTGTGAGGGTTGTCCACTAACGCGGGACTGACGGCTCTTTACGACCGGGAGCTTGGGCATCTCATGATCTGGCCTCCTGAGCACTTCCGAGGAAGTGGGCGGGTGGAGGCTGCACTGGCTGACGAGACCGTTGCCGCGAGATCCTGAGTCAGGTGAAGGCAGTGAAGCGATGACCGGGGCGTGCCTGACTGTCAGTCAGGTGCAGTCCATTTTGTAGGCTGCGGCACCATCATCTGCATCGCTGTTGCTGGTGACTTTTCGGTGTTTGTCACGCCGATTGTCACGAGGGGGAATGCCGCAAAGCCTTGTACGAGTTGGGCTGCAGCAGCGGTAGGAGCGCCCGTCTCTTTCCGGAAGAAAGAGACGGGCGCAGGCTGGCGCAAGGAAATGGCCAAGCGGATAGGTTGCTGCAGGGCAGCTATGAAAGGGGATGAGTTGCCGCAGTGGGCACACTGTTAAAAGTAGGCATCCATCACATCGCTGTGACCATGCGAGCCGCCGGACGCTAATCGCACTTTGGGAGAACCACCACGGTGTGGCGTAGCCTTAAAGGTTCTGGCTACCTGGGTTGCTGTCAACGACAGCCCTTTGCTCGATCTTTTCTACGCCTGTGGATAAATTGGGTCAAGGCTCGAATTTTTGGGAGTTCTGCGGCTGTGGATGAAATTATCCACCGGTGGAAATCTGTGGTTTTCCACAGACAGTTGCATGGACTTTAGATTTTTTAAGTGAGGTCCATCCAAGCAGGGCGGCTTTGCAGCCCTGCTTGGATGGACCCGCGTGGACAAGCGGATCACTGAAATATGAAGACCGAGCGCTTACTCATTTGCGCCACGTTTTGCTTTTAAGCGAGTGACGTTCGGTCCGGTCTGATTCGCGAATTCGTGGGGGGTGACATGCTCCTGCCGGTTGGCCTCCAGGTACCGACTCCACCAGTTCATGATCAGCCTGCGTTCCTCGATGAACTCAGCCTTGTGGATGTAAGCGGCGCGGACGTTGTTGCGCTCCTTGTGGCTCATCTGCCGTTCAATAGCTGTCTCCGACCACAGTCCTGACTCGATCAGTGCGCTGCAGGCCATCGAACGAAACCCATGTCCACAGATATCGGTTTTGGTGTCGTATCCCATCGTCCGTAGCGCGTTGTTCACGGTATTTTCGGACATGGGCTTCCAGGGTTTGACATCCCCTGCGAAGACCAATGCGAATTTGCCTGTGAGTGCATGGATTTTTTCGAGTAGCGCCACTGCTTGCGGCGATAAGGGTACTAAATGGATATCCCCTGCCATCTTCGTACCCCTTGTGGAAAAGGGTACGCCTTCCAACGCTGGTCGAGTGTCCGGTATCTCCCAGGTACCGCGCTTGAGGTCGAACTCGCTCCAGCGGGCGAAACGCAGTTCGCTGGATCGTACAAACACATGCAGCGACAGCATCACCGTCAGACGGGTAAGTGCCCGGCCTTTATAGGTGTCGATCCGCTCCTGCAGTTCCGGCAGTCGCGATAAGGGTAGAGCGGGGCGATGTACCACCCGCGGGGCTTTGATCGAGCCTTCGAGATCGTAAGCAGGGTTTATGGTGATAAGCCGTTGGCGCTTTGCCTCGCGCATGATGCTCTGCAGATAGTTTTGTACCCTTAAAGCAACGTCGATCGTTCCGCGCTTCTTGATCGCTTCCAAGGGCTGCATAAGGTCATGGGTGTCGAGATCAACGATGGCGCTTGCGCCGATCAGCGGGAATACGTGGGTTTTGAGGCGGCTCATCACTGTCTTGGAATGGCCTGGTGCCCACTTGGCCGACATTTCCGTATGCCAGTCGAGCGCAACGCTTTCAAAGGTTCTGCCTTTGATTACGGCTTCCGCCTTGGCTTGGTGCTTGGTCTCTATAGGATCAACGCCATCCGCCAGCATTCGCTTAACTTCCAAGCGCTTGCGGCGCGCATCGGCGAGGCCAATGACGGGGTAATTGCCGAACGAGGTCAGTCCTTCGCGTCCGTCAGGTTGACGTAACGGAGCCGCCAGCCTTTGCGGCCATTGGGTTGGACTAGGAGGTAGAGGCCGTCGCCGTCGAAAAGCTTGTAGGCGCGGTCTGTAGGTTTTGCCAAGCGGCAAGCTGCGTCGGAGAGCGGAGCTGTGGTGCGCGACATAAGGGTACTCCCTTTTATCGAAGTGACCTGTATCCCAAACTCTACCCTTAAAACGGTTGGAATCCACCAGTTTCTGACGAAAACCGATGGAACGCTAAAACGAAAAAACCCGCCAGAAGGCGGGTTTTTCGGGGGTTCCAGAGATTTTGAAAGCCTTCTCTGGAACCTTGTATGGTGCCGGCACCAGGAGTCGAACCCGGGACCTACTGATTACAAGTCAGTTGCTCTACCAACTGAGCTATACCGGCGTGTTAGGGCGACGATTATAGCGATTGGAAAGGTTCTGTAAACCCCTGAATTCTGACTATTTTTGCAAAAACCAAGGTTTCTTGCGATTAGCGTGTTTTCCACACGGTGTAGCAGCGTAAAAAGCCGTCACTTCCGCGTCATGCCAGTTACCCCGCGCACCTGAGCGATCCGGCGCCCAACGAGGTTCTCCGCCCGCTGAAACCGCCAAAAACCACCCTGCAAAGTCCGCTTTATACGTTTAACGTCTGATGCTTATGCACAATCGGTTGGTAACAGCTGTCACGAAACAGCCATTTTGTGCAGCCGTTCTCAACACGCTGCAACTGCCTGTTTTGTGTGCGTTTTATTTTGTGAAGAAAAAATGACCAGCCTCGCTTTTGGCGTTCAGCGCCGATTACTACAGCTTCCGCAAAGATTCCATCAACAGAGTTATCCACAGGGCGCGTGCAGGGAACTTTGCACCTTATTCGCGCTGGGCCAGCACCATCAGGTTGCGTGGCGTGAGCGTTGGTTCGCAGAAGGTGCCGACCTCGACGTTGTAGCCCTGTTCGCTCAAAAAAAGTGCGCGATCCAGCACCAGCCACATTTCCAGTGGGCGTCGAAACAAACCCCTTACCAACTCCAGGTTTCGCACTTCGGCCAGGCGCTGCCAGCCGTAGGCTTCGAGCGCCGGCCAGTCTTGTTCACCTGTGGATAAATTCTTGAGGTTTGCCAGCTCGCGGCAGTAGTCGGCGAAGGATTTATCCAGCCAACTGGCGGGCAGAGAGGGCGTCGGCAAATAGTCGTCGCAGTTACGCAGTTGCCGCTGTAGTCGATCAAAGCCCAGGCGCCGCGCCATGGAGGTGTCCCGTTGCTGGCGCACGCGGTTGCCGGCGGTGACGGTTTCGCTCAGGGGCAATCCCAGATCATCAATCGACAGGGTTAGCAGGGATGCGCGCCCGGCGCCGGACAGTGCCTGGTAGCGCTCGGCATTGATGCGATTGTAGCAGCAGGGCGCCAGCGCCAATTGTTTGCAGCCAGCGGCGCTGGCCAGTTGCAGCAGGCGCACGTGCAGGTCGCCGCAGGCGTGCAGGGCCACAGGTGTGTGTTCGGGGTCGATCGCTACATCGGCCATCACGTCTTGCAGGCAATGGGCAGCGGGCAAGCCGTGGTGATCGCTCAGGGCTTGGCCGGACGCAATCAGGGCCGGGTCATATTCCAGGCAGGTCAACCGTTGGCCGGGTTGCAGCAGGCGGCGGCCAAGATGGCCTTTGCCGGCGCACCAGTCCAGCCAGTGGGCAGGCGTCTGGGCAAAAGTCAGTGCGGCGCCGAAGGCTTCGATCTGTTGCCACTTGCGCCCGGGCACGTCCACATTCAAACGGTGGCGAGCGGGGTCCAGTGAGTGGGCGGGTAACTTATCCACAGCACTCAGGCGCAGTGCTTGAGCGGCCAGCTGTGGAAACGGTGCAGGCGCAGGCAGGTCGTGGGGGTGGTTGTGACTGGCTTCAGCTTCGGCCAACGAACGCCGACGCAGCCACTGGGATAACTCGAGATGCTCGGTTTCCCAGGGCAACTGCAACTGAGTAAAGGGCCGTGGTCGCCACAGCCCTTGGTACTCGATCAGGAATGCATCCAGTGCCTGGAAGCGTGCCTCAACGTCCTTGGCACGCATCGACGCGCAGCCACTTTTCCAGCAGTTTGAAACCGCGCACCAGCACGTAAGCCATCAGCAGGTAGAACAAACCCGCGGCGAAGAAAATCTCTACCGGCAGGTAAGTGCGGGCAATGATGGTGCGGGCCATGCCGGTCAGTTCCAGCAGGGTCACGGTACTGGCCAGGGCACTGGCCTTGAGCATCAGGATCACTTCGTTGCTGTAGGCCGGCAGGCCGATGCGTGAGGCGCGGGGCAGGATGATGTAGAACAGCGTTTTCGGTTTGGACATGCCCAATGCCCGCGCTGCTTCGATCTCGCCCGGCGGAATGGCCTGGATCGCACCGCGCAGGATCTCGGCGATATAGGCCGCGGTGTGCAAGGTCATGGTGGCCGTGGCGCACCAGAACGGGTCGCGCAGGTACGGCCACATGAAGCTGTTGCGCACGGCATCGAACTGCGCCAGCCCGTAATACACCAGGAACAGCTGCACCAGCAGCGGCGTGCCACGGAAGAAGAAGATGTAGCCATAGGGCAGGGCGCTCACGTACCAGCGGCGCGAAGAGCGCGCGATACCCAGTGGAATCGCCAGCAGCAGGCCGGCGATCACGGCGATTGCCACCAGCTCCAGGGTCAGGGTGGCGCCCTGGGCCAACTTCGGCAGCCACTTGATGATCACGGCCCAGTTCAGGCCCAGGTCAAAGTGCGATAGCCAACCGTAGTCGCCGCTCATTGGGTGCTCCTTGCAAAGCCGCGGGCGGCGCGTTTTTCCAGGAAGTGCATGCTGGTCATCGCCAGTACGGTCAGGCCCAGGTACATGAACGCCGCAACCATGAAGAAGGTGAATGGCTGCTTGGTCACGGTCACGCCGATCTGCGCGTGGCGCATGATCTCTTCAAGGCCGATCACCGACACCAGTGCGGTGTCTTTCATCAGGATCATGAACAGGTTGCCCAGGCCCGGCAGGGCGATACGCCACATCTGCGGCATGATCAACCGGGTGAAAATCCGAAATTTCGACAGCCCCAATGCCACACCGGCTTCGCGGTGGCCCTTGGGAATGGCGAGGATCGCGCCGCGAAACACTTCGGTGGCGTAGGCGCCGAAGCACAGGCCCAGGGCGATGACGCCGGCGGCGAAGGCACTCAGCGACAGGTCGGGGTTGCCAAAAAACTCACCCAGGGCTCGCATCAGGTTGACGGTGCCGAAGTAAATCAGCAGCACCCACAGTAATTCGGGAATACCGCGAACGATGGTCGAATACGCACCGCCCAGCCATTGCAGCGGCTTGTACGGCGAAGTCTTGGCCAAGGCGCCGGCAAGGCCGAGCACCAGCCCCAGGCACAGGGCCGTGAGCGCCAGTTTGACGGTCATCAGCGCGCCGGCGGCGAGGGCCGGGCCGAATCCGTAGAGATCGAAATTCATGGTGTTTTCATATCGCGGCAGGCATTGCTAAAAGCCGACGCGCTCCCAGGAGCGCGCCGGGCAGGTCGTTCAGATCATTCGATGCTGAACGGGAAGTACTTGTCGTTGATCTTTTTGTAGGTGCCGTCTGCCTTGATCTCTGCCAGGGCTTTGTTCAGGCGCTCGCGCAATGGGTCGCCCTTGCGTACGGCGATACCGATCTTGTCGCTTTCCACCACCGGGTCGCCTTTGAACTCATAGGCCGAACCGTCTTTGCTCTTGAGCCACTCGTACTGCACGTACTTGTCGGCGAGGATGCCGTCAAGGCGACCGGAGGTCAGGTCGAGGTAGGCGTTTTCCTGAGTGTCGTAGAGCTTGGCTTCGGTGTCCGGCAGCTTGTCTTCCAGGTAGGTACCGGCCAGCGTCGCACGCTGTGCACCGATCACCTTGCCCTTCAGGTAAGCGGCGTCAGTCTTGAAGTCTGCCGTGGCTTTTGGCGCAATGAACTGCAGCTTGTTCGAGTAGTACGGGTCGGTGAAGTCAACCGCTTGCTTGCGCTCATCGGTGATCGACAGCGAAGACACCAGGAAGTCGAACTTCTTGGCGTTCAAGGCAGGGATGATGCCGTCCCAGTCGGACACATACACTTCGCACTTCTCGACTTTCATCTTGGCGCACAGGGCGTCGCCGATGTCCTTGTCGAAGCCCACTACGTTGCCGCTGGCGTCTTTATTGTTGAAGGGCGGGTAAGCCGCTTCGATCCCCATTTTCAAGGTTTCTGCCATGGCCGTGGCGCTGAACGCCATCGAGACGGCCGCGGCCAGAAGGAATTTCTTATAGGTCTGCATGCATGTTGCTCCGTTAGCGGTTGCTGGACATGAATTGTTTGCAGCGCGCCGAAAGCGGGTTTTCAAACACCTGCTGTGGCGATCCTTGCTCTTCGACCAGGCCCTGGTGCAAAAACACCACTTCGGTGGATACCTGGCGGGCGAAGCCCATTTCGTGGGTGACCAGCAGCATGGTGCGGCCTTCTTCGGCCAGTGCGCGGATCACATTAAGTACTTCCTGAACCATTTCCGGGTCAAGCGCCGACGTGGGTTCATCGAACAGGATGACTTTAGGTTGCATCGCCAGGGTGCGCGCGATCGCCGCCCGTTGTTGCTGGCCGCCGGAGAGTTGTGCAGGGTAGGCGTGACGCTTGTCGGCAATACCGACCTTGGCCAGCAAGGCCTCGGCCACTTCTATTGCTTCAGCCTTGCTTTGGCCGAGCACGCGACGAGGGGCCTCGATGATGTTGTCGAGGATGCTCATGTGCGGCCACAGGTTAAAGTTTTGAAACACAAAACCAATTTCGCTGCGCAGGCGGTTGATCTGCTTTCCGTCGGCGGCCATCAGCTCGCCGTTTTTTGCGGCTTTGAGCTTGAGCTCTTCGCCGGCTACCAGGATCTGGCCCTGATGCGGGTTTTCCAGCAGGTTGATGCAACGCAGGAAGGTGGACTTGCCGGAACCGGAGGAACCCAGGATCGAGATCACATCGCCGTCGCGAGCGGTCAGCGAGATACCCTTGAGTACCTCAAGCTCACCATAGCGTTTGTGCAAGTTGCGGATTTCAAGCGCGGGCGTGGCCTGGGCCATGTGCGGTCCTCATTGTGTTCGTTGCGATCTTCGCTGTTGGGCCGCCTTCCTGGCGAGGCGCCAAGCTAGCATAGCGTTTGGATGACAGCCAACAGCGCTGCGGACGGTTAACTGGTGGTCTGCGGCAGTGTGTCGCATCGGCGCAGTAGCGTGTCGCGCCATCAACAACCTACAGACGTTTGAACCCGAAAGATCCACAGGCTTCGCGTAAAAAAGGGCGCGATGGTGCCAGCTTTGGCCGGGTGTTGGAAGGGTTAACCGGGCAAACGGTCCATATCAGCCCGTTTATGGGGCGTCACGTACTTTTTGTGTGTGTTTTTGGTGCGCCTGATTGGCTTGAAGGTGAGTCGCACGGTAACGCTATAGCGGAATGCCATGATTCTCAAAGACTTGCGAGCGCTGATGAATTGTCCTACAGCCCGCGTCAATGGCGGCTCTGTTACATTTTGGCGCAAATCTTGCGTAAAAAATAAAGAACGCCCTGTTGGATTCTTTTCACGAGAAAGGCTGCAGGCCGGGCGAACCCGTTTTCGCAATTCCTCGCAAAGGTGTGTCAATGAGTAGTACTCAAAGCTCCAATGACCTCGAACAGGGGCTCAAGCCGCGGCATGTCACCATGCTGTCGATTGCCGGCGTAATCGGCGCAGGTTTGTTTGTCGGCTCTGGCCATGCGATTGCTGCCGCCGGCCCCGCCGTGCTGCTGGCCTACGCGGCCGCCGGTACGTTGGTGGTGCTGGTGATGCGGATGCTGGCCGAGATGGCTGTTGCGTCACCCGATACCGGTTCGTTCTCTACCTATGCCGACCGCGCAATCGGTCACTGGGCTGGGTTTACCATTGGTTGGTTGTACTGGTGGTTCTGGGTGCTGGTGATTCCGTTGGAAGCCAACGCGGCGGCGACTATCCTGCACGCCTGGTTCCCCGACGTGGCGATTTGGGTGTTTACCCTGGTCATTACGTTGTTGCTGACGGCAACCAACCTGTTCAGCGTGAAGAACTACGGTGAGTTCGAGTTCTGGTTTGCGTTGATTAAAGTCGTGGCCATCGTCGGCTTTGTAATCCTCGGCCTGGCCGCGATTTTCGGCTTTTTGCCCACCAGCCAGGTCAGCGGTGTTTCGCACCTGTTCGATACCCAGGGCTTTATGCCTAATGGGATGGGCGCGGTTCTGGCAGCGATCCTGACCACCATGTTCTCGTTCATGGGCACTGAGATCGTGACCATCGCTGCAGCGGAATCCAAGAACCCCGGCCAGCAAATCACCAAGGCCACCAACTCGGTCATCTGGCGGATTGGTTTGTTCTACCTGCTGTCGATCTTCATTGTCGTGTCGCTGGTGCCTTGGAACGATCCGACCCTGGCGGCCGTAGGTTCCTACCAGACGGTACTTGAGCGCATGGGCATCCCGAATGCCAAGCTGATCGTCGACCTGGTGGTGCTGGTGGCTGTTACCAGTTGCCTCAACTCGGCGCTCTACACCGCCTCGCGTATGTTGTTCTCCCTCGGGCGTCGCGGTGATGCACCAGCGGTGGCCAAGCGCACCAACAAAAGTGGTACACCTTATTGGGCGGTGTTGCTGTCCACCGGCGCGGCGTTCCTCGCGGTATTTGCCAACTACGTGGCCCCGGCGGCCGTGTTCGAATTCCTGCTGGCCAGCTCCGGCGCCATTGCGTTGCTGGTGTACCTGGTGATTGCCGTGTCGCAACTGCGCATGCGTCAAAAGCGTGCGGCGGCGGGCGAGAAGATCGTGTTCAAGATGTGGCTGTTTCCTGGCCTGACGTACGCCGTGATGGTGTTTATCGTCGGTACGTTGACCATCATGCTGTTCCAGGAAGCGCACCGGGTCGAGATCATCGCGACGGGAGTGTTGAGCTTGCTGGTGGTGCTGGCTGGGTTGTTCGTGGCGAGCCGCCGCAAGGCCCAGAAGGTAGGCGCAGCAGTGCTCAACTGACGGAATGTGGTGCAAATGTGGGAGGGGGCTTGCTCCCGATGCAGTTTGTCAGTCACTGAGATGTCGACTGAGACTCTGCCATCGGGAGCAAGCCCCCTCCCACATTTTGTATGTGTCAGTCTGTTGAGGCTGTCAGCGCCTGGGATGCTGCTACATAGTCCGCCTGGAACTGCGGCGATTCGATCCACGCCAACGCAGCGGCCTCGTCATCGCTGTCAGTGGCCCACTGCCGATATTCAATCAGCGCCGCCAGGATGAAGTCGGTCGCTTCCTCTTCGCCTTCCTGCTCCAGCACCAGCGCCAACAGCGGGTGTGCGAGGAACACCGCGCACAGAGCCTGCTGGCTGATCTCGCCTGCGGTGCGCATCTCGACGAACAGTTCGGTCAAGTCCACCGATTCAAGATCGATGCGGCTGTCGTCGCCGGCGAACGCATCCGGCTTGGCCGCGACGGCGCGCTGGGTGCGGTTTTGCTTGGCCTTGGTCTTTGCCCGCTGGGCGCGTTTTTGCTGCTTGTTCGGCGAAGCCATGGGCTCAACATCCTTGGGTTCTGGATCGGGGTAGAGTATTGAAGCGCAGGTTGGGGTAAATCCCAAGGAAATCCGGGCGGGGTTTGGTCGCTTATCGCGCTCGACCACCAGGCCATAGATCAATAGGCTACGCCTTTGTCATCTGCCAGAGCGTCTTCATGACCCGCGATGCCCTTGAGCATAACCAGATCCCCTTCTATTTTGTCGCCATCCTGCTGGCCGCTGCCTGTGGAGTGTTCGCGCCTCTAGTGGCTCACGGTTTGAGCGCATTGATCACACCTGCCATCGCGGTATTGATGTACGCGATGTTCCTGCAGATTCCTTTCCTCGATCTGCGCCAGGGGTTGGGCAATATTCGCTTTGTCTCGGCGTTGTTGCTGGCCAATTTTATTCTGGTGCCATTGCTGGTGTGGGCGCTGACCCGTGGCCTGTCGGGGCATCCTGCGCTGTTGGTGGGGGCATTACTGGTGTTGTTGACGCCCTGTATTGATTACGTGGTGGTGTTCACCCACATCGGCAAGGGCGATTCGCGGTTGATGCTGGCGGCCACACCGTTGCTGTTGCTGCTGCAGTTGGCACTGCTGCCGGTGTACCTGGGTTTTATGCTGGGCGCACACTCGGGTGTGGTGGTTGAGATCGACCCGTTTATCGAGGCATTCCTGTTGTTGATCGTGGTGCCGATGCTGCTGGCTGTGCTGACGGCCTACCTGGCGCGACGATCAAGGCTGGTCGACAAATGGAGCAGTGCGTGGGCTTGGTTGCCGGTGCCGGCGATGGCCCTGGTGCTGTTCGTGGTGATCGGGTCGCAAATCACATCGGTGATGCGCGACTTCGACCTGTTGCTGCCAGTGCTTGCGATCTACCTGGGCTTCGTACTGCTGGCGCCGTTGATGGGGATCCTGGCTGCGCGACTGTTTGCGCTGCCTGCGCCAAGTGCACGGGCGGTGACGTTCAGTGCTTCGACGCGCAACTCGCTGGTGGTATTGCCATTGGCGCTGGCCTTGCCGGAGGACATGCGCGGGTTGGCTGCCGCGGCGGTGATCCTGCAAACCCTCGTCGAGTTGGTGGCCGAGTTGGTCTACGTTCGCCTGATCCCGGCAGTGGTGTGGCCCGCAAGTCGATAAAAGCGTGAATGTTCAGGTTTGTTCAGGCGCTATTCAGGGCAGTGCTCGGCACCATACGCCAGCGCTTCCCACCTGACAGGTCACCCGATGGATCATCGCAACCGTTTTCGCCTGGAGTCCTTGGACCTCTTTCTGATCGCCCTGTTGTTGTTCACGTTGGGGATCTGGGATCAGCAGCCCCAGGGCTTTGATGGGCGTTGGGCGTTGTTCATGCAGGAAATGTTTCGCCACGGCGCCAGTTTTTTCCCCACCACTTACGGTCAGCCTTACGCGGACTACCCAGGCACCGCGACCTTCTTCAGTTTTGTATTCGCTCGCTGGTTTGATGCGCCGAACCACCTGGCGAATGTGCTGCCCACCGCGCTTGCATCGGCCGGCGTGATCGCGCTGATGTACCGCCTGCTGGCGCCGTTCAGTCGCCCATGGGCATTTTTGACGGTGCTGCTGACGCTGCTCACCACCCAGTTGCTCGAAAAATCGCGCTCGGTCTGCCTGGACCAGATGATCGCGCTGCTGTGTGTCGGCAGTTTCTATCTGCTGCACAGTGGCGAGCGCCTGGGGTCGCGGCTGCGGCAATTGGCGGTGTTCCCGTTGTTCGTCCTGGCCTTTGCCATTCGTGGCCCGCTGGGGTTGATCGAGGTGTGTGGGGTGGTGTGCGTGTATTGGGCGCTGGGCAGGCCGGGCGAGCGCGTCCGGCAAGTCCTGATCCACGGCGTTATCGGCCTGGTGCTGCTAGCAGTGTGCTGGTGGCTGCTGATGAAGCTTGCGCGGTTGAGTGGCGGTGATGCCTTTGCTGATGAAGTGTTCAGGATGCAGGTCGGCGGGCGCCTGGATGAGTCCGGTGAGCCGTTCTATTTCTATTTCCAGCTGAGTTTGTACCGTTACTTCCCGGTGGTGCCGCTGGCGTTGGCCACTCTGGTCGCGCTACGCCATCGCTGGCCGGAGCGCTGGGTCGACGGGCAGCTGCAACTGCTGGTGCGCCTCGGGGCGTGTGGCTTGATGATTCTGCTCGGGTTGTCGGTGCCGCACTTCAAGCGCGCTTATTACATCTTGCCGATGGTGCCGATGTTTGCGGCTGTTGCGGCCTATGGGCTGCTCCAGGCGCAAGGTTGGCTGTTGGGCGTGCGCCGTTGTTACGAAGGGCTTGTCGCAGCGTTACCGGCGTTGTGCGTGGTTGTGTTGTTTGTGTGTCGGAACGCCTGGCACAAGCAGGGCTATTGGCCGGATATTTCCCTGCCGCTGATGATTGGTGTGTTGGTGGTGTTGCAACTCGCGGCGTTGATTGCCTGGCGCCGGCCGTTGCGTCTGGTATGGCTCAGCGTGATCGCACTGGCGGCGCAATGGTTGTTGCTGGTCGCGGCGATAGAACCGGCCAAGGACCTGCAATTCGACACCCGACGGTTTGTCAGCCAGGTGGAGGCACTGCGTGAGTCGCAGCCTGGCCCTTTGGTGTTTGTCGACCTGGCCCGGGACACCTGGGCGGTGCGCTACATGATGAACCTGGATCACGATGAGCAGCCACTGTTTGTCGGGCGTCACCAGCTTGAGAAGCTGAGTGAGCTGCCCCGGCCATCCTGGGTGATTGTGCCGCGCAAGGAGACTGCGCTGTTGAAGGGCTCGCCGGTGGAGCAATTGGCGCCAAGCTTTGCGGGGCGGCTGAATGACAATCCGTTGATGGTGTTTTTGCTGAAGTGAGGGGGCAACTTGGCGGGCCTCCTCATGGATAAGGTTTGTCCAGCTGCTCAGGGATAAAGCCTTCTTCGCGCAGGGATTTGATAACCCCTCTGATCAAATAATTATTTGAGAACCCGATTGTGTACTGCCGAGCGCCTGGACTGATGGGAAGCAGCATCCCTTGGTCGACCAATTTTTTTATTTGATAGGTTCTTTGGGCGGCGGACAGTGTCGGTAGAGCGTCAGCGATATCGCCCGACTTGACCACCTTCAGTTGGATCGCGGTGCTCAGAATTTTCTCTTCAAGAGGCGTTATCCATGCGCGGTCTTTCGCCAATGCAATGGTGGGGGCAAGAATGTGCCTGGTCAGGTAGCGGTAGTCCGTCAGCCTGCTGACTTTCTCTAATTCATCTCTAATGCCTGCCAGCACATACGTACACCAAGCCTCAAGGCCTTCCTTGGTGCCTGTGTCAGCGGTGGAAAGCATCGAGTAATACTTTTCGCGGTCGATACAGAAGACTGCCGTCGGATTCAGGACTCGGCCGCCAGCGCTCACGTTGAAGCCGTACTTCATCAACATTGCGTACGTCAGAAGGCGCACGACGCGGCCATTGCCGTTGCCAAATGGGTGGATCCAGCCAAACCGGTGGTGGGCCAGCGCGACTTTCATCAGATCGTACTTGGGGGCATCCTGCTTATTCACAAAGGCGACGAGTTCTTGCATGTAGCCTGGCACCATCACCGCCTCGGGCGGGAGGTGATCGGACTGGGCAATGCTGACCCCGGACTCGCGGTAAGCACCTGGCGTACGATCACCTTCGCGTTGCAGTCCCTGGACGGTGATTGAGTGAAGCTCTCGAATCGCAAACTCCGTGAGATCAGCGCCGGTCTGCATGATGCTTTCGACGTAGTCCATGGCCTTTTCGATATTCGCAATTTCCCGCAACGGATCTGAAGCCTCGGCTGCCCCTTCGACTTTGCTTTCGATGTAGTCGGCCAGTGTCGTGTGGTTGCCCTCGATACGTGCAGAGCCCAGGCTTTCCAGCGTATGAAACAGGGCTTTCAACTGGAAAAAAACAGCAGGCGGTGTATCGCCACCCAGTTGCAGGCGGCGCAGGTGTTCCAGCTCGCTCAGAACATCAACCAGGCCCGAGTCGAACGAGGGGTTCAATAGCTCCAGATCGTGATGAGCAAACTCGGGCATATGGAAAGTATCTCCAATTGATATTTTGATTATCTCGAAAGCAGGCTGATTTGATGCCCGTAGGGAAGGCGTTAAGGGCCTGATGAGGCCCTACACTATCTCAAAAAAACAGTTCGGATAAGTGAAAAATATCCCAAATGAAACTAGGTCCGGTTGGCTTTGGTCAGGGTGCCCAAGCTGTATCCGGACGGGAGCAAGCTATTTGCAGCGATACCCCTCAGGCATCGTCACCGTGTAATTGCGCTGCACGCGGTCCTGGAAGTTCAGGTTCTGCAGGCCCTGCTGTACCAGGAAGGCTTCGACCTTGGCCGCCTGGCAATCGTCGTTATAGGACGATACTCGAAGCACATACACGGCGCGCCTGCTCGCCTCGTCCCGAGCGGTAGCCCGGAAGGTGGTGAGGGTGGTGTAGCCGGTGCGTTCCGATGTGCCTACCGGGCCATAGGAGGTGTTCGGGGTGCTGGTGCAGGTCAGTTGGTCGGTCTTTTTCTTGTTCTTCTTGCACTGCGTGGTGGTGCTGTTTGCTACCTGGCCATACTCGGTAGCGGTGTAGCGGTAAGTGACCTGCTTGCTTTCGACATCAAGGGTGATGGTCATTTTGATCGGTGCATGGTTCTTGGGAAGAGTGGTGTCGGTAAAGACATTGCGAAAGCCCTGGTCCTTCATGGCGCTGACCATGTCGCGCAGGTAATACCGGGCATTGAGTGCGTTTTCGTCGCTGCCCCCGACAGACGTCACCAGTACGGTTGCCTGGCGGTCGAAGTGATAGTCCGGATCGGGTGTCGCGTTGATCGCTACGTCCATTTGCGTGGCGCATCCACTGAGTAGTGCAGTCAGCAGTAATAGCGAGCAGAGCAAGAGGCGTGTCATGAAAGAAACCTTACAGCTGTGAATGGGGTAAAGGGTGGACGATTGAAGCCAGTGAAAAACAAGCCTCAATCGCTCTGGGGCTTAGCTTAGCCTGCGCAGGATGGGGTCAGGCAAAACACAAAGGGTGCGCGCACCTCGACTTCACCATCCTTGAGAACTGACGCAGGCGGAGCAGGCATTGGCGATGCTGCTGGAAGAGATACCTGCACGGCAGCAACAAAAAGCTCAGAGCCTGAGTGACTGATGACGCGCTGACGCAACAAGTTGCCGTGGGCATCGATGATGAATTCAATATTGACCTGGCCTTCCAGCCGCTGCGCCTGGGCGTTTGCCGGGTAAAATTTGAACAGCTGTATATGGCTTATCAACTGTTGTTCCCATAACTGCTGTTCTGCCAGTTGCTCTGGGGAAGGGGTTCTTGCGCAGGCGCCAAGCAGCAGGGCAAGTGCGATCCAGCAATACTTCATACATATTTCCTTGAGCATTTTTTGCGTCCGTACTATCTGGCGCCACAGAGTATTTCAAATCCAGGCGCTTGGAAGGCTCACTCCCTCGACGGCTTTGCCGATGGGCTTGATCGGTGCCGGTATCGTGATTGCCTTTATTCAAGGCGCTCCTGCTCGGCATCCGGGTCCAAGGTGATCCAGAGCCCATTAAATCGCAGGCAATAAAAAACCCCAAGGAACATTGTTCCTTGGGGTTTCTCGGTATTTTGGTGCCCAGAGACGGAATCGAACCGCCGACACGGGGATTTTCAATCCCCTGCTCTACCGACTGAGCTATCTGGGCAACGGGGCGCATTAAACGGGTTTTTCAGGGGGTCGTCAAGCAAGTTTTCAAAAAATATTTAATTATTACCGTCGCTTACGTGCCGACCCCGGTTTTTGATCAATTATTGAGCAGGTGGCACGTAACCTTCGGCTTGGGCGTATTCCTCGCCGGAAAAGAACTTATCCATTTCGCCGGCCAGGTATTTGCGGTCTTCGGCGTTCATCATGTTCAGGCGTTTTTCGTTGATCAGCAGGGTCTGGTGTTTCAACCAGTCACCCCAGGCTTTGGCGGAGACGTGGTCGTAGATGTCCTGGCCCTTGGCACCTGGGTACGGAGGGCGTTCCAGGGCTGGCAGTTCTTCTTTGTACTTGCGGCAGATAACGGTGCGGGTCATGACGAAACTCCTGCGTTCAATGCTTGCGCCGCGCGCTTCAGCAGTTTTTTCACCGGGGCGGCAAGGCCCAGGCGCGGCGGGGTGGCGAGGTTATACCAAAGCCAGTCGGCCTCGGCCACGTGATGGGCGGATTCCTCGACCTGGACCAGCCAGGGTTCGATGGACAGTTGGAAGTGGCTGAAGGTGTGGATCAGCCCCGGCAGTTCCTGATGCTTGCCCAGCGCGAGTGCGTGCTGGTTGGCGAGGTGGTCGAGGTCGCTCAGGTCATCCAGCTCGGGCAAGCTCCACAAACCGCCCCACAGGCCCGTGGAGGGGCGACGGTAAAGCAGGATCGCGCCCTCGGCGTTCGCCAGCATGGGCATCAGCGTGCGCTTTTGCGGGATGGTCTTGCGTGGCTTGGGGATCGGGTAACGCGTCTCCAGGCCGAGCATGTGGGCTTCGCAGCCTTTTTCCAGCGGGCACAGCAAGCAACTGGGCTTGCTGCGGGTGCAGAGCGTGGCGCCCATGTCCATCATCGCCTGGGTGTAGGCATTGACGCGCTCAAAGGGTGTAAAGCGCTCTGCGGTGGCCCACAGTTGTTTGGCCACCTTGGGCTCGCCCGGGTAGCCCTCCTGCGCGGTAAAGCGTGCCAGCACGCGCTTGACGTTGCCATCGAGGATCGGCGCGCGCAGGCCCATGCTCAGGCTGGCTATCGCACCGGCAGTCGATAGGCCGATGCCCGGCAGTTCGGTGAGCTTTTCGACGTCGCGGGGGAATTCGCCGCCGTATTCGGCCACCACGATCCTGGCGGTCTTTTGCAGGTTGCGCGCCCGGGTGTAGTAGCCCAGGCCGGTCCACAGGTGCAGCACTTCGTCTTCCGGTGCGGCGGCCAGGGCTTCGACCGTCGGCAGGGATGCCATGAACCGGTCGAAGTAATTGAGCACAGTGCTCACCTGGGTCTGTTGCAGCATGATCTCCGACACCCACACCCGGTACGGGGTGATGCCCTGTTGCCAGGGCAGGTCATGACGGCCGTGGCGGTCGTACCAATCGAGTACCGCCGCTGAAAACTGCTCGTTTCTCATCGGTTGAACAGGCCTTTCAATGCGTCTTTGAGCTTGGGATTAACCTTGTCGAGCTTCTCCTCCAGCTTCTCGTTCAGGCGATTGCCGGCAGCCTTGAGGGCGACCTGGCCCAGGCCGTCCTTGTCCAGACGGCAGGCCTTGGCGCCAAGCTCCAGCGGGCCACGGCAGCGCAGCGGCACTTCAATGCCCTGGAAGTTGGCGCCGACCTGGCAGGCCGGGTCCGGCACCTCGCGCTTGTCGCCTTCGACAATGATGCCGACGCGGTAGTCCATGCCCAGCACGCGCAAGTCGACATCGCCGTTGCCATTGACCGTCAGCCCTGGGATACGCACTTTCAGGTCAGGGTTGCTGGCCACGCCGTTACGCAACGTCAGGTTGCCGCGCAGTTCCTGGAAGGGGGTGTCCTTGCCCGGTGGCGTGCTGGCCAGGGTCTTGCGGTTGAGCAGGGCGATACCGGTGCAGACCTGTTGCTCGATGTTGGCGTTGAGCAACACACCGTTATTGATCACAAAGCTGGCGGTGCCGTTGAGGCTGTCGATCAGTGCCTTCTGGCTGTTGCCACGCCCGGTCAGGTTGCTGTCCAGGGTGACCTGGCCTTTGACCGGCGGGTTTTTCCCTTGGGCCTGCAGGATTTTCTCAACCGGTACTTGCTTGATATGGGTTTGCATGGCCAGAAGCGGGAGATCCTGGCGCACATCGAGCGTGCCATTGGCCTGGAAGGTACCGTTGTAGAGACCACCGCTCAGGGTGTCGAGCTTGAGCTGGCCGTCGATGCCGGAGGCTTTCAGCGCCGCGTTCTGGATCGGCAGCTGGCTCAGGGTCAATTGTCCGAACGCAAGGTCGGCGTCGATATCCAGGCTGCGCAGGCGGGTCAGCGGCAGCAGCTTGTCGGTGCTCCAGGCGCCTTTGGTCGGGGCGTCCGGCAGTGGCGTGTTGCCGCCGGCTGCCATCGCACCGGCCTCGCTGTTCTGCACTTCGGCCTGGCGAGCGGCGGTTGCGCCTTTGGCGGCTTCTGATTTGGCCGGCAAGTAGTTGTCGGCATTGAAGGTATCGGCCTTGAGCTGTACGCGCAGGGACTGCTTGGCGAAATCATCGACAGCGACACGGCCGCTGAAGGTGCTTTCGTCGAGTTTCAGGTTCAGGTTTTCCAGGGCGACGCTGGTGGGCGTGCCCTTGAGGCGACTCACCAGCTCGACCTTGCTCAGGCTGCCAGGGGCCATGGCCGGCAGCGGGTGGCCGACGCTCTCAAGGAACTTGGCCAGATCGAACTGGGCCACAGACAACGCACCACTGACCTGCGGGGTCTTGTCCAGGTCGTTGACCTTCAGTTCGCCCAAGGCGCGCAACTGGTTGGCCGACAGTTTCAGGTTGGTCCATTCGGCGACGTTGGCCGCCAGATCCACCAACAATTGGCCCTGGGTGGAGAAACTCACGGTCTTGCCTTGCAGCGGCTCGCCGGTGGCTTCGCCGCTCAGGCGCATGTCTTCGAACTGGTAGCGCTTGAGGGCACGCTGGATGCGCAAGTTGCCGTTCAGCTCGGTCTTGACGCGCATCAGTGGCTGGTTGCTGCCCAGGAACGCGGTGAGTTTGAGCGGAATGCTGGCGCCCTCGTGGATGGCCCCGGCGCTCAACTGGATGCTCTCGGCACTCAATTGCTTGCCGGTCTGTTCATCGGTGTATTCAACGCGAGCGTTGTTGATGGTCAGGCTGTCGATGTCCAGGCGGATCGGCTGCGGGGGTTTTTCCGGTTTGGTTTCAGCCACCGGTTCGACGGGGGCCGGCGCAGGGGTATCCGTGGTTTCGTCGGGCAGGTTCTTGCCGATGTCTTCCCAGTTGCCATGGCCTTGCTTGTCGCGGTTCAGGCGCAGGTTCAGGCCCTCGACACGCACATCGCTCATCTGCACTTCGCGGCGCAGCAGTGGAAGTACGCGTACCGACAGGCCGAGCATCTGCAAATCGGCGAAAGGTTGAGTCGGTGCGGTCAGGGTCGCGACGCTGGCCTCGTGCAACTCCAGGCCCAGCCAGGGGAAAAGGCTCCAGCCGATATCGCCATTGAGCGTCAGCTCGATGTGGGCCTTGTCGCGGGCTATCTGGCGAATTTCTTCTTTGTAGTCGTTGGGATCGAAGAGGTGGGTCAGGGCAAAGCCGAGCGCCACAATGATCAGCAACAGCCCGAGAAGTACCAGACCCAGGATTTTGCCGAACGCTTTCATGGGCGAGTCCTTGTATGTCGATTTCAAAATTTAGCCGAAGAGTATAACGCCCGACGGCCTGCGTCAGTTCACGGATCGTTACATTGTATCCACGGGTGGCGAAATGAGATTTTGACGTCAAAAAAGTACAGATAATCCTAAAAAGGTAGTGGCAGTTTGATTTTTCTGTCATCCACTGGTGCTAATCTCTGCACGTTCGTCCGCCTTCTGCGACTTAACGTCGCGCCTAAATGGAGCTTCACTCAAAAAAACGGCCACGCTTTGCGTGCAAGGCCGAGGAGGAGAGCGCCTGACGGACGCATACCAATAACTGGGGGAAACACCAATGAGCACTAGCACTGTGGCCGGCACCGCCGCCGCACAGCCTGCGTTCCTGTCCAAGGAGCGCATTATCGCCAAGCCCGGGTTCAACCGCTGGCTGGTTCCACCGGCCGCCCTGGCCATCCATCTGTGCATCGGCATGGCCTACGGCTTCTCGGTGTTTTGGCTGCCGTTGTCCAAAGCGCTGGGTATCACCGCACCGGTCGCCTGCGCGCCAGACATGAGCTTTATCGCCCAGGTCTTCTCCTCCCAATGCGACTGGCCCATCTCCATGCTGGGCTGGATCTACACCCTGTTCTTCATCTTCCTGGGCTGTTCGGCCGCGATCTGGGGCGGCTGGCTGGAACATGCAGGGCCACGCAAGGCCGGTGTCGTCTCGGCGTTGTGCTGGTGCGGTGGCCTGCTGATCTCGGCGCTGGGCATCTATACCCACCAGATCTGGCTGATGTGGATCGGCTCCGGGGTCATTGGCGGTATCGGCCTGGGCCTGGGCTATATCTCGCCCGTTTCGACCTTGATCAAGTGGTTCCCGGACAAGCGCGGCATGGCGACCGGCATGGCGATCATGGGCTTTGGCGGCGGCGCGATGGTGGGTGCGCCCCTGGCTGCGGCACTGATGGGCCATTTCTCTTCGCCGACCAGCGTGGGTGTATGGCAGAGCTTTGTGGTCATGGCGGCGATTTACTTCGTGTTCATGATCGGTGGCGCACTGCTGTATCGCGTGCCGCCGACCGGCTGGAAGCCTGAGGGCTGGACCGCACCGGCGAAAAAAGCCAGCAATGCGATGATCACTCACCGTCACGTGCATGTGAATGTCGCGTGGAAAACCCCGCAATTCCGCCTGGTATGGCTGGTGTTGTGCCTGAACGTATCGGCCGGTATCGGCATCCTTGGCATGGCTTCGCCACTGCTGCAGGAAGTGTTTGGCGGCAAGTTGCTGGGTGTTGATGTGCCATTTGGCCAGTTGGATGCGGGTCAGCTTGCCTCCATTGCAGCCATTGCCGCTGGTTTTACCGGGTTGTTGAGCCTGTTCAACATTGGTGGCCGGTTCTTCTGGGCGTCGTTCTCCGACTACCTGGGGCGTAAGAATACCTACTTCGTGTTCTTCGCCCTGGGCTTTGCCCTGTACGCGCTGATCCCGAACCTGGGGCATCTGGGCAACGTGGCGCTGTTCGTGGCGGCGTTTTGCATCATCCTGTCGATGTACGGCGGTGGTTTTGCGACGGTCCCGGCTTACCTGGCCGACTTGTTCGGTACCCAAATGGTCGGTGCTATTCACGGTCGCCTGTTGACCGCCTGGGCTGCTGCGGGCGTGTTGGGGCCGGTACTGGTGAACTACCTGCGTGAATATCAGCTGAGCATCGGCGTTGAACGCGCCGCGGCGTATGACATCACCTTGTACATCCTTGCCGGTCTGCTGGTGCTGGGTTTCATCTGCAACCTGCTGGTACGTCCGGTCGCCGACAAGTACTTCATGACCGATGCCGAACTTGCTGCCGAGCAGGCGCTGGGGCATGACAAAGGTGCCGATGCGACCACCGTTCTGGAGTGGAAAGCATCCGCCGCCAGCAAGCCGTTGGCGATCGCCGCCTGGCTGGTGGTGGGTATTCCGTTGGCGTGGGGTGTGTGGGTGACCCTGCAGAAGACCGCAGTACTGTTCCACTAACACTGCAAAACCCTTGTGGCAGGGGGCTTGCTCCCGATGGCGGCGCATCAGTCAGTGCATTGTTGACTGATCTACCGCTATCGGGAGCAAGCCCCCTCCCACATTGGTTATGCATGTATGCACATGTCTAACCCCGACACGCCGTCAGTCTTATCCCCTTCGATGTTTCTGTTTGGCGCCCGCGCCCCTATAATGGCTGCCTTTTTCGCCCAATGATTTTGCGGAGCTGGTGATGGCCGAACGTAAGGCGTCTGTCGAGCGCGACACTCTGGAAACCCAGATCAAAGCCTCGATCAACCTGGATGGCACCGGAAAGGCCCGATTTGATATCGGTGTCCCTTTTCTTGAGCACATGCTGGACCAGATCGCCCGTCATGGGCTGATCGACCTGGATATCGTCGGCAAGGGCGACCTGCACATCGACGACCACCACATGGTGGAAGACGTGGGCATCACCCTCGGCCAGGCATTTGCCAAGGCCATCGGCGACAAGAAAGGCATCCGTCGCTACGGTCATGCCTATGTTCCGCTGGATGAAGCGCTGTCGCGTGTGGTGATCGACTTCTCCGGCCGCCCAGGCCTGCAGATGCACGTGCCCTACACCCGCGCCAACGTGGGCCGTGGCTTTGATGTGGACCTGTTCCAGGAATTCTTCCAGGGCTTCGTCAACCACGCACTGGTCAGCCTGCATATCGACAACCTGCGCGGCACCAACACCCACCACCAGATCGAAACCGTGTTCAAGGCTTTCGGCCGCGCGTTGCGCATGGCTGTGGAAGTCGATGAGCGCATGGGCGGGCAAATGCCGTCGACCAAGGGCGTCCTGTAATGCAGACGGTCGCGGTTATCGACTACGGCATGGGCAACCTGCACTCGGTGGCCAAGGCCCTCGAGCACGTAGGCGCCGGCAAGGTGCTGATCACCAGCGATGCCAACGTGATTCGCGAAGCCGACAGAGTGGTGTTCCCAGGCGTCGGTGCGATTCGTGATTGCATGGCCGAAATCCGCCGCCTGGGCTTTGACAGCCTGGTGCGCGAGGTCAGCCAGGATCGTCCATTCCTCGGTATCTGCGTCGGCATGCAAGCCTTGCTCGACAGCAGTGAGGAGAACGGCGGCGTCGATTGCATCGGTATGTTTCCCGGCCAGGTGAAGTTCTTCGGCAAAGACTTGCATGAAGACGGTGAGCATTTGAAGGTCCCGCACATGGGCTGGAACGAGGTGCGCCGCACCGTCGACCACCCGCTGTGGCACGAAATCCCGGACATGGCGCGTTTCTACTTCGTGCACAGCTACTACATCGCTGCCGGTAACCCGCGCCAGGTGGTGGGTGGCGGGCACTATGGTGTCGACTTCGCCGCAGCGCTGGCCGAAGGTTCGCGTTTTGCCGTGCAATTCCACCCGGAAAAGAGCCATACCCATGGCCTGCAATTGCTGCAGAACTTCGCCGCGTGGGATGGTCGCTGGTAAATGGCCAGGAAACCGAAGCCGCCGATCTTGAACCTCACGCCCGAGCAAGAGCGTGAGGCAACCGACAAGATCAAGCGTTTCATGGAAGACCGCTTCGAGCTCAAGCTGGGCTCGTTCGAGGTCGCTGAGATTCTTGAGCTGTTCACCACCGAAGTGGCACCGCACTATTACAACAGGGCGATTTTCGACACGCAGACGCTCCTTAAGGAAAGGTTCGAAAGCATCGAAAGCGACTTGTGGTCGCTTGAGAAGCCCTGATTTCCCAAGCATTGCTGAATATCGAATAAGGTTTGCCAGATGCTGATTATCCCCGCTATCGATCTCAAGGACGGCGCTTGTGTACGCCTGCGCCAGGGCCGCATGGAAGATTCCACGGTGTTCTCCGACGACCCGGTGAGCATGGCCGCCAAATGGGTGGAAGGTGGCTGCCGTCGTTTGCATCTGGTGGACTTGAACGGTGCCTTCGAAGGCCAGCCGGTCAATGGTGAGGTGGTCACCGCGATTGCCAAGCGCTACCCGAACCTGCCGATCCAGATCGGCGGCGGCATTCGCTCCCTGGAAACCATCGAGCATTACGTCAAAGCTGGCGTGAGCTACGTGATCATCGGCACCAAGGCCGTGAAAGACCCGGCCTTCGTCGCCGAAGCCTGCCGTGCGTTTCCTGGCAAGGTCATCGTTGGCCTGGATGCCAAAGACGGCTTCGTTGCTACCGACGGCTGGGCTGAGATCAGCACCGTGCAGGTGATCGACCTGGCCAGGCAGTTCGAAGCCGACGGCGTGTCCGCCATTGTTTATACCGATATCGCCAAAGACGGCATGATGCAGGGCTGCAATGTGCCGTTCACCGCAGCCTTGGCAGCGGCCACGAAGATTCCGGTGATCGCTTCCGGCGGCATTCACAACCTGGGTGACATCAAGTCGCTGCTGGACGCCAAGGCGCCTGGCATCATCGGCGCCATCACTGGCCGTGCGATTTACGAAGGCACCCTGGACGTTGCGCAAGCCCAGGCTTACTGCGATGCCTACAACGGCTGAGGACTGACCATGGCGCTGGCCAAACGCATCATCCCTTGCCTGGACGTCGACAACGGTCGCGTGGTCAAGGGCGTCAAGTTCGAGAATATCCGCGATGCCGGCGACCCGGTGGAAATCGCCCGTCGCTACGATGAGCAAGGTGCCGACGAGATTACCTTTCTCGACATTACCGCCAGCGTCGATGGCCGCGACACTACATTGCATACCGTCGAGCGCATGGCCAGCCAGGTGTTCATTCCGTTGACCGTGGGCGGTGGCGTGCGCACTGTGCAAGACATCCGCAACCTGCTCAATGCCGGCGCGGACAAGGTCTCGATCAATACTGCCGCGGTATTCAACCCCGAGTTCGTCGGTGAAGCCGCGCAACACTTTGGCTCGCAGTGCATCGTGGTCGCCATCGACGCCAAGAAGGTCTCCGGTCCGGGCGAAACCCCGCGCTGGGAGATCTTCACTCACGGCGGGCGCAAACCTACCGGGCTGGACGCGGTGGAGTGGGCGATGAAGATGGAAGGCTTGGGCGCCGGTGAAATCCTGCTGACCAGCATGGACCAGGACGGCATGAAAAACGGCTTCGACCTGGGCGTGACCCGCGCTATCAGCGATGCACTGGGTATCCCGGTGATCGCCTCCGGTGGCGTCGGTAACCTGCAGCATTTGGCCGACGGTGTTATCGAAGGCCATGCCAGCGCAGTGCTGGCGGCGAGTATTTTCCACTTTGGTGAATACACCGTACCCGAGGCCAAGGCCTACATGGCAGCGCGCGGTATCGTCGTTCGCTAAACGCTGCTGGACACCATGGCAGGCTCGCGGCACTCTCTGCGCTTGCCATGGATTCCGGTAGCCTTCATGTTCAAACACCTGCTGCTCGCCCTTGCCAGTACCTCGCTGCTCATGGCTGGTACGGCCCAAGCCGAAGAGCCGTCTGACGCCTCCCTGGTGCTGCTGACGGAAAATTTCCCGCCCTACAACATGGCGAAAAACGGCAAGAACTTCGCCAAGGACGAGAACATCGAAGGCATCGCCGTGGACATTGTGCGCGAAACCTTCCAGCGCGCCGGCATTTCCTACAACCTTACGTTGCGTTTTCCTTGGGAGCGAATCTACAAACTCGCCCTGGAAAAGCCTGGTTACGGTGTATTTGTGATGGCGCGGCTGCCGGACCGTGAAGCCTTGTTCAAATGGGTCGGCCCCATCGGGCCGGACGATTGGGTATTACTGGCCAAGGCCGACAGCACAATCCAGCTCAACGAGCTGGAGCAAGCCCGCCGCTACAAGATCGGCGCTTACAAGGGCGATGCGATTGCGGAAACCTTGGGGAAACAGGGGCTTAATCCGATTGTCGCTCTGCGCGATCAGGACAATGCGCAAAAGCTCATGGAAGGCCAGATCGACCTGTGGGCCACCGGCGATCCCGCCGGGCGTTACCTGGCGCGCCAGGTTGGTGTGAACGGGCTCAAGACGGTGTTGCGGTTCAACAGTGCGCAGCTTTATTTGGCGTTGAACAGGGAAGTGCCTGATGAGGTGGTCGCCAAGCTCCAGGCTGCGCTGGATGAGTTACGCAAGAGCGGTCGTGTAGACGAAATCATGGCGCGTTACCTCTGAAGTTGGCAGTTGCGCAGAATAAACGCGGTCAAAATGTGGGAGGGGGCTTGCCCTCGATAGCAGTAGATCAGCCAATACATTTTCAGCTGACACACCGCCATCGGGGGCAAGCCCCCTCCCACATTGGATCTTCGCTGCCTTCATTTAGCGGTAAATGCCGTTTTTGCCGTGGGCACTCATGGCCCGATTACTGCGCACGCTGATCATCAGCTTGATATCGATCCAGTCGATACCCTGGGCCTTGAGCTTGGGCAGCTCGCGCTCCAGCACCGCCAGGGTCTGTGGGTAAGGGTGCCCGATCATCACCGCCGAACCCTGCTTATGCGCCAGCTTGATTGCGGTTTGCAGTTGGGTGGTAATTGCTGCCTCGGTGCGTTCGTCATCGAGGAACACATCCCGCGAAACATGCGCCAAGCCGATCTTCTGAGCCTCGGCGGCTGCGACGGTCTGCGCGCTGGTGCGGCTGTCCACGAAGAACTTGTGGCGTCGTTGCAGCTCGGCCATCAACCACGCCATCGCCTGCGGCTGCGCGGTCATGCGGCTGCCCATGTGGTTGTTGATGCCGGCGGTATAGGGCACAGCCTGGAACGCGGCGTCCAGGCGCTTGCCGAGTTCTTCCACCGGTAGCTCGGGGTGCCAGGCGAAGGGGCCGGTGGCCGGGTCCATGGGCATGTGCAGGATCACGATCTTGCCGGCCTTGTGCGCCTCGCGGGCGAATTCGGCGGCATGGGGCGTGTCGGGCATGATCGCGGCGGTCACCGGGCCGGGCAGCGCAAGTACACGGCGATCGCGCGGCAGGTTTTGCCCCAGGTCGTCGATGATGAGGGTCAGGTAGGCTTTGTGGGGTTCGCCGGCAGGGGCCGCGTGAGCGAACCCTGCCAGGCTGCACAGCACAGCGATGATCAGGGCAAAACGCATGATCAACGGCTGCGCGTGATGCTCAGGCCCTTGAGCAGGCTCAGTGCCTGGGCCAGTTGGTAGTCATCGTCCTGCGGCATCGGCTTGGCCTTGGCGCCACTGCCGGTAGGCTGGTCGGCGCCGCCGTTGCCATTGCCCAGGTGACCCTGCAGGTCGGCCTCCTTGTAGTACTCGCCGTCGATCTCGTTGGTGATCTTGGCCCTGCGCACTTCGATGTCCGGCACGATGCCTTGGGCCTGGATCGAGCGGCCGTTCGGTGTGTAATACAGCGCTGTGGTGATTTTCAATGCGCGTTCGTTGTTCAACGGCAACACCGTCTGCACCGAACCTTTGCCAAAACTGGTGGTGCCCATCAGCACGCCGCGCTTGAGGTCTTGCAGCGCGCCGGCGACGATTTCCGACGCCGAGGCACTGCCGCCGTTGATCAGCACCGCCAGTGGCACGTTTTCGCTCAGGTCGTTGCCGGTGGCCGAGAAGCGCAGTTCGGAATTGGCGATACGGCCTTTGGTATAAACGATCAGGCCCTTGGTGACAAAGTGGTCGACCACCTCAACTGCCGACTGCAATACGCCGCCGGGGTTGTTGCGCAGGTCGAGCACGATGCCGTTGAGTTTCTTGCCATTGTCTTTGCGCAGCTTGGCCAGGGCCTTGGCCACTTCGTCGCCGGTCTTGACCTGGAACTGGGTGATACGGATGTAGCCGTAGCCCGACTCCAGCAACTGGCTCTTCACGCTCTTGACCGTGATGGTCGCGCGGGCCAGGGTCACGTCAAACGGGTTGCCGCCGTCGCGTACCAGGGTCAGGGTGATTTTCTGGCCGAGCTTGCCGCGCATCTTGTCGACGGCCTCGGTCATGCTCTGGCCACGGGTCGGCTGGCCGTTGATCTTCACGATCAGGTCGCCGGCCTGGATACCGGCCTTGGACGCAGGGGTGTCGTCGATGGGCGAGACCACTTTGATCTGGCCGTCTTCGGAGCCCACTTCGATGCCCAGGCCACCGAACTCGCCGCTGGTGCTTTCCTGCAGCTCGGCGAAATCTTCAGGGCCCAGATAGGCGGAGTGCGGGTCGAGGTTGCTGAGCATGCCCTTGATGGCATTTTCCAGCAGGGCCTTGTCGTCTACGGGTTCGACATACGCTGCCTTGATCCGGTCCATGACCTCGGCAAAGGTGCGCAGCTCATCCAGCGGCAACGGCGCCTTGGTGGTCGCGGCCATTGCAGCGGGTGCAGCCTGGTCGGCAAAAGCCAGAGGCGCGCCGATCACCAGGGCGATCGTCAGGGCCAGCGAAGTGAGGCGGGACAAATGCAGCATGTCGAACGAACTCCTAATGTAGATGCGGCCCTATCCTTGGGAACGGCACCATTGTGCGGGATCGCTCGGGCGACCCTGCTGACGAATAGCGAAGTACAGCGCCGGGGTGTCCTGGCCGCCACTGTTACCGACAGTGGAGATGGATTCACCGGCTTTTACAACATCACCTGCCGACTTGAGTAATGTCTGATTGTGGCCGTAAAGGCTCAAATAGCCATTTCCATGGTCGAGAATCACCAGTAAACCGGCGCCCCGCAGCCAATCGGCAAACACCACGCGCCCACCGTGAACGGCATGGACCTGGCTGCCGGCTGAGGCGCTGATCATCACCCCATCCCACTTGGCGCGGGTGTCATCGCCACGGGTTTCCCCAAAGCGTGCCAATAGTCGACCATCAACCGGCCATGGAAGTTTGCCCCGCGCTGAAGCAAAAGGGCCGCCGAATGACTCGCCGCTGCTGGAAACCAGCGGGCCGGGGCTGGCGCGCGCGGGTTTGCGCGGTGCTGGCGCGTCGCTGGTGGCAGCCAGTTCGGCCTCACGCTGGCGCTTTTTTTCCGCTTCCTGCTGGGCGATCAGCGCTTTTTGCCGCGCCTCTTCGGCCTCGCGTGCCTGGCGGGCCAGGGTTTCTTCGATGGTCTTGAGCACTTTGGCCAGGTCGGCCTGGTCCTGCTCGCGGGCCTGGAGCTTGGCGTCGCGGGCTTTTACATCGCTGTTGAGCTTGGCCAGGGCCTGCTGGCGCTCCTTGCGCACCTTGTCCAACTGGTCGCGCTGAACGTCGAGGGCGCTTTTCTGGTCGAGCAGTTGCGATTGCTGGTCGGCAATTTCCTGCTCGACATTGGCCAATTGGCGCAGGGTTTCATTGAAACCCTTCAATTGCGCCAGGCGCGCCTGGCTCAGGTAATCGTAATAGGTGAGGGTGCGGGCGAATTTTTCCGGGTTCTGCTGGTTGAGCAGCAGCTTGAGGTATTCCTGGCGGCCGCTCTGGTAGGCGGCACGGGCCTGGATCGCGATCAGGCGTTGCTGTTCAACGCGTGCGCTCTGGAGTTTTTTTTTCTCAGCGTCGAGTCGCTCCAGTTCCGACTCGCTCTTCTTTAGTTCTTTTTGCAGCTCCTGGACCTGCTTCTCAAGCTTGCCCATTTCGGTTTCCGTGCCGCGCAGGTCTTTTTGCACCCCGGATTTTTCTTCCTGGAGCTTGCCGAGCAGCTTTTTCAGCTCGGTAATGTCCTGACGCGTAGCGTCCAACTGTTGTTGGGTTTGTGCGCGCTCATCGGCAAACGCCGGTTGGAGCAGGCAGACAAGAGCAAGGGTTATCAAGGCGCGAAGCATAGAGGCGGGCGACACCAGGGGAAAAGGACGGCCTAGTATGCCCGCCAAGCGCTGCAAAAAAAACGCCCAATTGGGGCTTGCGGGCAAGATAGGTGCCGAGTGGCGGTGGTATGGCAAAAAGACATCTATCAAACACCACAAAACCAATGTGGGAGCGGGCTTGCCCGCGATTGCGGTGGGTCAGCGACATAGATGTCGACTGATTAGCCGCTATCGCGGGCAAGCCCGCTCCCACACTGTTTTGTGGCGTACTTTGGATCAGACCAGGATCGAGGTCCCAGTCATCTCTTCAGGCTTCTCCAGCCCCATCAGCATCAGCATGGTCGGCGCCACATCCGCCAGCACGCCACCTTCACGCACTTTCAGGTCACGTTTGCCGACATAGATGAACGGCACCGGCTCGGTGGTGTGGGCGGTGTGTGCCTGGCCGGTGGATTCGTCGGACATCTGCTCGCAGTTGCCATGGTCTGCGGTGATCAGCGCTTCGCCGCCGACTTTTTCCAAGGCGTCGACAATGCGGCCAACGCACAGGTCCAGGCATTCAACAGCCTTTACCGCCGCTTCCAGGTTGCCACTATGGCCGACCATGTCGCCGTTGGCGTAGTTGACGACGATCACGTCATAACGCTGATGCTCAATGGCATCGACGATCTTGTCGGTCACTTCCGGCGCGCTCATTTCCGGCTGCAGGTCGTAGGTGGCGACTTTTGGTGACGGGATCAGGATGCGCTCTTCGCCCGGGAACGGTTCTTCACGGCCACCGGAGAAGAAGAACGTCACGTGGGCGTACTTCTCGGTCTCGGCGATGCGCAGCTGGGTCTTGCCGTTTTTCGCCAGGTAATCACCCAGCACGTTTTCCAGGCTGCCCGGGGCGAACGCCGACGGGGCTGGGATGTTGGCGGCGTACTGGGTGAGCATGACGAACTCGACTTTCGGCTGGCGTGCGCGCTCGAAGTCCTTGAAACCTTCATCGACGAACACATGGCTCAGCTCGCGGGCACGGTCGGCGCGGAAGTTCATGAATACTACGGCGTCGCCGTCTTCGACCTTCACCGGCTCGCCGATGGTGGTGGCCTTGACGAACTCATCGCTCTCGCCACGGGCGTAGGCCGCTTCCAGGCCTTCCTGGGCCGTGGCGGCATTGAATTCGGCCTGGCCGTCGACGATCAGGTTGTAGGCCTGGGACACGCGGTCCCAGCGGTTGTCGCGGTCCATGGCGAAGTAACGGCCCACCAGGCTGGCGATGCGGCCCTTGCCGAGGGCGGCGAAGGTGGTGTCGAGCAGTTCGATGGACGATTGCGCGCTTTTCGGCGGGGTGTCGCGACCGTCGAGGAAGGCGTGCAGGTAGATCTTGTCGGCGCCGCGCTTGAAGGCCAGTTCGGCCATTGCCACCAGATGGTCCTGATGGCTGTGTACGCCGCCGTCCGACAGCAGGCCCATGAAATGCACGGCCTTGCCGGCGGCCACGGCTTTATCGACTGCGGCGCAGATGGTCGGGTTCTCGAAAAACTCGCCATCGCGGATCGCTTTGGTGACGCGGGTGAAGTCCTGGTATACCACTCGTCCGGCGCCGAGGTTCATGTGGCCGACTTCCGAGTTGCCCATCTGGCCGTCCGGCAGGCCCACGTCCATGCCGGAACCGGAGATCAATCCGTTGGGGACGGTAGCGCTCAGGCGGTCCAGCACGGGCTTGTTGGCCGAGTACACGGCGTTGTCGTGGTGGCTTTCACTGTGTCCGAAGCCATCGAGAATTATCAGGACCAAAGGTTTAGGCGTGGTAGTCATAGATCCTCTCGCGGCGGTAATAAAGGAAGACAATGGAAAAGGGAGTGGCAGTTTAAAGCGAAGTTCCGAGCGCGTCACCGCTTTACGGGGGTTGGCCCTCCTTGGCGGCTGTGTATACTTACCGCCATTTTAACGCCCTGGAACCTCCTTGATGGTTGATCACCTGATTGCATTTGCCACTGCCCACTACCTGCTCGTGGGTGCCTTCGTCATCCTGCTGGCGTTGCTGATCGCACATGAACTGAGCCGCGGTGGTCGCAGCCTGAGCACGTCGGAGCTGACCGCGCTGGTCAACAAGGATGAGGCCGTTGTCGTCGATATTCGCCCGGCCAAGGATTATGCCGCCGGCCATATCGTTGGCGCCCTGAACATTCCCCAGGACAAGCTGATCGCACGCTTGGCCGAGCTGGAAAAATACAAGGCCAAGACCATCATTCTGGTCGACGCCCAAGGCCAGCACTCCGGCACCCACGCCCGCGAGATGCTCAAGACCGGCTTCACCGCCGCCAAGCTGTCAGGTGGTATCAGCAGCTGGCGTGGCGATAACCTGCCGTTGGTGAAGTGATATGAGCCAGGTTGTCGTGTATTCCAGCGATTATTGCCCTTATTGCATCCGAGCCAAGCAGTTGCTCCAAAGCAAGAAGGTGGCCTTCGAAGAGATCAAGGTCGATGGCAAGCCCCAGGTGCGCGCCGAAATGGCCCAGAAGGCCGGCCGCACGTCGGTCCCGCAGATCTGGATCGGCACCCGGCATATCGGTGGTTGCGATGACCTGTTCGCTCTGGAGCGCGCCGGTAAACTTGATGCGCTGCTGTCCGTCTGACTGCTAACCCCTTAAGAACCCCAAGATAAAGAAGGATCTGCGATGACTGATCAACAGAACACCGAAGCAGCGCAAGACCAAGGCCCACAGTTTTCGCTGCAGCGCATCTACGTGCGTGACCTGTCGTTCGAAGCGCCGAAAAGCCCGGCGATCTTCCGTCAGGAATGGACCCCAAGCGTTGCCTTGGACTTGAACACCCGTCAGAAAGCCCTGGAAGGCGACTTCCACGAAGTGGTGCTGACTCTGTCGGTCACCGTCAAGAACGGCGAAGAAGTGGCCTTCATCGCTGAAGTGCAACAGGCCGGTATCTTCCTGATCCAGGGCCTGGACGAAGCGTCCATGAGCCACACCCTGGGCGCGTTCTGCCCGAACATCCTGTTCCCGTACGCCCGTGAGACCCTGGACAGCCTGGTCACCCGTGGCTCGTTCCCGGCACTGATGCTGGCTCCGGTGAACTTCGATGCCCTGTACGCCCAAGAGCTGCAGCGCATGCAACAGGAAGGCGCGCCGACAGTTCAGTAATCTCGAACCCGACGCAGCACTCAATGTGGGAGGGGGCTTGCTCCCGATAGCGGTGGAACAGTCACTTAGATGTCGACTGACACTCCGCCATCGGGAGCAAGCCCCCTCCCACATTTTTTGTGTACTACTTGAAACCGAGTTGACGCCAGCCTTCATAGACGGCCACTGCGACGGTGTTGGACAGGTTCAGGCTGCGGCAGCCCTCACGCATCGGCAAGCGCAGGCGATGGCCATCGGGCAGGGCGTCGAGCACCTCTGCCGGCAGGCCACGGCTTTCCGGGCCGAACAGGAAGGCATCGCCCTCGGCAAAGCTGGCATCGTGAAATGGTCGCGAACCCTTGGTGGTGAACGCGAACAGGCGCGGATGGCCCAGGCTTTCCAGGCAACTGGCCAGGTCGGCGTGACGCTTGAGGGTGGCGTATTCGTGGTAGTCCAGCCCGGCGCGGCGCAGGCGCTTGTCGTCCATGTCGAAGCCCAGCGGCTCGATCAAATGCAGGTGGCAGCCACTGTTGGCGCACAGCCTGATAACGTTGCCGGTATTCGGCGGAATTTCTGGTTGAAAAAGGATGACGTGAAACATGCACGGCTCCGAAGGCAAAGATGCGCTGCATTCTACCCCTGAAGAAGACCCGAGGCCGAAGCTATTGCCGAGGGTTTTGGGCTCGTTGGCGATTGTCGGCTTGATGGTGGGTTTGATGATCGGTCGCCTGACCACGCCAGACCCAGTCCAGTTACTGGAGGTGGTGCCTGCTGTCGACGGTGTAGCGGTGTGGTTCAACCGTGAGCCCAAGCTGCACGTTGAGCATATCGACGGCACCGTGGCGCTGCTGTTTGACGCCCAGGGCAAGGCGGCCAGCGGGCAGCTCAAGGTCAATGACAAGGACGTGAACTGGCGTGTGCGCAAGACCGATGGCGGTTTGCTGCTGAACCTGGTGGCGGCGCGACCGTTGCGTGGGGAGTGGAAAGGCGAGCAGGTCGATGACCGCTGGCGGCTGGAGGTCCATCTCCAGGAGCAATAAAAGAGGGAGTTCCCGGCCTGCCTGTACCAGGGCTCCCAAAACGGGGTGAAGCCTAAGGCTTCGGTGTTAAAGAGGGGATTCTCGGCCTGCCTGTACCAAGGTCCCCGAAACTGGGTTGTACGAGGGTTATTGCAGGGCGCGTGCCAGAGTTTGCAATTTCACCCATAAAATTTTTCCAAAAAGCGCAAAGCCCCGTAATCCGGGGCTTTGGTGGTTTCAGCTTGCGAGGGTTGTTCTGCGATAACGGTCTTCCACGTATCCAGCCCGTGCCCGATGCCGGTTCATGGTGCATTGAAGCGGTGCACAGTCGTGGAATTGCAGAGATCCAAATGTGGGAGGGGGCTTGCTCCCGATAGCGGTGTGTCAGACACAGATGTGGTGACTGAACTACTGCTATCGGGAGCAAGCCCCCTCCCACATTAGACTTTCAGTGGAACTGGGAGGTGTGATCAGGCCTCATCACCCTCATCATCATCCCCACCATCTACCTTCATCCCCAATTCCTTGATCTTGCGCGTCAGGGTATTGCGCCCCCAACCCAGTAGCACGGCCGCATCGCGACGACGGCCGGCAGTGTGCTTCAACGCGGTCTCAATCATGATCCGCTCGAATGCCGGCACGGCGCTGTCCAGCAGGTTCGACTGGCCGCGCGCCAACGCCTGGTCGGCCCATTGGCGCAGCGCTTGTTCCCAGTTGGTTACCGGTGCCGAATCCTGCGGCAGGCTCAGCAGCTCAGGCGGCAGGTCGCTGATATGCACTTCACGCCCGGAGGCCATTACGGTGATCCAGCGGCACGTGTTCTCCAGCTGGCGCACGTTGCCGGGCCACGGCAGGTTCTTGAGGTATTCCTCGGTCTCGCTTTTCAGCAGCTTCGGCTCTACGGCCAGCTCCAGGGCGGCGCGGCTGAGGAAGTGGCGGGCGAGGGTGGGGATGTCTTCGCGGCGGTCCGACATGCGCGGGATATGGATACGGATCACATTGAGGCGGTGGAACAAGTCCTCACGGAACTTGCCCGCGTGTACCAGGGTTTCGAGGTTCTGGTGGGTGGCCGCAATGATGCGCACATCAACCTTGACCGGTGTGTGCCCGCCGACACGATAGAACTCACCGTCCGCCAACACCCGTAGCAAGCGGGTCTGGGTATCGGCCGGCATGTCGCCGATCTCATCGAGAAACAGCGTGCCGCCGTCGGCCTGTTCAAAGCGCCCGCGACGCAGGTTGGCCGCACCGGTGAACGCGCCTTTCTCATGGCCGAACAGCTCGGACTCCATCAGGTCCTTGGGGATCGCCGCCATGTTCAGCGCGATAAACGGAGAGGCCGCACGCGGGCTGTGGCGGTGCAGGGCATGGGCCACCAGCTCTTTACCGGTGCCCGACTCGCCATTGATCAGCACAGTGATGTTGGAGTGGCTCAAGCGCCCGATGGCGCGAAACACTTCCTGCATCGCTGGCGCTTCACCGATGATTTCCGGGGTGCGGGTCAGGGTTGGCGGGGCTTCCTGGTTCTGTTGTTCCTGGGCGTGCTGGTTGGCGCGCTTGACCAGCGCCACCGCCTCATCCACGTCGAATGGCTTGGGCAGGTATTCAAAGGCGCCGCCCTGGTAGGACGCGACAGCGCTGTCCAGGTCCGAGTGCGCAGTCATGATGATCACCGGCAAGCGCGGGTGCTGCTCGCGGATGCGCGCCAGCAAGTCCAGGCCGCTTGCGCCGGGCATACGAATGTCGGAGATGATCACGTCCGGCTGCTGGCGTGCCAGGCGGCTCATCACTCCGTCGGCGCTGTCGAAGCTCTGGGTGGTCATGCCTTCCTGTTGCAAGGCTTTTTCCAGGACCCAACGGATAGAACGGTCGTCATCGACGATCCAGACAGTTTCACTACGGCTCATGTCGTGGGGGCTCCTTGTTCCAATGGCAGGAAGATCGAGAACGTGGTGTGGCCGGGATGGCTCTCACATTCGATCAGGCCCTGGTGCTGGCTGATGATGTTCTGGGTAATGGCCAGGCCCAGCCCGGTACCGTCCGGGCGGCCACTGACCATGGGGAAGAAGATGGTTTCCTGCAGTTCGGCGGGAATGCCGGGGCCGTTGTCGATGATCTCGACCTTGGTCACCAGGCGATGGCGCACATGGCCGATGGTGAACTGGCGCAGGGCGCGGGTGCGCAAACTGATGCGGCCCAGGCGCAGCTCGTTTTGGCTGCTGATGGCCTGCATGGCGTTGCGCACGATATTGAGCACCGCCTGGATCATCTGCTCGCGGTCGATCAATACATCGGGAATGCTTGGGTCATAGTCGCGTACCAGGGTGATACAGCCCTGGCTTTCGGCCTCGACCAGTTGGCAGACGCGCTCCAGCACCTCATGCACGTTGGTCATCGCCAATGACGGCAACTTGTTGGAGCCGAGCATCCGGTCCACCAGGTTACGCAGGCGGTCGGCTTCTTCGATGATGACGTTGGTGTAGTCCTTGAGATGCTCCTCGGGCAGCTCGCGGGCCAGCAGCTGCGCGGCGCCGCGAATCCCGCCGAGCGGGTTCTTGATCTCGTGAGCCAGGCCGCGCACCAGCATCTTGCTGGTTTCCTGCTTGGACAGCTGCGCCTCTTCCTTGGTGATGCGCAGCAGGCGGTCGCGGGGGTGTACTTCGAGCAATAGCAGCGTGGCGCCATTGCTCAGAATGGGGGTTACGGCGTAATCGACCGTCAGGGTCTGGCCGGTGAGGGCGGTGAGCATCGCTTCGCGCTTGGTGAACGGATGTGCCTGCTCCACGGCCTGGCGCAACGAGCTCAAGGCTTCGGCCGACTCGGTGAACAGCTCGCTGATGAACTGCCCATGGCTGCGCTGGCCGCTGATGGCCAGGAGCATCTCCGCCGCCGGGTTCATGTACTCAAGGCGCAGGTCGGCATTGAGCAGGATGGTCGCGGTGGTCAGGTTGTCGAGTAACAAACGGTGCAGTGCATCGCTGATGGTCATCGGGACCTCTTTTGGAGCAAGGCGCAGGCTTGAGGCACACGCTGATACAAGGAAAATGCAAAAACCAAACCAAGGCTCCGAAAAGAAGCGTTAAAGCCCTGAAATAGGGGTTTGTGGCGCGAAACTGTGGCGTTCTGCCAGCTTTGTCGGGAAGATTCGAACCAAAATGGGCTGTGGCTGGAGTAAGGGTGCAACCTATCGCACCAATATAGTGCGGTTTTGTGAAGGTTGTTCAGGAAGCTGCCAGAGATGGCCCTGAATGCATACAGTCCAAATGTGGGAGGGGGCTTGCTCCCACATTTTTACCTTGTTTGCAGTCATTAACCTTTGTAGATGCAGAGTTCGGCGGTGGCGCGGATCATTGCCAGTTGGCGCAGCGGATCATTCAGCGGCTCATGCACGGCGGTGGCCAGCCATTGGGGGCACTGTGGATCGGCACGGTGCGGGGTGAAGTCGGCCAGTTGTTGCAGCAGGCGTTTTTGCAGCTCATCCAGCTGCGGGCGAATCTGCTTGATCAGGTCCGGGCGCGGCTCGTCTGGGGCTTTGCCCTGGAACTGCCAGTCGGACAGGTGGGTGTATTGCACCAGTTTGTTCGCTTCGATCTGTGCCGAGAAAAACTGCTCGGCAGCGGCCGGGTCAAGCTTGTAGCTCGGGGCTTGGGCGACGACGCTGGCGATCACTTCCTGCTCGCGGTTTTTGTCTTCGACGGGTTTGTGGCTGTCCCATTTGCTCAAGGCCACCTGATCGGCAATCTCCAGGCGTTCGGCGATGCTGTTGAGCAGTGGCTCCAAGGTAGGTGGGGCGGCGTAAACACCGGCGCTGACGAACAGCAGGGCGAACACGAATTTATGTTTCAACGCAGATCTCCTTGTGGGAGGGGGCTTGCTCCCTATGGCGGTGTGTCAGTAACACACATATTGCCTGACACTCTGCCATCGGGAGCAAGCCCCCTCCCACCTTTTTGATTGGGTTTGCAGATTTGAAGCTGCATAACGCCCAGGCAAAAAAAAGACCTCCCGAAGGAGGTCTTTTTCATCACGCTACCTTAGCAACGCTACCGGATCAGCAGCTGTAGTACAGCTCGTATTCCAGTGGGTGTACGAAGGTGCGCACCTTGATTTCTTCTTCGCTTTTCAGGGCGATGTAAGCGTCGATGAAGTCGTCGCTGAACACGCCGCCTTTGGTCAGGAACGCACGGCCCTTGTCCAGCTCTTCCAGGGCTTCTTTCAGGCTGCCGCACACTTGTGGGATCTCTTTGGCCTCTTCAGGCGGCAGGTCGTACAAGTTCTTGTCGGCGGCGTCGCCAGGGTGGATCTTGTTCTGGATACCGTCCAGGCCGGCCATGACCAGTGCAGCGAAGGCCAGGTATGGGTTGGCAGCCGGGTCCGGGAAGCGAGCTTCGATACGGCGAGCGCGCGGGCTGGACACGTAAGGAATACGGATCGAGGCAGAGCGGTTACGCGCAGAGTAGGCCAGCATTACCGGAGCTTCGAAACCTGGGACCAGACGCTTGTAGGAGTTGGTCGACGGGTTGGTGAAGCCGTTCAGGGCCTTACCGTGCTTGATGATGCCGCCGATGAAGTACAGGGCGGTGTCGGACAGGCCGGCATAACCTTCACCTGCGAAGGTGTTCTTGCCTTCTTTGGCGATGGACAGGTGAACGTGCATACCCGAACCGTTATCGCCGTACAGAGGCTTGGGCATGAAGGTAGCGGTACGGCCGTAAGCGACGGCAGTGTTGTGTACGCAGTACTTCAGCGTCTGAACTTCGTCAGCCTTGGCCACCAGGGTGTTGAACTTCACGCCGATTTCGTTCTGGCCGGCAGTCGCCACTTCGTGGTGATGCACTTCGATGACCAGGCCCATGTCTTCCATGGCGTTGCACATGGAGGTACGGATTTCGTGGTCGTGGTCGAACGGTGGAACCGGGAAGTAGCCGCCTTTGATGCCTGGACGGTGGCCATGGTTGCCGCCTTCTACGTCCTGGTCGGACATCCACGAACCTTGTTCGGAGTAGATCTTGAACATGGAGCCGGAGATGTCGGACTTGAACTT
This sequence comes from Pseudomonas sp. P867, assembly GCF_019891455.1. NCBI lineage: Bacteria > Pseudomonadati > Pseudomonadota > Gammaproteobacteria > Pseudomonadales > Pseudomonadaceae > Pseudomonas > Pseudomonas sp. P867. The sequence continues at coordinate 210,086 of NZ_JAFLXB010000004.1, read as the reverse complement.
CACCTGGTCGAAGATGAAGAACTCTGGCTCCGGGCCCACGAATACAGTGTCACCAATACCGGTGGACTTCAGGTATTCCTCGGCACGCTTGGCGATCGCACGTGGGTCGCGGTCGTAGCCTTGCATGGTCGACGGCTCGATCACGTCGCAGACCAGGATCAGGGTCGGCTCTTCGGTGAACGGGTCCAGCACGGCAGTGCTGTCGTCCGGCATCAGGATCATGTCGGAAGCTTCAATGCCTTTCCAGCCGGCGATGGAGGAACCGTCGAACATTTTGCCTTCTTCGAAGAAAGCATCATCCAGCGCGTCGCGAGCCGGCATGGTCACGTGGTGCTGAGTGCCTTTTGTGTCCGTGAAGCGCAGATCAATCCATTTAACGTCATGATCTTTGATGAGTTGAACCGACTTCGACATGGTGTCCTCCGGGTGGCTTCGGGCTTGGGTAGTGGAGTTAGCCCTTAGAATGTGGGTGATGCCGGCGCGGATACTCCGCCAAGGCAACCTGCCTCACAAGAGAGCAAATTACATGCCAGTGCGCCAACATGGTCTTTTTGCCTCAAAATGGCCCCTATAGCGGTGCAATAGGCCAAAGCGCGAGAAATAGCGCACTGCAATGTAGCGTTTATTTGTGTAAATGACCCGTTTTGGTGCGTTGCACGTTCGATGCATATTAACTGGTTAAACCTTGAGCGATTTCCGCTATAATCCGCGCCCCCCTTTTTCAGCAGGCCCGGCGCGCGCTGTTTCCATGAAATTAATCGTTAAAGTCTTCCCCGAGATCACCATCAAAAGCCGACCGGTACGGACGCGTTTCATCCGTCAGTTGGCCAAGAACATCCGTGCCGTGCTCCGTGACCTGGACCCGGCTGTGGTGGTGAACGGTGTGTGGGACAACCTCGAGCTGGAAACCCGCATTACCGACGCCAAAGCCTTGAAGGACATGACCGAGCGCCTGAGCTGCATGCCGGGCATCGCGCATTTCCTGCAGGTGGATGAGTACCCGCTGGGCGACTTCGACGACATCACCGAAAAGTGCAAGCAGCACTACGGCAGTGCACTTGAAGGGAAGATTTTTTCGGTGCGCTGCAAGCGTGCCGGCAAGCACACCTTCAGCTCCATGGATGTCGAGAAATACGTCGGCAGCAAGCTGCGTCGCGAGTGCGGCGCAGCTGGAATTTCCCTTAAAGCGCCGCAAATTGAAGTGCGCATGGAAATTCGCGACCAACGGTTGTTTGTGATCCACAGCCAGCACAACAGCATCGGCGGCTACCCGCTGGGCGCCCTGGAACAGACCCTGGTATTGATGTCCGGCGGTTTCGATTCCACGGTGGCGGCCTACCAGATCATGCGCCGCGGCCTGATGAGCCACTTCTGCTTCTTTAACCTGGGCGGGCGTGCCCATGAATTGGGCGTGATGGAAGTTGCGCACTTTATCTGGAAGAAGTACGGCAGCTCCCAGCGCGTGCTATTTGTAAGCGTGCCGTTCGAGGAAGTGCTGGGCGAAATTCTCGGCAAAGTCGATAACAGTCATATGGGCGTGGTATTGAAGCGTATGATGTTGCGCGCCGCGTCCCGAATCGCCGATCAATTGCAGATCGACGCGCTGGTGACCGGCGAGGCGATTTCCCAGGTGTCCAGCCAGACGCTGCCAAACCTGTCGATCATCGACTGCGTCACCGAGAAGCTGGTGTTGCGCCCGCTGATCGCCAGCCACAAGCAGGACATCATCGACCTGGCAGAGCAAATCGGCACCGCCGACTTTGCCAAGCACATGCCCGAGTACTGTGGGGTCATCTCGGTGAACCCCAAGACCCACGCCAAGCGTCACCGCGTGGAGCATGAAGAGAAAGAATTCGACATGGCGATTCTGGAGCGTGCGCTCGAGAACGCCAAGCTGGTCCCAATCGATCGGGTGATCGACGAGTTGGGCCAGGATGTAAAAATCGAAGAAGTCAGCGAAGCCCTGGCCGGCCAGATCGTCATCGACATCCGTCACCCGGATGCCGCTGAGGATGAGCCGCTGGAAATCGCCGGCATCGACGTGCAAACGCTGCCGTTCTACGCACTGAACGCGCGTTTCAAGGAACTGGATAACAGCCGTCAGTACCTGTTGTATTGCGACAAAGGCGTGATGAGTCGCCTGCATGCCCACCATTTGCTCAGTGAGGGGCATGCCAATGTGCGCGTTTATCGACCGAGCTAAGAGCCCGGGGCTGTTTGCCTGTGGCCTGCGTCACCGGCCCCCCGACTCTGCCGTCAAGCTGTAACGGCAAGGCCTGACTCTACTGTTAATCGCTGCCACGACCTGTCAGCACACCGAATCCTCTGATCGAGATACACAAGTGATCGAAAATCTACGTAACATCGCCATCATTGCTCACGTTGACCATGGTAAAACCACCCTGGTAGACAAACTCCTGCGTCAATCCGGCACCCTGGAGCGCAACGAGCTCAACGACGAGCGCGTGATGGACTCCAACGACCAGGAAAAAGAGCGCGGTATTACCATCCTGGCAAAAAACACCGCCATCAACTGGAACGGCTACCACATCAACATCGTGGATACCCCGGGCCACGCCGACTTCGGCGGCGAAGTAGAACGCGTAATGTCGATGGTTGACTCCGTTCTGCTGCTGGTTGACGCTCAAGACGGCCCTATGCCGCAAACCCGTTTCGTGACCAAGAAGGCTTTCGAAGCCGGCCTGCGTCCGATCGTGTGCATCAACAAGGTTGACCGTCCAGGCGCGCGTCCGGACTGGGTTCTGGACCAGATCTTCGACCTGTTTGACAACCTGGGTGCCACCGAAGAACAGCTGGACTTCCAGGTCATCTACGCCTCGGCCCTGAACGGTATTGCTGGTCTTGACCACACCGACATGGCTGAAGACATGACCCCGCTGTACCAGTCGATCGTCGACAACGTACCCGCGCCGAAAGTTGACCGTGACGGCCCGTTCCAGATGCAAATCTCGGCACTGGACTACAACAGCTTCCTGGGTGTTATCGGCGTTGGCCGTATCGCTCGTGGTAGCGTCAAGCCGAACACCCCGGTTGTCGCTATCGGCGCCGACGGCAAGAAGCGTAACGGTCGTATCCTGAAGCTGATGGGTCACCACGGTCTGCACCGTATCGACGTTGAAGAAGCTTTCGCTGGCGACATCGTATGCGTAAGCGGCATGGACTCGCTGTTCATCTCCGACACCCTGTGCCAGCCGGACAACGTTGAGGCGATGAAGCCTCTGACCGTTGACGAGCCAACCGTTTCCATGACCTTCCAGGTAAACGACTCGCCGTTCTGCGGTAAAGAAGGCAAGTTCGTGACCTCCCGTAACATCAAGGAGCGTCTGGACAAGGAGCTGCTGTACAACGTTGCCCTGCGCGTTGAAGAAGGCGACTCGGCTGACAAGTTCAAGGTCTCCGGCCGTGGTGAGCTGCACCTCTCGGTACTGATCGAAACCATGCGTCGCGAAGGCTTCGAAATGGGTGTTGGTCGTCCGGAAGTGATCATCCGTACTGTTGACGGCGTGAAGCAGGAACCGTTCGAAAACGTCACCATCGACACCCCTGAAGAATCCCAGGGCAAGGTCATGGAAGAGATGGGCCTGCGTAAGGGCGACCTGACCAACATGGTGCCGGATGGCAAAGGCCGTGTACGTCTGGAATACAACATCCCTGCTCGCGGTCTGATCGGTTTCCGTAACCAGTTCCTGACCCTGACCAACGGTGCTGGCATCCTGACCTCGATCTTCGATCGCTACGACACCATGAAGTCCGGCGACATGTCCGGCCGTCAGAACGGTGTTCTGGTATCGGTAGAAACCGGCAAGGCGCTGACCTACTCCCTGGAAACCCTCCAGGCGCGTGGCAAGCTGTTCGTTGAACACGGTCAAGAGATCTACAACGGCCAGATCGTTGGTCTGAACAGCCGTGACAACGACATGGGCGTCAACCCAACCAAAGGCAAGAAGCTCGACAACATGCGTGCTTCGGGCAAAGACGAAACCATCGCTCTGGTTCCACCTGTTCGCTTCACCCTGGAACAGGCCCTGGAATTCATCCAGGACGACGAGCTGTGCGAAGTCACGCCTAAGTCGATCCGCCTGCGTAAGAAGATCCTGGACGAAGGCGAGCGTACCCGCGCTGCCAAGAAAGCCAAGAACTGAGTTAACTCAGGCTGAATGAAAAACGCCCCCGGTCGAAAGGCCGGGGGCGTTTTTTTGTGCCCGCAGTTTGTGTGTCGTCTTTACTGGCTCCATCGCAGGCAAGCCAGCTCCCACAGTTGAATGTGTTCCCAAATCAAAATGTGGGAGGGGGCTTGCCCCCGATGAGGCCCTTCAGAACACTACAAAACCCGAGTCAGAATTTATCGAGAGTCTTGAAGTTGGTCTCGCGTACCACTTCCTTGGGCTTGTAAGCGCAATACCCCGGCCGCGGCCCGATTTTCGGGTGGTTGCGGCAAGTATCCGGGCGCTTGTCATAAATAGTGCAGAAGCGCGTCTTACGATCCAGATACAGGCAGTCGTTGTTGCTCATGCGCTGTAGGGTAAAAATCTCGGATTTGTTGTTGTAGCGCTCGACGATGCCTTCCTTCTGCAAGCGCTTGGCGATGTTCTTTGGCGGGTCGCCGCGCTCGAACTCGTCGACGATGCCAATGCGGATCAGGTCCTTGATCTTCACCTCAACCGGCAGGGTGCAACAGCTGGACACGCAGCCGCCGCACATGTGGGCGGAATATTTCTGCCACGTTTCGAGACGGTCGAGTTCCGCGGCGGCGATCAGTTGAGGCTTCATCAGGGTTCCAGGGTGGGGCGGTATACGGGCGCGGGATCATACCGGGATTGGTGGTTTTTTGAACAATATTTTGCAGGTTTCAGCTCAAAGGCTTTGCCGCGGCCTGATCGGGCACGACCCCTGCATCAAATTCAGCCAATGGTGAATGAGTTAAAAAACTGCCGAACCAGCACGTCTACCGTCTGTCAGACCGACTAGGCTCTAGCAACTCCTTCAATCTCGCCCGAGGTCGCACCGATGTCTCAGGAACCGCTTGCACGAGAAGCAGAGGTAGCCGCATTCCGCGATGCTGTCTTGATCAAACTCACCTACGCGGTGGGCAAAGACCCGGATCACGCCTTTGACCATGACTGGTTCGAAGCCATTGCCCTGGCCGCCCGCGACCAGATGGTCGATCACTGGATGGACCACACGCGGCGTATTTATCGCAAAGGCCAGAAGCGCGTTTATTACCTCTCGCTGGAATTTCTCATTGGCCGTCTGTTGTACGACAGCCTGAGCAATCTGGGCGTGTTGGAGATCGCCCGTGAAGCGCTGTCGGAGTTGGGCGTCGATCTGGAGCGCATCCGCCTGCTTGAGCCCGACGCGGCGCTCGGCAATGGTGGCCTGGGCCGTCTGGCGGCGTGCTTTATGGAAAGCATGTCGACCTTGGGGATTGCCGGGCATGGCTATGGCATTCGCTATGAGCACGGCTTGTTCCGCCAGGCCATCGTTGATGGCTGGCAGCAGGAGCAGACCGAACGCTGGCTGGATTTTGGTAACCCTTGGGAGTTCGAACGCGCCGAAGTGATTTACCCGATCGGCTTTGGCGGCAGCGTCGAAACCCTGGCGGACGCCTCCGGCAAGATGATCCAGGTGTGGTCGCCCAACGAAACTGTCAGGGCTGTTGCCTATGACACCCCGGTAGTCGGCTGGCGTGGCGCCAGCGTCAACACCCTGCGCCTTTGGCGTGCACGGGCAGTGGAAGACTTGCACCTGGAGCGCTTCAATGCCGGTGACCACTTGGGCGCCGTCGCCGAGGTGGCCCGTGCCGAAAGCATCTCTCGCGTGCTTTACCCGGCCGACAGCACTGAAGCGGGGCAGGAACTGCGCCTGCGCCAGGAGTACTTCTTCGTTTCGGCGTCCTTGCAGGATTTGCTGCGCCGCCACAAGAACATGCACGGTTCGGTGCTGAGCCTGGGCGAACACGCCGCGATCCAGCTCAACGACACCCATCCGTCCATCGCCGTGGCCGAGCTGATGCGCCAACTGGTCGACCTGCATGACGTGCCGTGGGAAGCCGCGTGGGATGTCACCGTCGAAACCCTGTCGTACACCAACCACACCTTGCTGCCCGAAGCACTGGAAACCTGGCCCGTAGGTCTGATGGAGCGCATGTTGCCCCGGCACATGCAGATCATCTACCTGATCAACGCCCAACACATCGACTCGCTGCGCGCCAAGGGCATCCACGACTTCGACGTACTGCGCGCCGTCTCGCTGATCGAAGAGGACAACGGCCGCCGCGTGCGCATGGGCAACCTGGCATTCCTCGGCTCCCATAGCGTCAACGGTGTATCGGGCCTGCATACCCAGTTGATGCGCAGCACGGTGTTCTCCGAGCTGCACAAGCTGTATCCCGAGCGCATCAACAACAAAACCAACGGCATCACCTTCCGCCGCTGGTTGTACCAGGCCAACCCCAAGCTGACCGATATGCTGGTGGAAGCCCTGGGGCCGGATATTCTCGACCAGCCCGAGCAGCGTTTGATCGAATTGGAGCCGTTCGCCGAGAAGCAGGCTTTCCGCAAGTCCTTCGCTGAACAGCGCCTGCACAGCAAGCGTGCACTGGCCCAGATCATCCATGAGCGCCTGGGTATCGCGATCAACCCGGCGGCGATGTTCGATGTGCAGGTCAAGCGCATTCATGAGTACAAGCGCCAACTGCTCAACCTGCTGCACACCGTGGCGCTGTACCAGGCGATCCGCGCCGAGCCGGGCACCGACTGGGTGCCACGGGTGAAAATCTTCGCCGGCAAGGCTGCAGCCAGCTACCACCAGGCCAAGCTGATCATCAAGCTGACCAACGACATCGCCCGTACCGTCAACAACGACCCGACCGTGCGCGGTCTGCTCAAAGTGGTGTTCCTGCCCAACTACAACGTCAGCCTGGCGGAGAGCATTATTCCGGCGGCGGACTTGTCGGAGCAGATTTCCACTGCCGGCTTCGAGGCCTCGGGTACCAGCAACATGAAGTTCGGCCTCAACGGCGCGCTGACCATCGGCACCATGGACGGCGCCAACGTGGAGATGCACGAGCGGGTCGGCGCCGAGCACATGTTTATCTTCGGCCTCAGTGCCCAGCAGGTGGAAGCCCGCAAGCACGCCGGTGAGTTCAACGCCGGGCCGGACATCGCCGCGTCCCATCGCTTGAACGACGTGTTGCAAGCGATCCGTGGCGGGGTGTTCTCGCCGGATGATCCGGGGCGCTATGTGGGCCTGATCGATGGGCTGATCGACTACGACCGTTTCCTGGTGTGTGCCGACTTTGATTCCTACTGGGACGCCCAGGCGCGGGTCGAAGCCCACTGGCACGATTCCAAGGAATGGTGGCGTTCGGCGGTGCTCAATACCGCGCGCATGGGCTGGTTCAGCTCGGACCGGACCATCCGCGAGTACGCCACCGAGATCTGGAAAGCCCTCGACTGACCACTGCGGTTAAAAAATGTGGGAGGTGGCAAGCCCCTTCCCACATGGGTTCTGCGATGTTGGAGAGGGTCGTGGAGCCAGGTCGTGAACTCTATTGGCGTTAAATCCTCTGATTAGAGGAAATAACCCTCGACTCGCGTTAAACTGCGCGGGTTTTCAGCCCCCCATTCTCCGGAGCCTTCCATGTCCCGCGTTACCCTGAGTCGCTATTTGATCGAGCAGACCCGCAGCAACAACACGCCTGCCGATCTGCGCTTCCTTATCGAAGTGGTGGCGCGTGCTTGCAAGGAAATCAGCCACGCCGTTTCCAAAGGCGCACTGGGCGGCGTCCTGGGCAGCATGGGCACTGAAAACGTCCAAGGTGAAGTGCAGAAGAAGCTCGACGTACTCTCCAATGAAATCCTGCTCGAAGCCAACGAATGGGGCGGTCACCTGGCCGGCATGGCGTCCGAAGAAATGGACAATGCCTACCAGATCCCTGGCAAGTACCCGAAAGGCGCTTACCTGCTGGTATTCGACCCACTGGACGGTTCTTCCAACATCGACATCAATGCACCGGTCGGCACCATCTTCTCGGTACTGCGTTGCCCGAATGAATACCTGAGCCAGAACGAAGCCCTGAACGAAAAGGCCTTCCTGCAGCCGGGCACCGAGCAGGTCGCTGCCGGTTATGCCATCTACGGCCCGCAGACAATGCTGGTGCTGACCCTGGGTGATGGCGTCAAAGGCTTCACGCTGGACCGCGAAATGGGCAGCTTCGTGCTGACCCACGAAGACATTTCGATTCCTGCTTCTACCCAGGAATTCGCCATCAACATGTCTAACCAGCGTCACTGGGAAGAACCGGTGAAACGCTACGTCAACGAGTTGATGGAAGGCGAAGAAGGCCCGTTGAAGAAGAACTTCAATATGCGCTGGGTCGCTGCGATGGTTGCCGATGTGCACCGCATCCTGACCCGTGGTGGCCTGTTCATGTACCCACGCGACAGCCGCGAGCCGTCCAAGCCGGGCAAACTGCGCCTGATGTACGAAGCCAACCCGATGTCGTTCCTGGTTGAGCAGGCAGGCGGTGCGTCCACCGATGGCCACCAGCGCATCCTCGACATCCAGCCTGAAGGTTTGCACCAGCGTGTGGCGGTGTTCCTGGGTTCCAAGGAAGAAGTTGAGCGTGTGACCAGCTACCACAAGAAGTAATACACGGCGATAAGTTATCCACTGTGTTGTGAGGCCGTTCACCCTTGAAGAAGCCCCGAAACGTTTCAGCGTTTTCGGGGCTTTTTTGTTTTCGCTCGTCGGGAACCAGACACCCCTTTTCCCTTCTAAGCTTCTGGCAGATACCCCAGCTGCTTTGTCTCTCCAGGAGCTTTTCCATGTCTTTACGCCGTCTCGCCCTGCTGACTTTTTGCGTGCTGTTAGCCGCTTGCAGCAAGGTCACTCAAGAAAACTACCAGAAACTGTCGGCTGGCATGGCCAAGGCCGAGGTGGAGTCGTTGCTGGGTAAGCCGACCGATTGTTCCGGTGCGCTGGGCATGTCCAGCTGCACCTGGGGCGATAAAAACAGCTTTATCAGCGTGCAGTACGCCGGTGACAAAGTTCTGATGTTTTCCGGGCAAGGCCTGAAGTAAACCGGGGCGCGAGCCTGCGGGAGAAGAAGAATGATGCGTTTTGTTTTGTTCCTTTGCGCCAGCCTGTTTTTGGCGGGCTGCGCCAGCCATTCTGGCGATGATCTGCAACCCAAGACGGCAACCAACGTCAACCTCAAGCGTTACCAGGGCACCTGGTATGAGTTGGCCCGATTGCCGATGTACTTCCAGCGCAACTGCGCGCAGTCCGAGGCGCGTTACACCTTGCTGCCGGATGGCGACATGTCGGTGTTCAACCGCTGCCTGACGCCTGAATGGAAGTGGCAAGAAGCCAAAGGCACGGCCACGCCACAGGTGCCCGGCAAAACCGACAAGCTCTGGGTGGAATTCAATAACTGGTTTACGTCACTGTTGCCGGGCGTTGCCAAGGGCGATTACTGGGTGCTGTATGTCAGCGATGACTACAAGACCGCCATCGTCGGCAGCCCGAGCCGGCGCTATATGTGGATCCTGTCGCGCACGCCGACGGTGAGTGCCGAGACGCGTGAAGACCTGTTGAGCAGGGCGCGACAGCAGGGGTATGACACTACGCGGTTGATCTGGCGTACTTCAGATAAACAAATGGCCAAGAGTTCGCAGTAATCAAATGTGGGAGGGGGCTTGCTCCCGATGCAGTGTGTCAACCAGTACATCTGATACTGACACACCGCTATCGGGAGCAAGCCCCCTCCCACATTTGTTAGGTGTTGGCCGTTAGCCCAACAAAGCCTTCAAGACCTGGGTGAATGCCAGGCTGCTGTCTTCTTCGCCGGCATGATGCCCATCCCGCACCACCCATTTGCCATTGACCAGCACGTCGCGCACTTGGCGATCGCCACCTGCAAACAGCCAGCGATTGAGAATCCCATCCTCACTGGCGGTCGCCAGGTACGGGTCGCTACCGTCCAGCACAATCCAATCCGCCCGCTTGCCGACTTCCAGCCGCCCGATCGGCTGGCCAAGCGCCTGTGCGCCACCATCCAGCGCAGCATCGAACAGCGTGCGGCCAACCATTGGCTGATCACTGCGATACAGGCGATTACGCCGTTGATCGCGAAGACGCTGGCCGTATTCCAGCCAACGTAATTCCTCCACCACGCTCAGTGAAACATGGCTGTCGGAGCCGATACCCATGCGTCCGCCCTGGGCAAGGAAATCCACCGCCGGGAAAATCCCATCGCCCAGGTTGGCTTCGGTGGTCAGGCACAAACCGGCAATCGCTCGGCTGTTGGCCATGCGCGTCACTTCGTCAGCATCGGCATGAGTGGCGTGCACCAGGCACCAGCGCTCGTCCACTTCAACGTTGTCATACAGCCATTGCAGCGGGCGCTTGCCGCTCCAGGCCAGGCAATCGTCGACTTCTTTTTGCTGCTCGGCGATATGGATATGCACCGGGCAGGTCTTGTCACTGGCCGCCAGCACTTGCTGGATCTGTTCGGGGGTGACCGCACGCAGGGAGTGGAAACACAGGCCCAGTTGCTGCGCAGGTTGTGCCGCCAGGATCGGCTGCAAACGCGCTTGCAGGTCCAGGTAGTGCTCGGTGCTATTGATAAACCGGCGCTGCCCCTCATTCGGCGCCTGGCCACCGAAACCTGCGTGGGTATAGAGCACCGGCAGCAAGGTCAGGCCGATCCCGCTGCTGGCGGCTGCCAGGCTGATCTGGCGTGACAGTTCCGTACGGTCGGCATATGGCTGGCCGTTGGTATCGTGATGCACATAATGAAACTCGGCCACCGAGGTGTACCCAGCCTTGAGCATTTCGATATACAGCTGGCGGGCGATGACCTGTAACTGCTCGGGGTTGATCTTGCCGACCATGCGGTACATCAGGTCGCGCCAAGTCCAGAAACTGTCATTGGGGTTGCCGGCCACTTCGGCCAGACCTGCCATTGCGCGCTGGAAGGCATGGGAATGCAGGTTTGGCATGCCCGCCAATACTGGGCCCCTGAGCCGTTCGGCAGCGTCTGCACTGGCATTGGGCTCAACATGGGTCAGCAGGCCATCGGCGCTGACTTCAAGACGTACATCGTTGGCCCATCCATTAGGCAGCAGCGCGCGTTCGGCAAAGAAGGCGGACATGATCAAGGCACCCCGGTCGTGTGTTTATTTGTATATACATATACAGACGTTTGCCTGCTCGGTAAACTCCGGCAATCTATGCATCTTTTTCCCCTGCAAGGATTCCTCGTGCCGACTCCGCCTGCCAAGTCTTCGCTGGCTGCCCACATGGACGAAAGTCCGGCGCCCTTGTATGCCCGCGTCAAACAGATGATCAGTCAGCAGATCCTCAACGGCAACTGGCCGCCCCATTACCGCGTGCCGTCGGAAAGCGAACTGGTCAGCCAGCTGGGTTTCAGCCGCATGACCATTAACCGCGCCCTGCGTGAGCTTACCGCCGAAGGGCTGCTGGTGCGCATGCAAGGCGTGGGTACGTTCGTGGCCGAGCCGAAGAGCCAGTCGGCGCTGTTTGAAGTGCACAACATTGCCGATGAAATCGCTTCCCGCGGGCATCGGCACACGTGCCAGGTCATCACCCTGGGCGAAGAGGCCGCGGGTTCCGAACGCGCCGTCGCCCTGGAAATGCGTGAAGGTGGGCGAGTGTTCCACTCGTTGATCGTGCATTACGAGAACGATATTCCCGTGCAAATCGAAGATCGTTTCGTCAACGCCCTGGTTGCGCCGCAATATTTGCAGCAGGACTTCACCCAGCAAACCCCCTATGCCTATCTGAACCAGGTCGCGCCGTTGACCGAGGGTGAGCATGTGGTCGAAGCGATCCTTGCCGACGCAGCCGAGTGCAAGCTGTTGCAGATCGAGCCGAGCGAGCCGTGCCTGTTGATTCGCCGTCGCACCTGGTCGGGTCGCCAGCCGGTAACCGCTGCGCGATTGATCCACCCCGGTTCCCGTCACAGCCTGGAAGGACGTTTCAGCAAATGAGTACAGTGAAGGTCTGGCGCGCCGCCGACTACGTGCGCATGCCGTGGAAAAACGGTGGCGGCAGCACCGAAGAAATCAGCCGCGACGCCGGCATCGGCCTGGATGGATTTGGCTGGCGTGTGTCGATTGCCGATATCGCCGAGTCGGGTGGTTTTTCCACCTTCGCCGGTTACCAGCGCGTGATCACGGTGATCAAGGGCGCGGGTATGGTGTTGACCGTGGACGGCGAGGAGCAGCGCGGCTTGTTACCGTTGCAGCCGTTCGCGTTCCAGGGTGAAAGCCAGGTTTCCTGCCGCTTGATCACTGGGCCGATCCGCGACTTCAACCTGATCTACTCGCCCGAGCGTTACCATGCACGGTTGCAGTGGGTGGATGGTGTGCAGCAGTTTTTCAGCACGGCGCAGACGGTGTTGGTGTTCAGCGTGGCGGATGAGGTGAAGGTGTTGGGCGAGAAGCTCGGCCATCACGATTGCCTGCAAGTGGACGGTAACACTGGCTTGCTGGATATCTCGGTCAGCGGCCGCAGCTGCGTAATCGAATTGACCGCACTCGGTTAAAAACTGTGGGAGCTGGCTTGCCTGCGATAGCGGTGTATCAGCCTAGGATGTGCTGACTGACACACTGTTATCGCAGGCAAGCCAGCTCCCACATTTGTTTTTGCATTGTTCACAAAATCTGTTTCCAACCCGCGCACCAATTTGTTACCGAATGCCCCAGCGTGATGCAAAGCTTCGCTGCCGTGACAAATTTCCCTTGCTGCAAAAAACCTCCGTAAGAAATTTCATCAAGCGTTGAAGCCTTGATTTACAAGGCTCGCACGCCCCGTGCAAAAAAATCCCAACCACTCCCGGCTAAAGTTGGCCGCTCGATTGCATATGCTTGTACATACAAGTAAAGATGTGTGCGTAAGAGCTTCCTTCGCACCATCCATGTTCGCGCATCGATCGCCGAGGAGTCCTAGCAGTGACCAAGTCTACAAAATACCGTGACGTCGAAATCCGCGCCGCCCGCGGTAACAAGCTCACCGCCAAAAGCTGGCTGACTGAAGCGCCGCTGCGCATGTTGATGAACAACCTCGACCCACAAGTGGCCGAGAACCCCAAGGAACTCGTGGTTTACGGCGGTATTGGCCGTGCGGCGCGCAACTGGGAATGTTACGACCAGATTGTCGAGAGCCTCACCCATTTGAACGATGACGAAACCCTGCTGGTGCAGTCCGGCAAGCCGGTCGGCGTGTTCAAGACCCACAGCAACGCCCCGCGCGTACTGATCGCCAACTCCAACCTGGTACCACACTGGGCCAGTTGGGAGCACTTCAACGAACTGGATGCCAAGGGCCTGGCCATGTACGGCCAGATGACCGCCGGCAGCTGGATCTACATCGGTAGCCAAGGCATCGTCCAGGGCACCTATGAAACCTTCGTCGAAGCTGGCCGTCAGCACTACGATTCAAACCTTCAGGGCCGTTGGGTCCTCACCGCTGGCCTCGGCGGCATGGGCGGCGCGCAACCGTTGGCCGCGACCCTGGCCGGCGCCTGCTCGCTGAATATCGAGTGCCAACAGGTCAGCATCGACTTCCGCCTGGCCAGCCGCTATGTCGACGAACAAGCCACCGACCTCGATGACGCCCTGGCGCGCATCGCCAAGTACACCAAGGAAGGCAAGGCCATTTCCATCGCCCTGCTGGGCAACGCCGCCGAAATTCTGCCAGAGCTGGTCAAGCGTGGCGTGCGCCCGGACATGGTCACCGACCAGACCAGCGCCCACGACCCGCTCAACGGCTACCTGCCGGCCGGCTGGACCTGGGACGAATACCGCGCCCGCGCCAAAACCGAGCCGGCTGCCGTGATCAAGGCCGCCAAGCAGTCCATGGCCGTGCACGTCAAGGCCATGCTGGAATTCCAGAAGCAAGGCATCCCAACCTTCGACTACGGCAATAACATCCGCCAGATGGCCCAGGAAGAGGGCGTGGAAAATGCCTTCGACTTCCCGGGTTTCGTACCGGCTTACATCCGCCCGCTGTTCTGCCGTGGCATTGGCCCGTTCCGCTGGGCGGCGCTGTCTGGCGACCCGCAAGACATCTACAAGACCGACGCCAAAGTCAAAGAGTTGATCCCGGACGACGCCCACCTGCACAACTGGCTGGACATGGCCCGCGAGCGCATCAGCTTCCAGGGCCTGCCGGCACGTATCTGCTGGGTCGGCCTGGGCCAGCGCGCCAAGCTCGGCCTGGCCTTCAACGAAATGGTACGCAGCGGTGAGCTGTCCGCCCCTGTGGTGATCGGTCGTGACCACCTGGACTCCGGTTCCGTATCCAGCCCGAACCGCGAAACCGAGGCCATGCAGGACGGTTCCGATGCCGTGTCCGACTGGCCACTGCTCAACGCCTTGCTCAACACCGCCAGCGGCGCGACCTGGGTCTCGCTGCACCACGGTGGTGGCGTGGGCATGGGCTTCTCTCAGCACTCAGGCATGGTGATCGTCTGCGACGGTACCGATGAAGCGGCCGAGCGGATTGCGCGGGTGCTGCATAACGACCCGGCGACCGGGGTGATGCGTCATGCCGATGCCGGTTATCAGATTGCTATCGATTGCGCCAAAGAGCAGGGCCTCAACCTGCCGATGATCAAGTGACCCATGTGGGAGGGGGCAAGCCCCCTCCCACATTGGATCGGCGGCAACCCCAAGACAATCCATCAGAGGTTGAACAACATGGCTGCAAACGACACCACCCCGTTGATCGAAAGGCGTTCGATCGACTACATCCCGGAAGCGGAAAGACACGGTCGTCTATTGAGCCAGTTCACCCTATGGATGGGTGCCAACCTGCAGATCACCGCGATTGTCACCGGGGCCCTGGCCGTGGTGCTGGGTGGTGATGTGTTCTGGTCGTTGATCGGCCTGCTGGTCGGTCAACTGATCGGTGGCGGGGTCATGGCGCTGCATGCGGCGCAAGGCCCCAAGCTTGGTTTGCCGCAGATGATCTCCAGCCGGGTGCAGTTCGGTGTGTATGGTGCGGCTATCCCGATCGTACTGGTGTGCTTGATGTACCTGGGTTTTACCGCCACCGGCACCGTGTTGTCGGGGCAGGCGCTGGGCCAGTTGTTCGGGGTCAGCGACAGCGTCGGTATCCTGATTTTCGCCAGTGTCATTGTGCTGGTCACCGTGCTGGGTTATCGGGTGATCCATTTCATTGGCCGTGTCGCCAGCGTCATTGGCGTGATTGCCTTTGTGTATCTGTTCAGCCGCCTGATGAGCCAGACCGACGTGGGCGCGCTCCTGCAAATCCGACATTTCAGCTGGAGCAGTTTTCTTTTGGCCGTGTCGCTTGCGGCCTCCTGGCAGATCGCTTTCGGCCCCTATGTGGCGGACTATTCTCGTTACCTGCCGAGCAACACGTCGTCGGTGAAAACCTTTCTCGCCGCTGGCGCGGGTTCGGTCATCGGCGCGCAGGTGGCAATGGTACTCGGCGTGTTCGCTGCGGCCATGTCCAATGGCCAATTTGCCGGGCATGAAGTGGCCTACATCGTTGGCTTGAGCGGCACGGGGGCCACCGCTGCATTGCTGTACTTCAGCATCGCGTTCGGCAAGGTCACCATCTCCACGCTCAACTCCTACGGCAGCTTCATGTGCATTGCGACCATCATCAGCGGCTTTCGTGGTCGCCTGGAGGTCACGCGTGTGCAACGCCTGGTGTTCGTGCTCGCCATCGTCGGTACGGCAACCCTGATCGCCTTGCTTGGCCAGCACTCGTTCCTCGGTGCGTTCAAGTCGTTCATCCTGTTCCTGCTGGCGTTTTTCACGCCCTGGAGCGCGATCAACCTGGTGGATTACTACTGCATCACCCGCGAGCGCTATGACGTGCCGGCACTGGCCGACCCGAACGGTCGCTATGGCCGCTGGAACCTCTTGGGTATCAGTGTCTATGTCTTCGGCGTGCTGGTGCAGTTGCCGTTCATCTCGACCAAGTTCTACACCGGCCCTTTGGTGGCCGCGCTGGGTAACGTGGACATATCCTGGATCATCGGCCTGGTACTGCCGGCGGCCCTGTATTACGTGTGTGCGAAAAAATGGCACGGCACGGTACCCGATCACCTGATCCTGCCGACAGAGCAGGGCGCTTTACCCACAACAAACGGGCTGGCTGCACAAGCCTGATGGGACGTGGACAGGGCAGGACGCCTACTGACTGCCGTAATCCATTTCATGATTGGGAGCGTCACAACAATGACTATGAATAAGACCTTGCTGGCTACCTTGTTCTCAGCGGGCTTGCTGGCAAGCGCCGGCGCCCAGGCGGCCGGCTGGTGCGAATCCGGCAAGCCGGTGAAATTCGCCGGCCTGAATTGGGAAAGTGGCATGTTGCTCACCGACATCCTGCAAACCGTGCTGGAAAAAGGCTACGACTGCAAAACCGACAGCCTGCCAGGCAACTCCATCACCATGGAAAACGCCTTGGGTAGCAACGACATCCAGGTCTTCGCCGAAGAGTGGGTAGGCCGCAGCGAAGTCTGGAACAAGGCCGAGAAGGCCGGCAAAGTCGTCGGCGTAGGTGCCCCGGTGGTCGGCGCGGTGGAAGGCTGGTACGTGCCGCGTTATGTGATCGAGGGCGACGCCAAGCGCAAGCTGGAAGCCAAGGCCCCGGACCTGAAAAACATCGCCGACCTGGCCAAATACGCCTCGGTGTTCAAGGACCAGGAAGAGCCCTCCAAGGGCCGTTTCTACAACTGCCCGGCCGGCTGGACCTGTGAGCTGGACAACAGCGAAATGCTCAAGAGCTACGGCCTGGAAAGCACCTACACCAACTTCCGCCCAGGCACCGGCCCGGCGCTGGATGCGGCGGTGCTGTCGAGCTACAAGCGCGGCGAACCGATCCTGTTCTACTACTGGTCACCGACACCGCTGATGGGCCAGGTCGACCTGGTCAAGCTGGAAGAAAAGCCCGGCGTGGATAAGAGCGTAAGCATCAAGGTCGGCCTGTCCAAGACCTTCCACGAACAAGCGCCAGAACTGGTGGCCGTGCTGGAAAAGGTCAACCTGCCCATCGACCTGCTCAACCAGAACCTCGGCCGCATGGCCAAGGAGCGAATCGAGTCGCCGAAACTGGCGAAAATTTTCCTCAAGGAACATCCTGAAGTTTGGCACGCCTGGGTGAGCGACGACGCAGCCAAGAAAATCGAAGCGGCCTTGTAGGTCAAGTGTGCACGGCTACCCTCAGGGGTGGCCGAGCGGCTGGCCACAACCCACTGGATCGAGAGCACGATATGTTTCCTGAGAGTTTTACGTTTTCCATCGCCGACTGGGTCAACGGTTGGGTGGACTCGCTGGTCACCAACTACGGCGATGTGTTCCGGCACATCTCCGACACCCTGCTATGGGCCATCGTCAACCTGGAAGGCCTGCTCCGCATGGCGCCCTGGTGGCTGATGCTGGCCATTGTCGGGGGCATCGCCTGGCACGCCACGCGCAAGCTGGTGACCACAGCGGTGATCGTCGGTTTGCTGTTCCTGGTGGGCGCGGTTGGCCTGTGGGACAAGCTGATGCAAACCCTGGCACTGATGATGGTCGCCACGGTGATCTCGGTGCTGATCGGCATTCCCCTGGGCATCCTGTCGGCGCGCAGCAATCGCCTGCGTTCGGTGCTGATGCCGCTGCTGGACATCATGCAGACCATGCCCAGCTTCGTGTACCTGATCCCGGTGCTGATGTTGTTCGGCCTGGGCAAGGTGCCGGCGATTTTCGCCACGGTGATCTACGCCGCGCCGCCGCTGATTCGCCTGACGGACCTGGGCATTCGCCAGGTCGATGGCGAGGTCATGGAAGCCATCAACGCCTTTGGCGCCAACCGCTGGCAGCAACTGTTCGGCGTGCAACTGCCGCTGGCGCTGCCGAGCATCATGGCCGGGATCAACCAGACCACCATGATGGCGCTGTCGATGGTGGTAATCGCCTCGATGATCGGCGCCCGCGGCTTGGGTGAAGACGTGCTCGTCGGCATCCAGACCCTCAACGTCGGCCGTGGCCTGGAAGCCGGGCTGGCGATCGTGATTCTCGCAGTGGTCATCGACCGCATTACCCAGGCTTATGGCCGCCCACGGCATGAGGCGAGCAAATGACGACTGTCAGCAAAATCGAAGTAAAGAACGTCTTCAAGATCTTCGGCGCCCGTTCCAAGGACGCCCTGGCGATGGTCGGCCAGGGCAAGACCAAGGATCAGGTACTGGCCGAGACCGGTTGCGTGGTCGGCGTGAACGATCTGTCCCTGAGCATCGGCACGGGTGAGATCTTCGTGATCATGGGCCTGTCAGGTTCCGGCAAGTCCACCCTGGTGCGCCACTTCAACCGCCTGATCGATCCCACCAGCGGCGCGATCCTGGTGGACGGTGAAGACATCCTGCAACTGGACATGGAAGCCCTGCGCCAATTCCGTCGCCACAAGATCAGCATGGTGTTCCAGAGCTTCGGCCTGTTGCCCCACAAGAGCGTGCTCGACAACGTCGCCTACGGCCTCAAAGTGCGCGGTGAAACCAAGCAGGTATGCGCTGAGCGCGCCCTGCACTGGATCGAAACCGTGGGGCTCAAGGGCTACGAAAGCAAATACCCACACCAGCTTTCCGGCGGTATGCGCCAGCGAGTGGGCCTGGCCCGCGCCTTGGCCGCAGACACCGACATCATCCTGATGGACGAAGCCTTCAGCGCCCTCGACCCGCTGATCCGCGCCGAAATGCAGGACCAGTTGCTCGAGCTGCAAAAGACCCTGCACAAGACCATCGTGTTTATCACCCATGACCTCGACGAAGCCGTGCGCATTGGTAATCGCATTGCGATCCTCAAGGACGGCAAGTTGATCCAGGTCGGCACGCCGCGGGAGATTTTGCATTCGCCGGCGGATGAGTATGTGGACCGGTTTGTTCAGCGGCGGGCGGCGGTGGTCTGACGGACGCCATCGCAGGCAAGCCAGCTCCCACATTTGATTGGGTTCACACAGTTCAAATGTGGGAGCCGGGCTTGCCCGCGATGAGGCCGCCAAAGGTTTAGAGAATATGAAGAGGTCAACGATGTCCCAGGCAACCAAAATCATCATCGCCGACGCCCCGATGCGCTGGCAGGACGTCGCCGCCGTTGCTCGCCACGGCGCAGTGCTCGAACTCTCGGGCCACGCCTGGGCGCGCATCGACAATGCCCAGGCCATCGTGCAGCGCATCGTCGCCAGCGGCGAGCGCGCCTATGGCGTGAACACCGGCCTGGGCGCGTTGTGCAATGTGTCGCTTGAGGGCGGGCAACTGAGCCAACTGTCGCGCAATACGCTGCTCAGCCATGCCTGCGGCGTCGGCCCGGTGCTCAGCGACGAGCAGACCCGCGCGATCATGTGCGCGGCAATCATCAACTACAGCCACGGTAAATCCGGCCTGCACCCGCAGGTGGTGCACGCGTTGCTGGCGCTGCTCAATCACGGCATCACGCCGCAAGTGCCATCCCAGGGTTCGGTGGGGTATTTGACCCACATGGCCCATGTCGGTGTGGCCTTGCTCGGCATCGGCAATGTGAGTTACCGCGGCCGGATCGTCACGGCGCAATACGCGTTGCAGGCTGAAGGCTTGCAGCCCGTGGTACTCGGTGCCAAGGATGGCCTGTGCCTGGTCAACGGCACGCCGTGCATGACCGGCCTGAGTTGCCTGGCCCTGGCCGACGCGCACCACCTGTTGCAATGGGCCGACGTGATCGGCGCCATGAGTTTCGAAGCCCAGCGCGGCCAGATCGATGCCTTCGACGAAGAAATCATCGCCCTCAAGCCGCACCCGGGTATGCAGCAAGTGGGCAGCAACCTGCGTGCGTTGCTCGACGGCAGTGAGGTGATCGCCAGCAGCAAAGGTATCCGCACCCAGGACGCCTTGAGCATTCGCTCGATCCCGCAGATCCACGGCGCGGCCCGCGATCAGGTGGAGCACGCCACGCGCCAGATCGAGACCGAACTCAACAGCGCCACCGACAACCCTTTGGTGCTCGGCACGCCGGTCAGCTACCGCGTGGTGTCCCAGGCCAACCCCCACGGCCAGTCCGTGGCGCTGGCGGCCGACATGCTCGCCATCGCCATGGCCGAAATCGGCTCGGTGGCCGAGCGCCGCCTGGATCGCCTGATCAATCCGCACGTCAGCGGCTTGCCGGCCTTTCTGGTCAGCAACCCCGGGGTCAACTCCGGGATGATGATCGTGCAGTACGTCGCCGCGTCCTTGTGCGGGCAAAACCGCCAGTTGGCGCAACCGGCGGTGCTCGACAACTTCGTCACCTCGGGCCTGCAGGAAGACCACCTGAGCATGGGCACCAACGCCGCGCTCAAGCTGCACCAGGTATTGGCCAACGTCACCCAGATTCTTGCCATCGAATACTTGCTGGCGGCCCAGGCGTTCGAGTTCCTCAAGGACCAGCGCTTGGGCGCCGGTACCGACCACGCCTGGCGCTTGCTGCGCGAAGTGGTCCCCGCTTACGAGCAGGACCGCTGGCTGGCGCCGGATATTGCCGCCGCTGCCCAGTTGCTTAAAGACACTGCGTTACCGAATTTGCACTGAACACTTAAGAATAATTCACAAGGAGAACGAATGTGACTGCGCTAAACCTGATTCCAGGCCAACTGAGCCTCGCCCAACTGCGTGCCATCTACCAGCAGCCGGTAACCCTCAGCCTGGATGACAGCGCCTCGGCCCAGATCGAAGCCAGCGTTGCCTGCGTGGAGCAGATCCTCGCCGAGAACCGCACCGCCTATGGCATCAACACCGGTTTTGGCCTGTTGGCCTCGACCCGTATCGCCAGTGAAGACCTGGAAAACCTCCAGCGTTCACTGGTGCTGTCTCATGCTGCCGGCGTCGGTGAGCCGATCAGCGATGCGCTGGTGCGGCTGGTCATGGTGCTCAAGGTCAACAGCCTGAGCCGTGGTTTCTCCGGGATCCGCCGCCAGGTGATCGACGCGCTGATCGCGCTGATCAACGCCCAGGTGTACCCGCACATTCCGCTCAAGGGTTCGGTCGGTGCATCCGGTGACCTGGCGCCATTGGCGCATATGTCCCTGGTGCTGCTCGGCGAAGGCAAGGCGCGCTACAAAGGCGAATGGCTGGACGCGACCGCAGCGCTGAAAGTGGCTGGCCTCACGCCGCTGACCCTCGCTGCCAAAGAGGGCCTGGCGCTGCTCAACGGCACTCAGGTGTCCACCGCTTATGCGTTGCGCGGCCTGTTCGAAGGTGAAGACCTGTTCGCCGGCGCCCTTGCCTGCGGCGGCCTCACCGTAGAAGCTGTACTGGGTTCGCGCTCGCCGTTCGATGCGCGTATTCATGCGGCGCGTGGCCAGCGTGGGCAGGTCGATGCGGCTGCGGCCTATCGTGACCTGCTGGGCGAAAGCAGCCAGGTCTCGCAGTCGCACCAGAACTGCGACAAAGTGCAAGACCCTTACTCCCTGCGTTGCCAGCCACAGGTCATGGGCGCCTGCCTGACCCAGTTCCGCCAGGCTGCCGAAGTGCTGGTGGTGGAAGCCAACGCGGTGTCGGATAACCCACTGGTATTTGCCGCCGAAGGCGATGTGATTTCCGGTGGCAACTTCCACGCCGAACCGGTGGCCATGGCCGCCGATAACATGGCCCTGGCGATTGCCGAAATCGGCTCCCTGAGCGAGCGACGCATCTCGTTGATGATGGACAAGCACATGTCGCAACTGCCACCGTTTTTGGTGGGCAATGGCGGGGTGAACTCCGGCTTCATGATTGCCCAGGTGACGGCTGCTGCGCTCGCCAGCGAGAACAAGGCGCTGGCCCATCCCCATAGCGTCGACAGCCTGCCGACCTCGGCGAACCAGGAAGACCACGTGTCCATGGCCCCGGCTGCGGGCAAGCGTCTGTGGGAAATGGCCGAGAACACCCGTGGCATCCTCGCGGTGGAATGGCTGGCAGCGTGCCAGGGCCTGGATTTGCGCGACGGCCTGAAGACCTCGCCGAAACTTGAAAAAGCCCGCGGCATCCTGCGCGATAAGGTGACGTTCTATGACAAGGATCGCTTCTTCGCCCCAGACATCAACGCCGCCAGCGAACTGCTCGCCACCCGCTGCCTGAATGAGCTGGTACCGGCCAAGTTGCTGCCGAGCCTTTAAGCACCCCGGTACCCAATGTGGGAGCTGGCTTGCCTGCGATAGCGGTGTGTCTGCGCCAGATGGGCTGGCTGGAAGTCCGCCATCGCAGGCAAGCCAGCTCCCACATTGATTTTCGCCAGATTCAGATTTTCTCGGGATAAGAATAATAGGGAAGAGAAATGCACCAGCCAGAAAAAGGTTTGAAACGCGGGCTCAACGCCCGACATATTCGCTTCATGGCACTCGGTTCCGCGATCGGCACCGGGCTGTTCTATGGTTCTGCCTCCGCTATCCAGATGGCCGGCCCCGCCGTACTGCTGGCTTACCTCATCGGCGGCGCCGCCGTGTTCATGGTGATGCGCGCCCTCGGTGAAATGGCCGTGCACAACCCGGTGTCCGGCTCGTTCGGCCACTACGCCAGCACTTACCTGGGGCCCATGGCGGGGTTTATCCTCGGCTGGACCTACGCCTTTGAAATGATCATCGTCTGCCTGGCCGACGTCACCGCGTTCGGTATCTACATGGGCTTCTGGTTTCCCGAGGTGGCCCGTTGGGTCTGGGTGCTGGGCATCGTGTTTTTGATCGGCGGCCTGAACCTGTGCAACGTCAAGGTCTTTGGCGAAATGGAGTTCTGGCTGTCGTTGCTCAAGGTCGGTGCCATCGTGGCGATGATCCTCGGCGGTTTCGGCATCATGCTGTTCGGCATTCACTCGGCGGGTGAAACGCAGGCTAGCGGCCTGAGCAACCTGTGGGCGCACGGCGGCTTCATGCCCAACGGCATTGGTGGCTTGATCGCCTCGTTTGCGGTGGTGATGTTTGCGTTCGGCGGTATCGAAATCATCGGCATCACTGCCGGTGAAGCCAAGGACCCGCAGCGAGTGATCCCCAAGGCGATCAACGCGGTACCGCTGCGTATCCTGTTGTTCTACGTGCTGACCCTGTTCGTGCTGATGGCGATCTACCCGTGGCAGCAAATTGGCAGCCAGGGCAGCCCGTTCGTGCAGATCTTCAGTAACCTGGGGATAGGCTCGGCGGCGACCATTCTCAATATCGTGGTGATCTCGGCGGCGGTCTCGGCCATCAACAGCGACATCTTCGGCGCCGGTCGCATGATGTACGGCCTGGCCCAGCAAGGTCAGGCGCCCAAGGGCTTTGCGCAGTTGTCCAAACAAGGCGTGCCGTGGATGACCGTGGTGGTGATGGGCGCCGCGTTGCTCGGCGGCGTGGTGCTCAACTACCTGATCCCGGAAAACGTCTTCCTGCTGATCGCTTCGATCGCCACCTTTGCCACCGTGTGGGTCTGGCTGATGATCCTGTTTACCCAGGTCGCCATGCGTCGCTCGATGACCAGGGAGCAGGTCGCCGAACTGAAATTCCCGGTGCCGTTCTGGCCCTATGCGCCGGCAGCGGCCATTGTGTTCATGCTGTTTGTGTTTGGTGTGCTCGGTTACTTCCCGGACACCCAGGCGGCCTTGATGGTCGGCGCTGTGTGGATCGTGCTGCTGATCGTCGCGTACCTGCTGTGGGTCAAGCCCGCTGCCGGGCAAGCGGCCAAGGTCCATTACGAACAGGCTTTGTCTCATCGATAACTTAGGGAGGCGTTGATGAAAACCCTTTGGCAACACTGCCACGTCGCAACCATGGCCCAAGGCAAATACTCGATTATCGAGGATGCCGCCATGGTGACAGCGGGCTCGCTGATCGAGTGGATCGGCCCGCGCAGCCAGGCACCTACGGCCGATTACGCCCAGGTGCATGACCTGCAAGGCGCGTGGGTCACCCCCGGGCTGATCGACTGCCACACCCATACCGTGTTTGGTGGCAATCGCAGCGGCGAATTCGAGCAGCGCCTCGAAGGCGTCAGCTACGCCGAGATCGCGGCCAAGGGCGGCGGGATTGCCAGTACCGTGCGTGCCACGCGTGCAGCCACGGAAGATCAATTGTTCCTGAGCGCTGAAAAACGTCTGCGCAGCCTTTTGCGTGACGGCGTGACTACCGTGGAGATCAAGTCCGGCTACGGCCTGGATCTGCCCAACGAGCGCAAGATGCTGCGCGTGGCCCGGCGCCTGGGTGAAGCGCTGCCGGTCAGCGTGCGCGCCACGTGCCTGGCCGCTCACGCGCTGCCGCCGGAGTACAAGGACCGCGCCGATGACTACATTGAGCACATCTGCAATGAGATGCTGCCGGCGCTGGCCGCAGAGGGCCTGGTGGATGCGGTGGATGCCTTCTGTGAATACCTGGCGTTTTCCCCCGAACAGGTCCAGCGCGTGTTCAAGGTTGCCCACCAGCTTGGCTTGCCGGTAAAGCTGCACGCCGAGCAACTCTCATCGCTGCACGGTTCCAGCCTGGCGGCGCGCTATCACGCGTTGTCGGCCGACCATCTTGAGTTCATGACTGAAGAAGATGCCATCGCCATGGCCGCTGCCGGCACGGTCGCCGTGTTGCTGCCGGGCGCTTTTTACTTCCTGCGCGAAACCCAGTTGCCGCCCATGGAGGCCCTGCGCAAGCACGGCGTGAAGATCGCCATCGCCAGCGACCTCAACCCCGGCACTTCCCCTGCGTTGTCGGTGCGTCTGATGCTGAACATGGCCTGCACCCTGTTCCGCATGACTCCCGAAGAAGCCTTGGCCGGTGCCACGCAACACGCCGCCACCGCGTTGGGCATGGGCGACACCCATGGCTCCCTGGAAGCGGGCAAGGTCGCTGACTTTGTCGCCTGGCAGATTGATCGCCCCGCTGACCTGGCCTACTGGCTGGGCGGCGAGCTGGATAAACGCGTTGTGCGCCACGGCGCCGACGTCACTGTGTAAGGAGTGGTGTTGTGGATAAGGTTCTGACATTCAAACAAGGCCGCGTACCGCTGCTGATCAGCATGCCCCACGCCGGCGTGCGCCTGACGCCTGCGGTCGAGGCCGGGTTGATTCCCCAAGCGCAAAGCCTGCCGGACACCGACTGGCATATTCCGCTGCTGTATGACTTTGCCGAAGAACTGGGCGCCAGCACCCTGGCGGCGGAGTACTCGCGGTTTGTCATCGACTTGAACCGGCCTTCCGACAACAAGCCGCTCTATGCCGGCGCTACCACTGGCCTGTACCCGGAGACGCTGTTCGATGGTGTGCCCTTGTTCCGCGAGGGGCTGGAGCCGAACGAGACCGAGCGCGCCAGTTACTTGCAGAAGATTTGGGGCCCGTATCACCGCACGCTGCAGGAGGAACTGGCACGGCTCAAGGCCGAATTCGGCTACGCGTTGCTGTTCGATGCGCACTCGATCCGCTCGGTGATCCCGCACCTGTTCGACGGCAAGCTGCCGGACTTCAACCTCGGCACCTTCAACGGCGCTGCCTGTGATCCCGAGTTGGCCAGCCAACTGGAAGCCATCTGCGCCGGGCATCCGCAGTACAGCCATGTGTTGAACGGGCGCTTCAAGGGCGGGCATATCACCCGTCACTACGGCAACCCCGCGCAGGATATTCATGCGGTGCAGTTGGAGTTGGGGCAATGCACGTATATGGAAGAGGTTGAGCCGTTTCAGTATCGGGCGGATTTGGCTGAGCCGACGCGGGAGGTATTGAAGCAGTTGTTGCAAGGTTGTTTGGCCTGGGGGAAAAAGCAGTACGGCTGAAATCGCCACCGCAAGCCAGTCGCGCCTGCTGATCGTTGCCGGCCTGTGGATGACCGCTGTGATCGGTGGCTCGGCCAGGAATCGACAGCAGCGCTGAGGAGGCGGGCGGTGTTGCTAAGAGTTGCACGCGCGTTTGACCGTCACTGGACAATATCGCTTTGTTTCAGGTCGCCGTGCACCTTCACCTCCAGTGGCTGACCTTGGCCATCGAAGACCCGCAGTGTGCTGATGTTCTTGTGTGGGTCGTAGGATATGGAGGCGTCGCCTTTTTGCATCTGCGCCGATTTGCCATCGACAAATCGCAACGGGGCGTCTCCGATTTTACTGCGTATGCCCGACACATCGACCTTGTCCTTGCCGCTTTCAAAATCCATGATTTCGTCGGTTCCATCCACGCTGTTCGATTCAGTCCAACTACCATAAACATAGGTGTCGGCACCTTTTCCGCCCCACAGCTTATCCGCGCCTCTGCCACCATCAATAATGTCGTCGCCATCACCACCCTTGAGTATGTTGTCGGCGTCGTTACCGATTATCAGGTCATTGCCTTTGCCACCAATCGCGTTTTCGATGATGACGCCCCGGGCAATAGAGAGGTTTCGATCGCGGCCATTGGCATTGGTGAAGGTGCCAGGCGTCAGGTTGATCTTTTGGTTTTTCTGATAGCCGGATAAATCCAGTGTGTCGTTGCCGCCGCTATCCCAAAGGGTACCTCTGAGCTCATCCTTGTCGGACTTGAGCTTGAGGAAGTTTCGGTTGGCGTTGGAGTTGAAGCCGTAGACGGTGTCCTCTTTGCGAGTATTGTGGTTCACACCGTACCGGGTCTGTATGGCGGTGATGTCATCCTGTAGGGGGGACTTCGCAACCGAGCCATGCTGGTATTTGCTCATAATGGTGTGGGAACGGGAATCTTCCACATAACCGAGTTTTTGCTGTTCATATTTTGTTCCGTAGTTGCCTCCTGGATGCTTCAAGCCAAGCGTGTGGCCGACTTCATGGATCAGAGTCGTCATACCGCTCGGGCCTGCACTTTCTTTTTCTGTGGTCCAGACATGCGCCGTTAGCCTGTCTTTCGTCGGCGGCAAGGCGTGGGGGTTGAAAGGGGTGTACTGACCTTTGTCATTCAGTCTGGTTTTGAAGTTGCCGAAGTTGATATGACCTTCGCTTTGTTCATTTCTCGGCCCTTCTACAAATTTCACGTTTGTCACATCTTCCCAGAGCTTGAGTGCCTCGCGGGTTTTGGCTTTGTTTGCTTCGGACACATCAGTCACGCCTTGGTAACTGTCATGTTGCCCTTCAGGTTTATCGGAGCCGGGGGTAAATGAATAGGTGATGGTGATGACGCCATCGCCGTTCTTATCCTTCCAGATCGGATTCGGGCTTATCAGTCGCGCAGTGGCTTCCTCTGCGGTCTTGGACTTCAGGCCGTTGATTTCGATGTGCCCGCCACGATCATCACGACGCTTGAACTGTTCAACTTGTTGATATGTGGCACTTCCTTGCGGGGGAAGTCTGCTGATCGACATGGGATTCTCTATTCAAAGTTGGCGAGCTCTGAGCTTGGCGATGTCGAATCCAGTCGCAATTAAGAGTTTTCCGCAGTAGTGAGATGTCTTGCTCGCTGATTTGTAGGAAAGGGCAGTGACGCAATTGCAGCAACTCGACGATAACGTGCTGCATTACCTGAGCAGCGAAGGGCTGACACAGGTCTAAGCGCTCAATGACATGCTCATTGCACAATTCGGGTTTATGATGCGAGACGGCAAAATAATAGACGTCCCCCCAGGGATGAACCCGACACCCTACGGAGCGCGCAATGCAGACTTGGTACCCGCAGATCAAACCCTACGCCCGGCATGATCTGGCAGTCGATGACACCCACACGCTGTATGTCGATGAAAGTGGCTCTCCCGAGGGCTTGCCCGTCGTGTTCATCCACGGGGGGCCAGGTGCCGGTTGCGACGCCCAGAGCCGCTGCTATTTCGATCCGAACCTCTACCACATCGTCACCTTCGACCAGCGTGGCTGCGGGCGCTCCACCCCCCGCGCCAACCTTGAGAACAACACCACCTGGGATCTGGTCGCCGACCTTGAGCGCATCCGCGAGCACCTGGGCATCGACAAATGGGTGCTGTTCGGCGGCTCCTGGGGTTCAACCCTGGCCCTGGCCTACGCACAAACCCATCCAGAGCGTGTGCTTGGCCTGATTGTGCGCGGCATCTTCCTGGCCCGCCCGCAGGATATTCACTGGTTCTACCAAGAGGGCGCGAGCCGTCTTTTCCCGGACTACTGGCAGGACTACCTGGCGCCAATCCCGGTGGAAGAACGCCACGACATGATTGCCGCCTACCACAAGCGCCTCACCGGCAACGACCAGATCGCCCAGATGCATGCGGCCAAAGCCTGGTCGGGTTGGGAAGGGCGCATGCTCGGCCTGTGCCCGAGCCCGCAGCATGTAGAGCGTTTTTCCGAACCGCAACGCGCGCTGTCCATTGCGCGTATCGAGTGCCATTACTTCACCAACAACTCCTTCCTGGAGCCCAACCAGCTGATTCGCGATATGCACAAGATCGCCCATCTGCCGGGCATCATCATCCATGGTCGCTACGACATGATCTGCCCGCTGGATAACGCCTGGGAGCTGCATCAGGCCTGGCCCAACAGTGAGTTGCAGGTGATTCGCGAGGCTGGCCATGCCGCGTCTGAGCCGGGCATCACCGACGCGCTGGTGCGCGCCACCGGCGAGATGGCACGGCGCCTGCTTGATCTGCCGCCTGAAGAAGCATGAAGGGCCTGTTGCAGCGGGTGCGTGGCGCCCGCGTTGAAGTAGCCGGTGAGGTCGTGGGGGCGATTGACCAAGGTTTGCTGGTGCTGGTCGCCGTCGAACCTACAGATACGCCCGAGAGCGCCGACAAACTGCTGCACAAGCTGCTTAACTACCGGGTGTTCAGTGACGCCGAGGGCAAGATGAACCTCTCGCTCAAGGATATCGGCGGCGGGTTGCTGCTGGTGTCGCAGTTCACCCTGGCGGCGGACACGAAGAGCGGGCTGCGGCCAAGCTTCTCCACCGCTGCCCCTCCGGCCTTGGGAGCGGCGCTTTTTGAGCACTTGTTGTTACAAGCGCAACAATTGCATGGCAAGGTGGCGTCAGGGCGTTTTGGCGCTGATATGCAGGTGCATTTGGTCAATGATGGCCCTGTGACCTTTCTCTTACAGACATGAATGTATGAAAAACGACTTTAATGCCTAAAAACGCAGGTTTTCGCTACAAATACTTTGCTGTCCCTGATGCGTTGTCTCGCGGGCTACTAGATAATCGCGCGCTACGGGGATCAGCGTTGTTTGGTCCATTTTTGACTTAGGTAGAGCCTTGTCCGATAGCCTTTGGGGAATCATTTTGCCTTGGGGGAGTCGGAACATTGCTCGCCAACCTGGCATATAGATAGCTGGCCGTTGGTTTTTTGATCTGTTTTCGGCGAGGGTTGCTCGTGATTGTTAGTCCCTGTAATGCACCAAAATTGTCTGCCAAACGGTTACGAAACGCACTGGTAACGGGCTCTGCCCTGTTTTGCCTGTTCGGCGCGGGTCAACTGTGGGCATTCAGTCTGGATGATGTGTCGGCCAAGGCAAAAGAGCTGGCCGGGCAGAAATACGAAGCTCCGCGCAGCAATCTGCCGAACGAATTCCGCGAAATGAAATTCGCTGACTACCAGAAGATTCGTTTCCGCAACGAAAAAGCCGAGTGGGCCGATCAGAACACCCCGTTCAAGCTGTCCTTCTATCACCAGGGTATGCATTTCGATACGCCGGTGAAAATCAATGAAGTCACCGCCGACAGCGTGCATGAAATCAAGTACGACCCGACTCGCTTCGATTTCGGTGACGTGAAATTTGATCCCAAAGCCACCGAACAGCTGGGCTATGCCGGTTTCCGTGTGCTTTTCCCGATCAACAAGGCCGACAAGCAAGACGAAATCATGACCATGCTCGGCGCGAGCTATTTCCGCGTCGTCGGCAAGGACCAGGTGTATGGCCTGTCTGCCCGTGGCATGGCGATCGATACCGCGCTGCCGTCCGGTGAAGAGTTCCCGCGGTTTACCGAGTTCTGGATCGAGCGTCCAAAGCCGGGCGACAAGCACCTGGTGATCTTCGCCCTGCTGGACTCGCCGCGCGCTACCGGTGCCTATCGCCTGATCCTGCGCCCCGGCACTGACACCGTGGTCGATGTGAAATCCCAGATGTTCCTGCGCGACAAGGTCAGCAAGCTGGGGGTTGCCCCGTTGACCTCGATGTTCCTGTTCGGCGCCAACCAGCCTTCCAAGGTGCTTAACTACCGTCGCGAGCTCCACGATTCCAGCGGCCTGTCGATCCACGCCGGCAATGGCGAGTGGATCTGGCGCCCGTTGAACAACCCTAAACACCTGTCGGTCAGCAACTTCAGCGTCGAGAACCCGCGTGGCTTCGGCCTGCTGCAACGTGGCCGCAACTTCAGCCACTACGAAGACCTGGACGACAACTACGACAAGCGCCCAAGCGCCTGGATCGAACCTGAAGGCGATTGGGGCAAGGGCTCCGTTGACCTGGTAGAGATCCCGACAGCCGATGAAACCAACGACAACATCGTGGCGTTCTGGAGTCCGGCCGAACTGCCGGAAGTCGGCAAGCCGCTGGACATCGCCTACCGTCTGCACTGGACCCTGGACGACGCTGCATTCCATTCGCCGGACAGCGCTTGGGTCAAGCAGACCCTGCGTTCTACCGGTGACGTGAAGCAATCCAACCTGATCCGTCAGCCCGATGGCAGCGTGGCCTACCTGGTGGACTTCGAGGGCCCAGCCCTGAAGAAACTGCTGCCGGACGCCCCGGTGCGCAGCCAGGTGAGCGTGGGCGACAACGCCGAACTGGTTGAAAACAGTGTGCGCTACAACGAACACACCAAAGGCTGGCGCTTGACTCTGCGTATGAAGATCAAGGACGCAGGCAAACCGACCGAAATGCGTGCGGCACTGGTGCAGGATGTGGTGCAACCAGCGCCTGAGCCGGTTTCCAATCACGTGTTGAAGGCTGACAAAGTCCTGGCCAAGCAGCACGAGAAACAGGCCAAGAAAGACGCAAAAGACAAGCAAGACCCGCAGCCAGAAGCTGCCCCAGCCACACCGGAGCCGGCCAAGACCGAACAAGTCCTGACCGAAACCTGGAGCTATCAGTTGCCTGCCGATGAGTAATTCAAATGTCCGGCCAGAGACTCTGAGCGAGTATCTGGCGCACCTCCCGTTGACCGCTGAGCAGCGCGCCGAGCTGGCGGGCTGCAACTCGTTCAGCGAATTGCACGAACGCTTGTCGTCGTCGACTTTCGACGCACCGACTGAGGCCGCCCAGGCTTCGGTCGGCCGTCGCTTGACCCTCAACAGCGCCGAAGAGCTGCAAGACGCCGAGATGCTGGCGCTCGACGCCAGCGGTCGCGTGTGTCTTAAAGCCACGCCGCCGATCCGCCGGACCAAAGTGGTGCCCGAGCCCTGGCGCACCAACATCCTGGTGCGCGGCTGGCGCCGGATGACGGGTCGCACCAATCCGCCCAAGCCACCCAAGGATGAGCGCGTACTGCCCGCTGCCCGCTGGCGTACCGTGGGCTCGATCCGTCGCTATATCCTGCTGGTGTTGATGCTGGGCCAGACCATTGTCGCCGGCTGGTACATGAAAGGCATCATGCCGTACCAGGGCTGGTCGCTGGTCGACTTCGATGAAATCCGCAACCAGACCCTGCTGCAAACCGCCACTCAGGTAATGCCTTACGCGCTGCAAACCAGCATCCTGATCATGTTCGGGATTCTGTTCTGCTGGGTCTCGGCCGGTTTCTGGACCGCACTCATGGGCTTCCTGGAGCTGCTGACCGGTCACGATAAATACCGCATCTCCGGTAAAAGTGCCGGTAACGAGCCAATTCCGAAGGATGCGCGCACCGCACTGGTAATGCCGATCTGCAACGAAGACGTGCCGCGGGTATTCGCAGGTTTGCGTGCCACGTTCGAATCGGTAGCCGCCACCGGTGACCTGGATCGCTTCGATTTCTTTGTGCTCAGCGACAGTAACGACGCCGACATCTGCATCGCCGAACAGCAAGCCTGGCTCGACGTGTGCCGCGAAGCTGGCGGCTTTGGCAAGATCTTCTATCGCCGCCGCCGCCGTCGTGTAAAGCGCAAGAGCGGCAACCTCGACGACTTCTGCCGTCGCTGGGGTGGCGACTACAAATACATGGTCGTTCTCGACGCTGACTCCGTGATGAGCGGCGAATGCCTGACCAGCCTGGTACGCCTGATGGAAGCCACGCCGGATGCGGGGATTATCCAGACCGCGCCGCGGGCGTCGGGCATGGACACCCTGTATGCGCGTATGCAGCAGTTCGCTACCCGCGTATACGGCCCATTGTTTACCGCCGGCCTGCACTTCTGGCAGTTGGGTGAATCCCACTACTGGGGTCACAACGCCATTATCCGCATGAAGCCGTTTATCGAGCACTGCGCCCTGGCGCCGTTGCCAGGTAAGGGCGCATTCGCCGGTGCAATCCTTTCCCACGACTTCGTTGAAGCCGCGCTGATGCGCCGTGCCGGCTGGGGCGTGTGGATTGCCTACGACTTGCCGGGCAGTTACGAAGAACTGCCGCCGAACCTGCTGGACGAACTCAAGCGTGACCGTCGCTGGTGCCACGGTAACCTGATGAACTTCCGCCTGTTCCTGGTTAAAGGCATGCACCCGGTGCACCGTGCGGTGTTCCTGACCGGCGTGATGTCCTACCTGTCGGCGCCGTTGTGGTTCTTCTTCCTGGTGTTGTCCACGGCGTTGCTGGCGGTGAACACCCTGATGGAGCCGCAGTACTTCATGGCGCCGCGCCAGTTGTACCCACTATGGCCACAATGGCACCCGGACAAGGCGGTGGCGCTGTTCTCCACCACCATCGTGCTGTTGTTCCTGCCCAAGCTGCTCAGCATCATCCTGATCTGGGCCAAGGGTGCCAAGGAGTTCGGCGGCAAGTTCAAGGTGACCTTGTCGATGCTGCTGGAGATGCTGTTCTCCATGCTGCTGGCGCCGGTGCGGATGATTTTCCACACCCGTTTCGTCCTCGCCGCTTTCCTCGGTTGGGCTGCCACCTGGAACTCGCCGCAGCGTGACGACGACTCCACGCCTTGGAGTGAAGCGGTCAAGCGTCACGGCCCGCAAACTATCCTCGGCTTCCTGTGGGCACTGTTGGTGGTGTGGTTGAACCCAAGTTTCCTGTGGTGGCTGGTGCCGATTGTCGGCTCGCTGATGCTGTCGATTCCGGTGTCGGTGATTTCCAGCCGGGTCAAGCTGGGCCTCAAGTCCCGTGACGAGAGCCTGTTCCTGATCCCCGAGGAATACAATCCGCCGCAAGCGCTGCTGTCGACCGAGAAGTACACCCACGAAAACCGTTGGCACGCCCTCAATGACGGTTTCGTGCGTTCGGTGGTCGACCCGCAGCAGAACGCCCTGGCCTGTGCCTTGGCGACCTCGCGTCACCGTGAGGCCGAGCCGATCGAGTACCTGCGCATGGAGCGCGTTCGCCATGCGTTGAAAGTCGGCCCTGCCGGCCTCAACAACAGCGAACGCCTGGCCCTGCTCAGCGACCCGGTAGCCCTGGCTCGCCTGCATGAGCAGGTCTGGAACGAAGGTCATGCCGAGTGGCTCGGTGCCTGGCGTGCTTCGATCAAGGCAGATCCGCACGCGCCATTGCTGCCTCTGCAACCGCAGTCGCCGCAGGCCCAACCGGCC
Organism: Pseudomonas sp. P867; assembly: GCF_019891455.1. Classification (NCBI taxonomy): domain Bacteria; kingdom Pseudomonadati; phylum Pseudomonadota; class Gammaproteobacteria; order Pseudomonadales; family Pseudomonadaceae; genus Pseudomonas; species Pseudomonas sp. P867. The sequence goes on along the minus strand of NZ_JAFLXB010000004.1, from coordinate 176,530 downwards.
TGATTCAGACGCCCCCGAGGGCTCGCCTCGGGGGCGCTGCAGACGCTGGTCCTACAGCGTTTACAGTCGCTTCCTTTTATCCCTAACTCCTTGTTATTTCGAAACAAAAGACCTTTGATCGAGGCGTATTGTCGTGCCTGTCGCTGGGTTAGCATCGCCCCCCAAAATTTGACTCGCCACGGGGGCATTCATGATCAAAAGGTATTGTTCGGTATTGCTGGTTAGCGTTTTCCTATGGGCTTACGCGGGTCTGCTGAGTGCGGGCGCCCTGGACGATGCTGTTCGTCGCGGCGTGTTGAAGGTGGGGACCACGCCCAATTACGTGCCCTTCGAGATGCTCGATAAGCAGGGGCGCATCGTCGGTTTTGAAATTGACTTGCTCCGCGCCATGAGCCGTGCACTGGGCGTGGAACTTGAGCTGATTGCGGTGCCCTATACGGATTTGGTACCGGGGTTGATGGCGAAGAAATTCGACCTGATTGGCAGTGGCATGACCGTCACCCAAGAGCGCAACCTGAAGCTCAACTTCAGCGACTCTTTCATTGTGGTGGGTCAGACCGTGCTGCTGCACCCCCGCCTGGCCGGCATCGTTTCCAGCATCGAAGAGCTGGACGACGCCAGCTACCGGGTGGTGACTATCCAGGGCACGACCGGAGAGGCAGCAGCCCAGCGTTTTCTGGGGGCTGCTCAACTGAGCACGGTGACGACCCCGGAAGACGGTGTGCGGCAGGTCGTGGAAGGCAAGTTCGATGCGTTTATCCATGATGCGCCCTACAACCTGATCGCGATGAGCCGGCCGCAGAACAGCGCCTTGTTGACACTGGAACAACCCTTCACCTTTGAGCCCCTGGCGTTTGGTTTGAAAAAGGGTGATTACGACAGCCTCAACTGGATCAATCACTTTCTCAACCAGATCGCTCAGGATGGCTCCTACGATCACCTGCATGACAAGTGGTTCAGGGACACGGCCTGGATGGCAGAGATTGAGTGATGGTCATAACTACTTACACATCAATCAATTGTCGAGGGGCTGCGTAGACGCGTCTACCCCTGCGCTTGACTGCGCCGCCGTAGGACTTTTACGACATACGCCGATAACATTTACCGCTGAAACCTTTGTGACGGACAACGAGTGGGTTAGGATCGCATCCCGAAATGGCGCAGCCCTTTTGTGCGCCGACCTTATAAGAATCGTTCAGGGGTCTTGAAGATGAAAAAGTATCTTTCGATGCTGATGCTCGGCGTCACCGCGATGGTCGCTGCCACTGCGGCCCAGGCCGGTGCCATCGACGATGCGGTCAAGCGCGGCACGTTGAAAGTCGGCATGGACCCGACCTACATGCCGTTCGAAATGACTGACAAGCGCGGTGAAATCATCGGCTTCGAAGTCGACATCCTCAAGGCCATGGCCAAGTCCATGGGGGTCAAGCTGGAGCTGGTGTCCACCGGTTATGACGGCATCATCCCGGCCTTCCTGACCGGCAAGTTCGACATGATCGGCAGCGGCATGACCCTGACCCAGGAGCGCAACCTGCGCCTGAACTTCAGCGAACCCTTCATCGTGGTCGGCCAGACCCTGCTGATCCGCAAGGACCTGGAAGGCACCATCAAGTCCTACAAAGACCTGAACGATGAGAAATACCGTCTGACCTCCAAGCTCGGCACCACCGGTGAGATGGTCGCCAAAAAGCTGATTTCCAAGGCCAAGTACCACGGCTACGACAACGAGCAGGAAGGCGTGCTGGATGTGGTCAACGGCAAGGCTGACGCCTTCGTCTATGACGCACCGTATAACGTAGTAGCCGAGAAGAAAGTCGGCAACGGCAAGCTGGTGTTCCTGGAAGAACCCTTCACCTTTGAACCCCTGGCGTTCGGTTTGAAGAAAGGCGATTACGACAGCATCAACTTCATCAATAACTTCCTGCACCAGATCCGTAACGACGGCACCTACGATCGTATCCATGACAAGTGGTTCAAGAGCTCCGAGTGGCTCAAGGACATGGAATAAGGCCTGACACCGAGTTGCCTGCATCGCAGGCAAGCCAGCTCCCACATTTGACTGTATTTACACATCAAATGTGGGAGGGGGCTTGCCCTCGATGGCGGCCTATCAGGCAACACATATCCGGAAAGTGAAATGAAACAGAAAAAAGCCCAATGGCCCTGGCACCTGCTGACGGTGGTCGTGCTGGTCGGCCTGGCTGGCGCCTTGTACTACGCCACCTCGTTGATGTCCTACGAGTGGCGCTGGAACCGCGTGCCGCAATACTTCGCCTATCAAGCCGAAACCTCCCAGCGCGCCGCGGATATTTCCACCGTGGTCGAGTTGGTGCGCAAAGGCGATGTGGCCGAAGTCACCCTGCGCAACGACGCGGGGGCCGAGCAAAAGCTCACGGTTGCCGACAACAGCCTGCAAGTGGCGCGCGGTGATGATGTGGCTGAGGGCGATGTGGTCGGCGTGACCCGCCAGTGGGCGTTGGGGCCGCTGATGTGGGGCTTGTGGACCACGCTGTGGCTGTCGGTGGTGTCCGGCATCCTGGGCTTGGCGATAGGTTTGGCGACCGGTTTGTGCCGGCTCTCCAAAAACCCGACCCTGCGGGATTTGTCGACGATCTACGTCGAACTGGTGCGCGGTACGCCGCTGCTGGTGCAGATTTTCATTTTCTATTTCTTCATCGGCACGGTGCTCAACCTCTCCCGGGAGTTTGCCGGGATCGCCGCGCTGTCGTTGTTCACCGGCGCCTACGTGGCCGAAATCGTCCGCGCCGGCGTGCAGTCCATCACTCGTGGCCAGGATGAAGCGGCGCGTTCCTTGGGCTTGAGCGCCAGCCAGTCGATGCGCCATGTGGTGTTACCGCAAGCCTTCAAGCGCGTGCTGCCACCCCTGGCCGGGCAATTTATCAGCCTGGTCAAGGACACGTCCCTGGTGTCGGTGATCGCGATTACCGAATTGCTCAAGAGTGGCCGCGAAGTGATCACCACCTCGTTTTCGCCATTCGAGATCCTGTTCTGTGTGGCAGGCCTGTACCTGCTGATCAACCTGCCGCTGTCGAAAATGGCCAGCCGGCTTGAGCGGAGGCTCGCCCAAAGTGATTGAAGTGCGCGATCTGGTAAAAGTCTTCGACACCCGTGGGCATGTGGTACGCGCGGTTGATCACGTCACCACCCAGGTGGCCAAGGGCGAAGTGCTGGTGGTCATTGGCCCGTCCGGTTCCGGCAAGTCCACCTTCCTGCGCTGCCTCAATGGGTTGGAGGAGTTCGACTCGGGCTCGGTGAGCATTGATGGCCTGCAATTGGCCGATCCTAAAACCGATGTGAACGCCTATCGCCGTGAAGTCGGCATGGTGTTTCAGCATTTCAACCTGTTCCCCCACATGACCGTGCTGGAAAACCTGTGCCTGGCGCAAAAGGTCGTGCGCAAGCGCGGCAAGCAAGAGCGCGAGGCCAAGGCCCTGGCTCTGTTGGAAAAGGTGGGTATCGCGCAGAAGGCCCATGAGTTTCCATCGCGCCTGTCTGGCGGCCAACAGCAGCGGGTCGCGATTGCCCGAGCGCTGGCCATGGAGCCCAAGGTGATGCTGTTTGACGAGCCCACCTCGGCGCTCGACCCGGAAATGGTTGGCGAAGTCCTCGACGTCATGAAGACCCTGGCCCTGGAAGGCATGACCATGGTCTGCGTGACCCACGAGATGGGCTTTGCTCGCGAAGTGGCGGACCGGGTGCTGTTCTTCGACCATGGCAAACTGCTCGAAGATGCCGCGCCCGCAGCCTTCTTTGCAGCCCCCCAGGACCCGCGGGCTCAAGCCTTCCTGCGCCAGGTGTTGTAACTGCTCAGACCTTGAACCGGCCTACCGAGCGCGCCAGGTCTGTGCCCAGGCGCGCCAGCTCGATGCTGGCCGCCGCCGTCTGCTCACTGGCGGTCGAGGTTTGTTCCGACGCATCCTTGACCTTCAGTACGCTGCGGTTGATCTCTTCGGCCACCGCGCTTTGCTCCTCGGCTGCTGCGGCAATCTGTGGGTTCATCTCCTGAATCACCGATACCGTACGGGTGATGTTGGCAAGGGCTGCGCCTGCGCGGCGCGTCAGCTCCACGCTGTTGTCGGTCAGGCTGAGACTGTTGTCCAGGATATCGGCGGTGTGTTGCGTGCCACGCTGCAAACCCTCGATCAACATCTCGATTTCCTCGGCTGATTGCTGGGTGCGCTGGGCCAGGGTGCGTACTTCGTCGGCCACTACAGCGAAACCGCGACCGGCTTCACCCGCGCGTGCCGCTTCGATAGCGGCGTTAAGGGCCAGCAGGTTGGTTTGCTCGGACACCGATTTGATCACCTCCAGCACGCTGCCGATCTTCTGGCTTTCCTGTTGCAAACCTTGCATCGCCAGGCTCGAGCGGTTCATCTGCTCGGCCAGATGTTCGATATGGGTAATTGCTTCGGCCACCACCTGGTCGCCCACACCTGCTTGTTGATCAGCCTCAGTGGCGGCAATCGAGGCTTGCTCTGCATGACGAGCGACCTCTTGGGAGGTAGCGAGCATTTCGTTCATGGCGGTGGCGACTTGCTCGGTTTCCAGTTTCTGGCCATTGACCCCGGCGCGGGTTTGCTCGGTGACGGCGGACAGTTGCTCGGCGGCGCTTGCGATCTGGCGGGCGCTGTCGTTGATACCGCCGATCAGGGCGCGCAGGTTGAGCGTCATCTGGCCGATGCTGCGTTGCAATTGGCCCAGTTCGTCGCGCCGCGAGGTAGTGATATCGTGGCTCAGGTCGCCCTCGGCGATGCGGTTGGCTGTCAGCAGCGCCTGGCGCAACGGCCGCACGATCTGGCCGGCGATCAGCCAGGCAGCGAGGGCCCCGAGCAGCATCGCTGCGCCTGTCACGTAGAGCAACATCAGGCGAGCCAAGTCTGCTTCTTTGTCGCGTTGCAGGGTCTGTTCCTCGCTCAGGCGGTCGCTTTGCGAGAGTAACTGGTCCAGCCACTGCTCCAGTTGATTCTGGGTGTTTTCAACAGTGACCTGCGCGTCCTTGACGCGGTTGAGTTGGGCGCGATAGTCGAGCAGGGCGCTGTTCAGAGCGGTGCTGTCGACCGGTAAAGCCGTCACGGCAGACTGAGCACCGTCGAGGGCCTTGAGCGCGTCGTCCACGCCTTGGGTGTAAATCTGCAGTGTGTCTGCGGCCCATGCCGGTGCCTTGGCGCGGTCTTCGGCTTTTTCCAAGGCCAGGCGCAGGTTTTCCACGCTATCCAAGGCTTTCTCATCGTTCTGGTCGGGCAAGTCACTGGAAAATTGTCCAAGGGTGTCGCTGGCCGCCACAGAACTGCTGGTGAGCCCCTTCTGCGCTTGCTCACGTTGTTGCATCAAGGTGGGTAGCCCGCCCAGTGCGGTCTTGAAGCGCGCGCTGAGGCGACTGGAGTCTTGGACTTGCTGCAGATGTGCCTGGATTTTCAGGCGATCCGCCAACTCGACCAGGTAACCGTCGATTTTTTCCATGTGCCGGCCGATCTTGTCGAAGTTCGTCGGTTCATTGAGGGTGCGGTACAAAATCCGTTCGGCGCGTAGTTCTTCACCGGTCACGGCCAATCGAGAAAGAGTGGTCAAGGTTTGTGCACGGAAGAGCGAGTCGTTCAGTGCCTGCCATCCCGTCAGGGCGACAGCAATGCACAGTGCCAGCACCAGGCCGAAGCCAAGGATAAGCTTGAGGGTGACGCTGGTATTGCCCAATACGCGGGTCAGTGGTCGAAACATGATGCACCTCCATCAGCAAAGAGAAAGCGTCTCGCAGTCCGACTGACGCAGGTCAGGAGGAGTGGGAACGCTAAATCTTTTCGGCACGGGGCGCGTAAGAATTGACCTGAAAGACGTGTAGGAAATTTCACAAGTTGCAGGGAGGACCCCGCACGGGCCACTCCCTGGTGTGAGCGTGTCAGACCCTGAAGCGGCCGACCAATGCTTGCAGATGAATGCCCAGGCGCGCCAGTTCTGCACTCGACGCAGCGGTTTCTTCGCTGGCCGAGGACGTCTGTTCGGATACGTCACGCACATTCAACACGCTGCGGTTGATCTCTTCGGCTACGGCGCTCTGTTGCTCGGCGGCGGTGGCGATTTGTGAGTTCATCGCCTGGATGGTTGAAACCGTGCGGGTGATATTCGCCAATGCGCTGCCGGCGCGACGCGTCAGTTCAACGCTGCTGTCGGTCAGCCCGCGGCTGTTGTCCATGATGGAGGCCACCTGCTGGGTACCGTTTTGCAGGCCGACGATCAGCTCTTCAATCTCTTCGGTGGACTTCTGTGTGCGCTGGGCCAGGCTGCGCACTTCATCGGCCACCACCGCGAAGCCACGCCCGGCCTCCCCGGCACGCGCCGCTTCAATGGCCGCATTCAGCGCCAGCAGGTTGGTTTGCTGGGCGACGGATTTGATCACGTCAAGCACGCTGCCGATCTTGTCGCTTTCGCGCTTCAGATCGCCCATGGCGAGGGTGGAGTTGCCGACTTCGGTCGCCAGGCGTTCGATCTGGGCGATGGCTTCGCCGACCACCTTGTCACCTTCACGGGCCTGTTGGTCTGCGGCTACAGCAGCTTCCGAGGCTTGCTCGGCATTGCGTGCAACTTCCTGCACGGTGGCGGCCATTTCGTTCATGGCGGTGGCGACCTGATCGGTCTCGACCTTTTGGCTGTTGACCCCCGCGCTGGTCTGTTCAGTCACGGCCGACAACTGCTCGGCCGCGCTGGCGATCTGGGTGACGCCGTCGCTGATACCACCGATCAACGCGCGCAGGCCCACGGTCATGCTCTGCATGGCGCGTTGCAACTGGCCCAGTTCGTCCTGGCGGCCAGAGTCCAGGTTGTGGCTCAGGTCGCCGGAGGCCACGCGCTCGGCGACCTTGAGGGTCTGGTTTAGCGGGATGACGATCTGGCGGGTGATGGCCCAGGCTGCGAACAGGCCGAAGACCATCGCCAGTACGGTGGCGAGCAGCAACAGATACTTGGCCTGGGCCACATCGTGGTCGCGCACTGCGGTTTGCGACGTGGTGAGTTTCTCGCTATGGCCCAGCAGAATATCGCCCTGGGCGCTCATGATTTTAAGGGCGGCGGCACTGGCCACTTGGGAGTCGCGATATTGGCTGACGGCGGCGCGATAGGCTTGCAGTGAGACACCAGCCTCTTGCAGGTTGGCCTGGTAGGGCGCTGGCAGTTGGCTTTGCAGTTCGGTGATTTTTTTCAGGGCATTGTCGATGGCATCAAGGGCCGGTTGCTCGGCCTCGACTTTGCCGCTGTAGGTGTAGCCGCGTACCTGGAAGCGCGCTTGCTGGATCAGCTTGCTCAGGTCAACCACGCTGTTGAACTGGGTGACGCTGTCGCCTTGCAGGAGGCTTTTTTCAATCTCGTTGGTTTTGGCCACGGCATTGTCGGCGGTGTCGCCGAGCTTGCTGCGCGCGCCCTCACGCTTGAGGCCCGCCTGGACCATGGCCGCGAAGGCTTTTTTGTATTGGCTCAACGCTTCCTGTTGTTGTTCGACTAGGGCCTTGTCATTGGGCTGTTCGATTAACTGCGCGGCGGTTTCAAGGCCATTGTCCAACTGAGTAATCAGGCCGGTGACCGCGTCAGTGCCTTGTTCGCCGCGGCGCATATCAAAGTCCAGGCGCGCCAGGCGCAGGTCTTTGGTCAGGCCATTGAGGCTGGAGATAAAACCCAGCTTATCGCCGCGATTGATTACGTCGCCCAGGCCGGTCCAGCCGGTAAAGGTGATCAACAGCGTCAGGATCAACACCAGGCCAAAGCCGACGCTCAGCTTGCGGTTGACGCTTACATTCCCCAGTTTCTCGGCTAACCAACGATACATGCTGCGAACTCCCCTGGAACAAGGCTTGGACTTATTCAGAGGCTATCGGCATGGGCATAGGATTCTGTAGCGCCAGAGATCCAATGTGGGAGGGGGCTGTAGTGTTTTTGGATTTGATATCAGAACAGTCGGGCGAGCAGGGCCGTCACGGCGGTTTCAACCCGCAGGATGCGCGCACCTAGCTGCACCGGCTGTAGACCGGCCTTGGTCAGCAGGTCCACCTCATAGGGAATCCAACCACCTTCTGGGCCAATCGCCAGCGTCACCGGCTCATCCAGCCCCCGGGGGCACGCAGGGTAATCACCGGGATGGCCGATCAGGCCCAGGGTGCCTTCAACCATGGCCGGCAGGCGATCTTCGACAAACGGCTTGAAGCGTTTTTCGATAATGATCTCGGGCAGCACCGTGTCCCGCGCCTGTTCCAGACCGAGGATCAGTTGCTCGCGAACCGCTTCAGGTTCCAGGAATGGGGTCTGCCAGAAGCTTTTTTCCACGCGGTAGCTGTTGACCAGCACGACCTTGGGCACGCCCATGGCCGCCACGGTTTGCAGCACCCGGCGCAGCATCTTCGGGCGGGGCAGGGCCAGCAGCAGTGTCAGGGGCAGCTTTGGCGGCGGCGGTTGGTCGAAGCTGACTTGCAGCTCGGCTTCGCCTGCGTCCAGGCGCAGCAGTTGGGCATTGCCCATCAGCCCACCAATGCGGCCCACACGCAGGTTGTCGCCTACGGCGGCGCGGTGGACTTCCTGCATATGCACCAGGCGCCGATCACGCAGCACCACGCGGTCGGCCGCGATGAAGTCGGCGTCTTCCAGCAGCAGCAGGTTCACGGCTGGGTCGCTGGCGGCTGGTCGTCGTCGGCAGGCTGGTCGTCCGGGTGTTCGCCGCGCTTGCTGATCAAGCCGCTGAACAGGATGCCCACTTCGAACAGCATCCACATCGGCACGGCCAGCAAGGTCTGGGAGAAGATGTCCGGCGGCGTGAGGATCATGCCGACCACAAAGCAGCCGATGATCACGTACGGGCGGATCTTCTTCAGATATTTGACGTCGACCACTCCGATCCACACCAGCAACACCACCGCCACCGGGATTTCGAAGGCCACGCCAAAGGCGAAGAACAGCGTCATCACGAAGTCGAGGTAGCTGGTGATATCGGTCATCATCTCCACGCCGGCCGGGGTGGCGGCGGCGAAGAACTTGAAGATCAGCGGGAACACCAGGAAGTAGGCGAAGGCCATGCCGGTATAGAACAGCAGGATGCTCGACACCAGCAACGGCACTGCGATGCGCTTCTCGTGCTTGTACAGGCCCGGCGCAATAAAGCCCCAGATCTGATGCAGGATCACCGGGATCGCCAGGAACAGCGAAACCATCATGGTCAGCTTCAATGGCGTCAGGAACGGCGACGACACGTCGGTGGCAATCATCGTCGCACCGACAGGCAGGTACTGGCGCAACGGTGTGGAAACGAAGGTGTAGATCTGCTGGGTGAACGCAAACAGCCCTGCAAAGATGATGAAGATGGCCGCTACGCAACGCAGCAGGCGGGTACGCAACTCGGTGAGGTGCGAGACCAGCGGCATGTGCTGGTCGTTTTCCGGTTTATCAGCGCTCATGGGGCTCGCGGCGGCAGTGTAGGGTCATTGGGCGCGGGCGACGCGACGGGCGTCGGCGCAGGCGTTATCGGGGCGGGAACGGCTTCGGCAGGGGACACCGGCGCGATGCTCTGCTCGGCCACCGGAGTGACCGGCTTGGCCGGCTCCTGCACCGGGGAAAGAATCTTGCGCGCCTCCTGCTCCAACGACAGGATATGTTCGTTGTGCAATTGCCGGCGGATCTCGTCGGCACCGATTTCACGTTCAACTTCCTGTTTGATCGCGTTGAAACTGCGTTTCAGGCGCCCGATCCACAGGCCGGCGGTGCGTGCGGCACCGGGCAGGCGTTCCGGCCCCAGTACCAGCAGGGCTACCAGGCCGACGAGCAGCAGTTCAGAGAAGCTGATACCAAACATTAGTCAGTGCTCACGAGTCTTTGCGGGTCGGCTCTTGGACTTTTTCAGCCTGCACGTCGAAGGTACGACGCTCGGTGATCGGCTGAGCGGCCTGCGGGTGCACAGGCTGTGCCGGTGGCACCGGGTTTGCGCTTGGCTCGGCGGGTTTCTCGTCGTCGTTCATGGCTTTACGAAAGCCCTTGATCGACTCGCCGACGTCGGTGCCGAGGTTTTTCAGTTTTTTGGTGCCGAACACCAGAACAACCACCACCAGAATGACGATCCAGTGTTTCCAGTCAAAAATGCCCATGCTGCAAATCCTCAAGTCTTGGTTAATCAGGCGGACGGGCGCGAGGCCTTTTCGACGTGCCCGGACAAGCCGAAGCGACGGTCCAGTTCATCCAGCACGGCCTGTGGATGCTGCCCCAGTTGGGCAAGCATGACCAGGCTATGGAACCACAAGTCGGCGGTCTCATAGATTACATCGCTGTAATCACCGCTGATTTGCGCGTCCTTGGCCGCAATGATGGTCTCGACGGATTCTTCGCCGAGTTTTTCCAGAATCTTGTTCAGACCCTTGTGGTAAAGGCTAGCGACATAGGAGCTGTCGGCATCCGCGCCTTTGCGGTCTTCCAGCACCTGGGCCACACGGTTCAGGGTATCGCTCATGTTCAGTGTCCTGCCGAATAAATGGCGTGCGGGTCTTTAAGCACTGGGTCCACTGTCTTCCATTCGCCGTCTTCGAAGACGCGATAGAAACAGCTGTGGCGCCCGGTATGGCAGGCGATGTCGCCGATCTGATCGACCATCAGGATCACCACGTCAGCGTCGCAGTCCAGGCGCATTTCATGCAGAACCTGCACGTGTCCGGATTCTTCGCCCTTGCGCCACAGTCTGCCACGCGAACGTGACCAGTAGATGGCGCGCTGCTCAGTGGCGGTGAGGCTCAGCGCCTCGCGGTTCATCCAGGCCATCATCAATACGCGCCCGGTCTTGTAGTCCTGGGCAATGGCCGGCACCAGGCCGTCACTGTCCCACTTGATCTCGTCCAGCCAGTTTTTCATGTTCGGCTCCGGCAATTTGCGACAGTGTATAACCGGATTGGCTATCGACGCACGATCAGATAAACACCCACCGCCACCATGATTCCGGCTGGCCAGTGACCCAGTTGATTCAGCGGCCCGCCGATCACCAGCATCACACCGCCCACCAGGTGCGCGGCGCCGAGCAGGCGCAGGAACCAGTCGTCCTTGCGCTTGCGCCAAGGCGGCTCGGGGTCTTTGGCGTGGGGCTGGGACATGCGCTCCAGTAGATCGCGGGTCATGTTGGCCAGGTGCGGCAGTTGTTCGAACTGGCTGTGCAGGTTGCCCAACATGGTCTTCGGGCTCATCCGCTCACGCATCCAGCGCTCCAGGAACGGTTGCGCGGTGTTCCACAGATCGAGGTCCGGATATAACTGGCGGCCCAGGCCTTCGATGTTGAGCAGGGTTTTTTGCAGCAGCACCAACTGCGGTTGTACTTCCATATTGAAGCGCCGCGCAGTCTGGAACAGGCGCATCAGCACCTGACCGAAGGAAATATCTTTTAACGGTTTTTCAAAGATCGGTTCGCATACGGTACGGATCGCCGCTTCGAATTCGTTGAGCTTGGTTTCCGCCGGCACCCAACCTGAATCGATGTGCAACTGCGCCACGCGGCGGTAGTCGCGCTTGAAGAAAGCAAACAGGTTGCGCGCCAGGTAGTCCTGGTCTTCCGGGGTCAGGCTGCCGACGATGCCACAGTCGATCGCGATGTACTGCGGGCTCCACGGATTGACGGTGCTGACGAAGATGTTGCCGGGGTGCATGTCGGCGTGGAAGAAACTGTCGCGAAATACTTGGGTAAAGAAGATCTCCACCCCGCGTTCGGCGAGCATCTTCATGTCGGTGCGCTGGTCGGCGAGGGTGGCCAGGTCGGTGACCTGCACGCCGTAGATGCGCTCCATCACCAGCACTTTCGGCCGGCACCAGTCCCAATACACTTGTGGCACGTACAGCAGTTGCGAGCCTTCGAAGTTGCGTCGCAATTGGCTGGCGTTGGCCGCTTCGCGCAGCAGGTCGAGCTCGTCGTAGATGGTTTTTTCGTAGTCGGCGACCACATCCACCGGGTGCAGCAGACGCGCGTCGGCAGAAAAACGTTCGGCCGCCCGAGCCAGGATAAACAGCCACGCCAGGTCCTGGCCGATGATCGGCTTGAGGCCCGGGCGAATGACTTTTACCACCACCTCTTCGCCGGTCTTGAGCTGTGCGGCGTGGACCTGCGCGACCGAGGCCGAGGCCAGGGGCTCGACATCGAAGCGGCTGAACACCTCGCTGATCTTCTGGCCCAGTTGTTCTTCGATCAACGCCATCGACTGCTGTGAATCGAAAGGCGGCACACGGTCCTGCAACAGCATCAGTTCGTCGGCGATGTCTTCAGGCAGCAAGTCGCGGCGGGTGGAGAGGATCTGCCCGAACTTGATAAAGATCGGCCCCAGATCCTGCAACGCCAGGCGCAGGCACGCGCCTCGGCTGAGCTCCAGCTGTTTGCGCGGGAACCAGCGCCACGGCAGCACATAACGCACCGCCAGCAGGAACCAGGGCAGGGGCAGGGCAAACAGCAGGTCATCGAGGCGGTAACGGATTACGACGCGCTGGATACGAAACAAACGGCGGACGGCGAGCAGCTTCATGCGTTATCGCTTGGATCAAGGGAGCGGCTCAGGCGTTCGAAGCGGGCCTCGAGGCGTTCCAGGTCGATTTTGGCCTTGTCGAGCTCACGAAAGCGCGCTTGCGCTTCCCGTTGCCCGACCAGGGTGCGCGATTCTTCGCTCAGGTATTCGGCGAGGTTCTGGTTCAGGCTGGCGAACCCTTGCTGGTACCAGCGCGAGCGGCTGCGCAGGTGCCCGCTGAGCAACTGGGTGGCGACCGGGCCGATCCAGCGCGAGAGTTCGTATTCCCAATCCAGCTCCAGGTCCTGCAGCACGGCGGCCAGGTCCATCAGCACCGCACTGTCGCCTTCCAGCTCCACCTCGGGGCTGTGGAGGATGGCGGTCTTGTTGCGGCTCAGCGCCAGGTGCAACAGGCTGGAGGCCGGCGCACGCAAGGTGCAGTCGGCGTCGGCGGCCCATTGAGTGGCGAGCAGCAAGCCTTCATCGCTGGGCAGGATAAACAGCTGCACAGCGGGGCTGCGGCAGTCGACGGCAATGACTTTGCCGTTCAAGTGCGCGAGCCGTGCCAGGGCGGTGCTGTCCAGGCGCAGAACACGGTTGAGGCCATGTTCGACGCTTGCGAGAAGGCCTGCGAGCAGCATCAGGGTTTGATACCTCGGTGCAATGCAACGATGCCGGAGGTCATGTTGTGATAGGTCACGCGGTCGAAACCGGCCTCCACCATCATTGACTTCAGGGTTTCCTGGTCGGGGTGCATGCGGATGGATTCGGCCAGGTAGCGGTAGCTCTCGGCGTCATTGGTGATCAACTTGCCCATCAGCGGCATGAAGGCGAACGAGTAAGTGTCGTAGACCTTGGACATCAGCGCGTTGGTCGGCTTGGAGAATTCCAGCACCAGCAGGCGGCCACCTGGCTTGAGGACACGCAGCATCGAGCGGATCGCGTCCTCCTTGTGAGTGACGTTGCGCAGGCCGAAGGCGATGGTCACGCAGTCGAAATGGTTGTCGGGGAACGGCAGCTTCTCAGCGTCGGCCTGGACGAACTCGATATTGCCGGCCACACCTTTGTCGAGCAGGCGATCGCGGCCGACCTTGAGCATCGAACCGTTGATATCGGCCAAAACCACCTGACCGGTGGGGCCGACCAGTTTGGAGAACTTGGCGGCCAGGTCGCCCGTGCCGCCGGCGATATCCAGTACCCGGTTGCCGGTGCGTACGCCCGACAACTCGATGGTGAAGCGCTTCCACAGACGGTGCATGCCGCCGGAAAGCACGTCATTCATCAGGTCGTACTTGGCCGCCACGGAGTGAAACACCTCAGCGACTTTTTCCGCTTTCTGGCTTTCCGGGACGTTCTTGAAACCGAAGTGAGTGGTGGGTTCGGCATCGCTGCCTTTGCGCTGATCAGTCATATCGCTGTCACCAAAAGAGAATGCGGGACATGATAATCCCCAAGGCCTGCTTTGTCTTGGCAAGGCTGCAGGTAAGATAGATGCTCACCGAGGCCATTTGCCGCATGGCGGGTGTTCCGAGTCGTTATAAAGAGGAGTCATTGCAATGGCCCGTATTACCGTTGAGCGTGAACATACCCTGGGGAAAGAACAGGCGCGGGCCAAGGCTGAGCAATTGGCGCGCAAACTCGAGGATAAATATGGTGTGGAGTCTTCATGGGCCGGCGATACCCTGAAGCTGAAACGTTCCGGGGTTAAGGGCACCGTCGCGGTGGCCGATGACACGCTGCGCATCGAGGTAGAACTCGGCCTGTTGATGTCGGCCATGAGTGGCACGATCAAGTCCGAAATCGAAAAAGCCTTGGATAAGGCGTTGGCCTGACTTAGGGTGCCGATTCTAATTTTAACCCCTACTTTGTGCCCAAGCCCTCAACTCCTGCGGGCCGTCCTCCACCCTTTTTGCGTGAGGTGCACCATGGCCAAAGTTATTTTGAAGAAAAAAATCGACGTTCAAACCACCCCCCTGAGTGAGGTTAAAAGCTATGCCCGCAAGATCTGGCTGGCGGGCCTTGGTGCCTATGCAAAGGTCGGCAGCGAGGGCGGCGAATACTTCAAAGAGCTGGTCAAGAGCGGCCAACGCGTTGAAAGTAAAGGTAAAAAAGTTGTAGTTGAACAACTTGATGCCGCCAACAGTCAGATTGATCAAGTAAAGAGTAACGTCTCCGGCGTCAGGGGCTTGGTTGAAGTTCAGCTGGATAAAGTTGAAAAAGCTTTTGACACGCGTGTTGCAAGTGCCTTGAATCGAATCGGCATTGCGTCTAAACATGACGTGGAGACACTCTCTGCTAAGCTCGAAGAGCTGACGGCATTGCTCGAACGTGTCGCGCGTAAACACTAAGGAGACATCGGGATGGCTGTTAAAAAGACTACTCAGAAAGAAGGCAGCTCGTGGGTCGGGGAAGTTGAAAAATATTCCCGCAAAATCTGGCTTGCTGGTTTAGGCGTGTACTCGAAGGTTAGCAGTGACGGCGGTAAATACTTCGAGACTCTGGTCAAGGACGGCGAGAAGGCCGAGAAGTTGACCAAGAGCACAGTCGGTAAAAAAGTGGACGCGGCCAAGGCAACTGCCGGTTCTGCCAAGTCGAGCATTTCTGACACTTGGGGCAAGTTGGAAGAAACCTTCGACAAGCGCCTCAATAGTGCAATTTCGCGACTGGGCGTACCCAGCAAGGCTGAATTGAAGACGCTGCACAGCAAGGTCGATACCTTGACCAAGCAAATTGAAAAACTGACCGGCGCCAAAGCGGCTCCTGCCAAGACCGCCGCGGCCAAGCCTGCAGCAAAACCGGCTGCCAAACCTGCGGCTAAAACAGCCGCTGCAAAACCCGCCGCGAAAACTGCCGCCAAGCCTCTTGTTAAAGCCGCCGCCAAGCCGGCTGCAAAACCCGCTGCCAAAGCACCAGCCAAAGCCGCTGCGAAACCTGCGGCCAAGCCCGCGGCTAAAACCGCTGCCGCCAAACCGGCCACCAAGCCTGCCGCTAAGCCAGTGGCCGCTAAAGCCGCCGCGAAACCTGCGGCTAAACCGGCTGCCAAACCTGCGGCTAAAACCGCTGCTGCCAAACCTGCTGCCAAGCCCGCTGCTGCGAAACCAGCAGCCAAGCCTGCGGCCAAACCTGCAGCGGCCAAAAAGCCTGCGGTAGCGAAAAAACCGGCAGCAGCAAAGCCTGCCGCAGCGGCCAAGCCGGCAGCGGCGCCAGCACCGGCCGCTTCTACCGCCAACTCGGTGTCCGCACCGACGCATACGGCTGCTACCCCGACTGCAACGCTGGTCACCCCGACGCCATCCAGTCAGTCCTGATTTTTCCGGGACACAAAAAAACGCCCGGTCTGCGAAGACCGGGCGTTTTTTTATGCAAGCCTAAAAAACGCTGCATTTCCAATGTGGGAGCGGGCTTGCCCGCGATGGCGGAGTGTCAGTCATACAGGCATTGGCTGATCCAACGCTATCGCGGGCAAGCCCGCTCCCACATGTTTAATCAGTGTCATCCAGATATTTCAAGGCGAACTTCTCAGTCGCCTTCCGCGCCGTCGGTAACAGATGGGGGGCCACCAGCATCATGATCTGGTACACCACCACTCGCACCTCACCCTCACGGTCCAGAATCCGTTGGTAATCCAGGGAAAACAGCAGGGTCAGGGTGATCTGTTCCACCAGCTGTCCCAGTGCCTGGGTGTCACTGACCAGCTGCCCCGCGGCTTTCAACCGCGCTAACAATGAGGCCAGGGTGCGCTTGAGCGCCGTGAGCAGGTTGCGAATGCCCTTGGCCAGCTTCGGCAGGCGCCCGGCCAAGTTCGACAGGTCCTGGAACAGGAAGCGGTAGTGGGCCATGCGCTCGACAATCAGGTGCAGGAACAGCCAGTAATCCTCGGCCTCCAGTTGCGCATTGGCGGGAGGATCGAGCAATGGCGCCAACTCGCATTGAAAGCGCTCGAACAGCCCCAGCACCAACGGCTCCTTGCCGTGGAAGTGGTAGTAGAGGTTGCCGGGGCTGATCCCCATTTCATTGGCCACCTCCATGGTCGATACGTTCGGTTCGCCCTTGTGGTTGAACAACTGCAAGGCACATTCAAGGATACGGTCGCGGGTCTTCATCCAGTCTTCTTAATGTGATCGTTGAGCTCAACGCACCCGCACATAAGTGCCTGGCGCTGCTTCCATCGGTGGGTAGTTCTGGTTGCCCAGGGCGGTAAGCGTTTCGCGTTGTACCCCGGAGCGTTGTTGTACCCATTCCAGCCACTGCGGCCACCAGCTGCCTTCGACATGCCGGGCGTCGTAGTACCAGGCACGCGGGTCACTGCTCAGCTTGAGGTTCTCGACGTAGTTGGCCTTGGGGTTGCCCGGCGGGTTGAGGATGCTCTGGATATGCCCGCTGTTGGACAGCACAAAGCGCCGCTCGCCGCCCAGCAGTTGGGTGGAGCGATACACCGCGTCCCACGGTGTGATGTGGTCGTTGATCCCGGCCACGCTGAAGCTGTCCACCGTGACCTTGCGCAAGTCGATGGGCGTGCCGCACACCTCCAGGCCGCCGGGATGGCTCAGGGGGTTGTGCTTGAAGAAGTCCAGCAGGTCACCGTGCAAGGCGGCGGGCAGGCGCGTGTTGTCGTTGTTCCAGTACAGGATGTCGAAGGCCGGCGGCTCCTTGCCCAGCAGGTAATTGTTGATCCAGTAGTTCCAGATCAGGTCGTTGGGGCGCATCCAGGCAAACACCTTGGCCATGTCACGGCCGTCCAGCACGCCCTCCTGGTAGGAGCGGCGCTTGGCGGCTTCCAGGGTTTGTTCGTCAGCGAACAAGGTTGCGGGGCTGTCGATCTGGCTGTCGAGCAGGCTCACCAGGTAACTGGCGCTGGAGATGCGCCGCAGCTGGCGCTTGGCTTGCAGGTGGCCTTGCAGGGCGGCGATGGTCAGGCCACCGGCGCAGGCGCCCATCAGGTTGACCTCGCGGGCGCCGGTGATGGCCCGGCAGACATTCAGTGCCTCCTCCAGCGCCGCCACGTAGGTGGACAGGCCCCATTCGCGATGCCGCACGTCCGGGTTGCGCCAACTGATCATGAAGGTTTGCAGGCCATTTTTAAGGGCATATTGCACAAAGCTGTTGGCCGGGCTGAGGTCGAAGATGTAGTACTTGTTGATCTGCGGCGGCACCACCAGCAGCGGCTTGGCGTACTGTTTTTCGCTCATGGGCTTGTACTGGATCAGCTCCAGCAGTTCGTTGCGAAACACTACCGAACCGGGCGTGGTCGCCACCGTCTTGCCGACTTCGAAGGCGTGTTTGCTGACCTGGCGGGGCAAACCGTTGTTGTGCAGCAGGTCTTCGAACAGGTTACTCACGCCGCGCACCACGCTGTTGCCGCCGGAGTTGAGCAACTCCTTGATCGCCAGCGGGTTGAGCAGGGTGTTGGAAGGGGAGACGGCGTCGTTGAGCAGGGCGAAGGCGAACTGCGCACGCGCGCGATCATCGTCACTGAGGGTGCTGTCATCGATCCACTGCCGCGTCTGTTTCTGCCAGCTCAGATAGGCTTGCAAGCTGCGCCGGTACAGCGGGTTGAGCTTCCAGGTGGGGTCGCTGAAGCGATTGTCCCTGGGGTTGGGCTCGTGCACGGTCTCACCCAGCAGCACACGGCCCAGTTGGCCGCCCAGGGCCAGGGCGTGGCGGGCGGTGTGCACCGGGTTGCGCAGCCCGTGCGCGGCGACGGTGCGCAGGGTTGACAGCAGGTCGCGGCCGCGCAGGCCGGTGATCGCATTTTGTGCGTTGATGAACGCAGCGGGGGTGGGCGCCGGGTTCGTCACGGGTCTTTGTCGCATGAGCCAACACTCCTTCGTCAAGACATCAAGCAGGCACGCCAATCCAGAACCATAGTCGGTTCCTGGCAACTTGCGCGGTGGTGTGGTCCTTCACACCGCCGGTCGCGGATGTATCACTGCGCGCAAGCGCTCCTCTTCGAGAAACTTCATGATGATCGGCGCCACGGCTTCAGCCCGGGTGATCAGGAACAGGTGCCCGTCATCGATGATGTGCAACTGCGCATTGGGGATGCGCCAGGCGAGCATGCGCATGTTGACCAGCGGGATCAGCGGGTCATCGTCCCCGGCCAATACCAGGGTGGGCTGGCGAATCTTGTGCAGCCAATGAATGCTGGTCCAGCCCAGCCCGGCGAACAATTGCCAGTAGTAACCCAGCTTGCCAGCCGAGCGCACTTTGCTCGCATGTTCGGCGGCCAGGTTCGAATCGCGGCGGAACGAGCCGCCATAAATCATCGGCGCGATGCGCACCACATGGGAGGGTTGGATATAACGCCGGGGGCTGGCCATCAGCCACAGCACTTTGGGTTTGCCCGGCACCATAAAGGCCCCGGCAGCTGTGGCCGCCAGGATCAGCTTCTTGCAGCGTTCCGGGTAGTCATAGGCGAACTGCTGCGCCAGTGCCCCGCCCCAGGACACACCCACGGCGTTCACCTGGCCGTAGTCGAGGTAATCGAGCATACGCGCGGTGAGCCTGGCCAGGCCGGGGAAGCGATAGGGCCGCTTCGGCGTCGAGGAACCGCCAACGCCGGGCACATCGAACGCAATCACTTCCAGGTCCGGGTCCAGGGCCTGGACGAACGGGAACACCAGCTCAAGGTTGGCGCCGATGCCGTTGAAGATCAGCAGCGGGGTCAAGTGCGGCTTGCCCGGGCGTACCGCCGTGCGGATGGTCTGGCCATCCAGGTCGATGGTACGGAAGATGAACGGTTGCGCCATGCTCAAGCCCTGTGAAGTGTTACAGCCGGAATGCGATCAAAAATGTGGGAGCGGGCTTGCTCGCGAATGCGGTATTTCAGTTGGCACATCTGATACTGATACACCGCATTCGCGAGCAAGCCCGCTCCCACATCTGAACTCATTTCAATTACAAAAAATGCCTAGCGTTCATGTACATAGGTACCCGGCGCCGCTTCGGCGGCGGCATAGGTTTTATTACCTAATGTCGTCGGGGCTTTTTTCAGTTTTCCCGCCCGCTCCGCCTGCCACACCTGCCAATGCAGCCACCACGAGTCGGTGTGCTTGGTCGCATTTTCCTGCCATTCCAGCGCATTGCCGGCCAAGCCCTCGCTGGTCTGGTAGCGCGCCTTGGGGTTGCCCGGCGGGTTGAGGATGCTCTGGATATGCCCACTGCTGGACAGCACAAACTCGACCTTGCCACCGAACAACTGCGCCGACTTGTAGCACGACTGCCACGGCGTGATGTGGTCGTTGGTGCCGGCCAGGGAGTAGATGTCGGCAGTGACCTGCTTGAGGTCGATGGGCGTGCCGCACACTTCCAGGGCGTTGGCGCGTACCAGTGGGTTGTTCTTGAACAGTTCGATCAGGTCGCCATGGAACGCGGCCGGCAAGCGGGTGGTGTCGTTGTTCCAGAACAGGATGTCGAACACCGGCGGTTCGTTGCCCAGCAGGTAGTTATTGACCCAGTAGTTCCAGATCAGGTCGTTGGGGCGCATCCATGCAAACACCTTGGCCATGTCGCGGCCTTCCAGCACGCCGGCCTGATAGGAATGGCGCTTGGCCGCTTCCAGGGTCTGCTCGTCGACAAACAGTGCCACTTGGGTGTCCAGGGTGGTGTCCAGCACGCTCACCAACAGGGTCAGGGCGTTGACCTTCTTCTCGCCCAGCGCCGCGTAGTGGCCCAGCAGTGCGGTGCAGGTGATGCCACCGGAGCAGGCGCCGAGCATATTCACGTCCTTGCTGCCGGTAATTGCTGTGACCACATCGACCGCTTCCTTGAGCGCCTCGATATAAGTAGAGAGCCCCCACTCGCGCTGGGCCTTGGTGGGGTTGCGCCAACTGACGATAAAGGTCTGTTGCCCATTGCGCAGGCAGAAACGCGCCAGGCTCTTTTCCGGGCACAGGTCGAATACGTAGAATTTGTTGATCTGCGGCGGCACCACCAGCAG
Source organism: Pseudomonas sp. P867 (assembly GCF_019891455.1). NCBI lineage: Bacteria > Pseudomonadati > Pseudomonadota > Gammaproteobacteria > Pseudomonadales > Pseudomonadaceae > Pseudomonas > Pseudomonas sp. P867. The sequence continues at coordinate 156,082 of NZ_JAFLXB010000004.1, read as the reverse complement.
TGGGCGCTCGTGTACCTGCTCGGTGATGGGCTTGTACTGGATCAGCTCCAGCACATCGTTGCGAAACACCACCGCACCTTCGCTGGTGCCCAGGGTCTTGCCGACCTCAAAGGCGCCCATGTTGACCTGGCTCGGCATACCGCCGTTGTGCACCATGTCCTTGGCCAGGTGGGACAAACCGTCGAGCAGGCTTTTGCCGCCGGTTTCAAAGAAGCGCTTGACCGCCGCCGGGTTGGCCGCACTGTTGGTGGGGGCCATGGCTTCGGTCATCAGGTTGATCACGAAGTGGCCACGGCTGATGTCTTGTGCCGGCAGGTTGCTGTCGTCGATCCAGTCGTGGAGTTCCTTGCGCCACGCCAGGTAAGTCTGCAAATAACGTTTGTAGAGCGGGTTCTGGCTCCAGGCCGGGTCGTTGAAGCGACGGTCATCGCCTTCAGGCACCAGTTGGGATTTGCCGAACATCACATTCTTCAACTCGACGCCAAAGTGGGCGACGTGCTTGACGCTGTGCAACGGCTGCTTGATGGCTTGGGTCAGCACCATCTTGGCCGAGGCCAATAAATCCTTTTTGCGTAACGCGATGATCGGGTTCAGCCCCAGGGTGTTTTCCGAGGCCTGGCGTTTCAAGTCATCGTTATTCTTGTTACTCATCTACGACGCTCCATTGTCCGAAAGACGAGTACCGGCGATTGCTGCGCACCCAATTTCGATACACGACACCAGCCTGGTACTGCGACCCGGGTGACCGTTGATACCGCATCGTCAAATGCAGGGAACTTGCCAGCTCCATTGGTTACCCGAGTTTATTTTTTTTCGCAAGCGGGCCGATCATTGGCCACGCGACAGGGCATTCAAGCAGATGAAATTAGAAAATGCGCTCTAAAGACCAAGATGCCTGTGCTAGAGCATCAGCCGCACGACCGACTCACTCGGGTCGCGGGTTTTTCCGGCCGCTTTGAGCTCGGCCAGGTAGTCGGCCCATAGCGCGTCCTGACGTACGGCCAACTGGTAGAGGTAGTCCCAAGTGAACAGTCCGCTGTCATGGCCGTCATCGAAGGTCAATTTCAGTGCGTACTGGCCGGCCGGTTCGACCTGGGTCAACCTGACATTGAGCTTGCCGAATTGCAGGATGGGTTTACCGTGGCCCTGAACCTCGGCCGAAGGCGAGTGAACCCGCAGGAATTCGGCGGGCAGTTGGTAGGTTTCATCCGGCCCGTAAGTCAGGCCAAGGGTATTGGAGGTTTTGTGCAGGTTTACTGCAGTAGGAAACTTGACCATATGGGATGCTCCTGAATAAACCGGCTTGAAAATGTGGGAGGGGGCTTGCTCCCGATGGTGGTGTGTCAGTCAGCTCATCTGATACTGATACACCGCCATCGGGAGCAAGCCCCCTCCCACATTTGAAGCAAAGCAGTTCTGTGTGAGGCTTACAGGATATAACGAGACAAGTCTTCGTTCTGCGCCAATTCGCCCAAGTGGCTGTTGACGTAGTCAGCATCGATCTTGATCGCTTCACCATTCTGCGCACCCGCCATGTCGCCGGCACTGAACGACACTTCCTCAAGCAAGCGCTCAAGCAAGGTATGCAGGCGTCGGGCACCGATGTTCTCGGTCTTCTCGTTGACCTGCCAGGCGATTTCCGCCAAACGCTTGATACCGTCCGCCTGGAACTCGATACCCAGGCCCTCGGTTTTCAGCAACTCACGGTACTGCTCGGTGAGCGAGGCGTGGGGTTCGCTGAGGATGCGCTCGAAGTCGCCAGGTGTCAGTGCCTTGAGTTCCACACGAATCGGCAGGCGGCCTTGCAGCTCGGGTACCAGGTCGCTTGGCTTGCTCAGGTGGAACGCACCGGAAGCGATAAACAGAATGTGGTCAGTCTTGACCATGCCCAGCTTGGTGTTGACTGTGCAGCCTTCGATCAGCGGCAACAGGTCACGCTGCACACCTTCGCGGGATACATCGACGCCACCGGAGTTGCCACGCTTGGCCACTTTGTCGATCTCATCGATAAACACGATGCCGTGCTGCTCGACCGCTTCCAGGGCCTTGGCCTTGAGTTCTTCCTCATTGACCAGGCGGCCGGCTTCTTCGTCGCGCACCAGCTTCAGCGCTTCTTTCACTTTGAGCTTGCGGCTTTTCTTCTTGCCCTTGCCCATGTTGGCGAACAGGTTCTGCAACTGGCTGGTCATTTCTTCCATGCCAGGCGGGGCAGAAATATCCACGCCGGACACTTCAGCCACTTCGATCTCGATTTCCTTGTCATCCAGCTGGCCTTCACGCAGGCGCTTGCGGAACAGCTGGCGAGTATTGGAATCCGACGACGGTGCGGCGTCTTCGTTGAAACCCATGCGGGCCGGTGGCAGCAGGGCGTCGAGGATGCGCTCTTCCGCTGCGTCTTCGGCACGGTGGCTGACCTTGGTCACTTCCTGTTCGCGCAGCATCTTCAGGGCGGCATCGGCCAGGTCGCGGATGATCGACTCGACATCACGGCCCACGTAGCCGACTTCGGTGAACTTGGTCGCTTCGACCTTGATGAACGGGGCGTTCGCCAATTTGGCCAGGCGCCGGGCGATTTCGGTTTTACCGACACCGGTCGGGCCGATCATCAGGATGTTCTTGGGGGTTACTTCAACGCGCAGTTCTTCGGGCAGTTGCATCCGGCGCCAGCGGTTACGCAGCGCAATGGCAACGGCGCGCTTGGCATCGTCCTGGCCGATGATATGGCGATTGAGTTCATGGACGATTTCGCGGGGGGTCATGGACATAGTGTCTGGCGGCCTCAAGCGGGAATAAGCCTACGGCTTACTCGGCGAGGTCCTGCTCCTCAATGGTCTGGTTGTGGTTGGTGAACACGCAGATATCGCCGGCGATACCCAGAGCGGTCTCGACGATCTCACGGGCCGACAGGTCGGTTTTCTTCAGCAGCGCACTGGCTGCCGCTTGGGCATAGCCACCGCCGGAACCCATGGCGATCAGGCCATGTTCGGGCTCTACCACATCGCCGTTACCGGTGATGATCAGGGAAGCGTCTTTGTTCGCGACGGCGAGCATGGCCTCCAGGCGGCTGAGGGAGCGGTCGGTGCGCCATTCTTTGGCAAGTTCGACAGCGGCGCGCACCAGGTGGCCCTGATGTTTCTCAAGCTGGCCTTCGAAACGTTCGAAGAGGGTAAAGGCGTCGGCGGTAGCGCCTGCGAAACCGGCAAGTACCTGGCCGTGGTACAGGCGACGCACTTTTTTCGCGTTGCCTTTCATCACGGTGTTGCCCAGGGAAACCTGGCCGTCGCCGCCCATGACGACTTTGCCGTGGCGACGTACTGAAACGATGGTGGTCAAGGGGAGAGTCTCCACGCAGCGGGGCGAAAATGCCCTGATGAGAACTCATATGGGGGTGGCGGGGGGGATTTCAACCGTAGGACGGGTGCGCGGACGAGTGGTGTTTATTGATCCGACACCTATTCAAGAACACCGCAAAACCAAATGTGGGAGGGGGCTTGCTCCCGATCGCGGTGTGTCAGTCGCTGAATATATTGACTGATATACCGCCATCGGGGGCAAGCCCCCTCCCACATTAGCCCTGCTATGTCTTCGAAATCAGCGGCTCTGGCGCTGTTGTAACAACAGATTGCTAAACCCGGCCCCGGCCAATTGTTTCTGCGCCACGGTCAGTTGCTCACGGTTGCTGAACGGCCCCACCAATACGCGATACCAGGTCGCGTCCTTCACCGTGCCGGACTCAACCGAGACCGATTGGCCCAACAGAATGATCTGTGCACGCACACGATCGGCATCCGCCTGTTTCGGGAACGAGCCGGCTTGCAGGAAGAACTTGGTCACAGGCGCGGCCTTGGTCGCTGCCACTGGCGGTGCTGGCGGCGGAGTGATGCCGGCCAGTGCAGCCTGGGCGCGAGCCGTATCGATTTTCGCCGCTTCCGCTGGGGTTACGGGCGTGGTCGGCACTTGCGGGGTCGGCAGGGTTTTCTCCGGCACGGCGTCGGGCGGCACGATCACCTCCGATTCCGGCAGCAGCGTGTAGAAGTCGTATTTCGGCTTCACCGGTGCGGTCGGGCTTGGCGCAGTCTTGTTGGCCTCGGCAATTTTCGTGGCCTTCTGCTGCTCCTGTTTGACGCGCTTGACGTCATCGCCCTGGCCAGGCTCCAGCTTCATCAGAAACACAACGAAGGCACCGACCGTCAGGCCGATGGCCATCCACAGCCAGCCCGGGATCGGCTGCTTCGCCGGGGCCTGATAACGGCTGGCGCCGCGTTTGGGTGCAGGTTTTTTCTTGGCAGCCAACTTACATACGCTCCAGAGTTTCCAGGCCCAAGAGTTCCAGGCCTTGCTTGAGGGTGCGTCCAGCCAATGCGGCAAGGCGCAGGCGACTTTGTTTCTGGGCTTCGTCGTCGGCGGTCAGGATCGGGCAGTTCTCGTAGAAACTGGAGAACAGGCCGGCCACTTCGTACAAATAGGTGCACAGGATGTGCGGCGTGCCTTTTTCGCCAACGCTGTTGAGCACTTCGCCAAATTGCGCGAGCTTGGCCGCCAGTTCCTGTTCGTGGGCGGCGTCCAGCGCGATCTGGCCTTCGACTTCGCTGAAGTCCTTGCCCAGCTTGCGGAATACGCCGGCCACGCGGGTGTAGGCGTACAGCAGGTACGGCGCGGTGTTGCCTTCGAAGTTGAGCATCAGGTCGAAGTTGAAGCTGTAGTCGCTGGTGCGGTGCTTGGACAGGTCGGCGTATTTCACTGCGCCAATGCCCACCACGCGGGCGATATTGCGCAGGTCGGCCTCGGCCAGCTCCGGGTTCTTTTCCTTCACCAGGCTGTAGGCGCGTTCCTGGGCTTCGGTCAGCAGGTCGATCAGCTTTACGGTACCGCCGTCGCGGGTCTTGAACGGGCGGCCATCGGCGCCGTTCATGGTGCCGAAACCCATGTGTTCCATGTGCATCGGGTGGGTGACGAAGCCGGCACGACGGGCCACTTCGAACACTTGCTGGAAGTGAAGGGCCTGGCGTTGGTCGACGAAGTACAGCGCACGGTCGGCCTTGAGCACGCCGCTGCGATAGCGCACGGCAGCCAGGTCGGTGGTGGCGTAGAGATAGCCGCCATCGGCCTTGACGATGATCACCGGCAGCGGCTCGCCGTCGGCGGTCTTGAATTCTTCGAGGAACACGCACTGCGCGCCGTTGCTCTCGACCAGCAGGCCCTTGGCCTTGAGGTCGTTGACCACGTTGATCAGGTCGTCGTTGTAGGCGCTTTCGCCCATCACGTCGGCCATGGTCAGTTTCACGTTGAGCAGTTCGTAGATTTCCTGGCAGTGGGACAGGGAAATCTCACGGAAGCGGTTCCACAGCGCCAGGCATTCCTGGTCGCCGGCTTGCAGTTTGACCACCAGGCCACGGGCGCGGTCGGCAAACTCTTCGGATTCGTCGAAGCGCTTCTTGGCGGCGCGGTAGAAGTTCTCCAGGTCGGCCAGCTCGTTGCTGGTGATCGGGTTTTCCTGCAGGTAGGCCATCAACATACCGAACTGGGTACCCCAGTCGCCGACGTGGTTCTGGCGGATCACGGTGTCGCCGAGGAACTCCAGCACCCGCGCCACACCGTCGCCGATGATGGTGGAGCGCAGGTGACCGACATGCATCTCTTTGGCCAGGTTCGGCGCCGACAGGTCGATGACCACGCGTTGGGTGTCGCCAGCCTTGTGTGCGCCGATTTTGGCATCGGCCAGGGCTGCGTCCAGGCGCGAAGCCAAGGCCTGGGTGTTCTGGAAGAAGTTGATAAAGCCCGGGCCGGCGATTTCGGCTTTGGTGACACTGGCGTCAGCCGGCAGCGCGGCAATGATTTTTTCCGCCAGGTCGCGGGGTTTCATACCGGCCGGCTTGGACAGCATCATCGCGATGTTGCTGGCGAAGTCGCCGTGGGTCTTGTCGCGGGTGTTCTCCACCTGGATCGCCGGCGACAGGCCTTCAGGCAACACACCTTCGTTGACGAGTTGGGTGAGGGCTTGTTGGATCAGCTGGCGAATGGTGTCTTTCATGGTGTTCTCTTTCGACCGCAAGCGGCGGCGCGCGATGCGCAGGTGGAAAAACTGGGCATTATCCGTGGCGAGGGCGAGCTTGCCAACCGTTCAGACTAGATGGCGGACCTGCGGGCCTCTTCGCGGGCAAGCCCGCTCCCACATTTAAGGGGGGGGCACATTTCATAATGTGGGAGCTGGCTTGCCTGCGATGACGTAATTACCCTCAATATAAATCTACCGGGTCTACATCTAACGACCATCGCACCTGCCGGCCGCTGGGCATTTGCTCCAGCTCAAGCATCCAGCTACTTAGCAGTCGATGCAGCGGCGCACGGGAGGTTGCCTGCAAGAGTAGCTGAGCCCGATAACGCCCGGCACGCCGCTCCATGGGCGCAGGCACAGGGCCGAGCAGTTCGATACCGGTCAGGCCCAACTCGCCCAGCAAGCGTTCAGCAACGCTGCAGGCTTGATCGAGGAAACCTTCGGCCTGGCCGGGTTTGTGGGCTTCGGCACGCAGCAACGCCAAGTGCGCAAAGGGTGGCAAGCCGGCAGCGCGGCGTTCACTCAAGGCCTGCTCGGCGAAGGCAAAATAGCCTTGTTCCGTCAGTTGAATCAGCAGCGGGTGGTCGGCCAGGTGCGTCTGGATAATCACCTTGCCCGGCTCTTCGGCGCGTCCGGCGCGCCCTGCCACCTGCACGATCAACTGCGCCATGCGTTCGCTGGCGCGGAAATCCCCGGAGAACAACCCGCCGTCGGCATCCAGGATCGACACCAGGGTCACCCGTGGGAAGTGGTGCCCTTTGGCGAGCATCTGCGTGCCGATCAGAATGCACGGTTGACCTTTCTGAATGGTGGCAAACAACTGGTTCATTGCATCTTTGCGCGACGTGCTGTCGCGGTCGACCCGTAGCACCGGGTAATCCGGGAACAGAATGCCCAGACGCTCTTCGGCGCGCTCGGTGCCGGCTCCTACCGGGCGCAGGTCGACCTTGCCGCACTGCGGGCAATGGCGTGGCACCCGCTCTACATGGCCGCAGTGATGGCAGCGCAATTCGCCGTGGCGCTGGTGCACGGTCATGCGCGCATCGCAGCGCTCGCACTCGGACATCCAGCCGCAGTCATGGCACAGCAGTGTCGGGGCAAAGCCGCGACGGTTGAGAAACACCAATACTTGCTGGCCCGCGGCGAGGGTCTGGCCGATGGCCTGTTGCATCGGACCGGAAATACCGCTGTCCAGCGGGCGGCTTTTCACGTCCAGGCGCAGGAAGCGCGGTTGTTTGGCGCCGCCGGCGCGCTCGTTCATGCGTAGCAGGCCATAGCGGCCGGTGTAGGCGTTATGCAGGCTTTCCAGGGACGGCGTGGCCGAACCCAGCACAATCGGGATGTCTTCCTGACGTGCGCGTACCAGCGCCAGGTCGCGGGCGTGGTAACGCAGGCCTTCCTGCTGTTTATAGGAGCCGTCGTGCTCCTCGTCGATGATGATCAGCCCGGGGTTTTTCATTGGGGTGAACAGCGCCGAACGGGTGCCGATAATGATGTCTGCCTCGCCGTCCCGCGCTGCCAGCCACGACTCCAGGCGCTCACGGTCATTGACCGCTGAGTGCACCAGGGCGATGCGCGCGTTGAAGCGCTGCTCGAAACGCGCCAGGGTCTGTGGGCCCAGGTTGATCTCCGGGATCAGCACCAGTGCCTGCTTGCCGGCCTGCAGGGTTTCGCGGATCAGTTGCAAATACACTTCGGTCTTGCCGCTGCCGGTGACGCCAGCCAGAAGGAAGGCGTGGAAGCTGTCGAAACCGGCGCGAATCGCCTCATAGGCAGCGCGTTGCTCGGGGTTCAGCGGCAGCTCCGGCTGTGCCAGCCAATGTTCGTGGCGTGGGTCTGGGGCGTGCTTGCGGATTTCCACCTGCACCAGTCCCTTGGCCAGCAGCAGGTCGAGGCTGTCCTTGCTCAGCATCAGCTTGCTCAACAACTGGTGGGCCACGCCATGGGGGTGCTGGGCCAATGTGGCCAGGGCTTCGCGCTGGCGCGGGGCGCGGGCGATGCGCGGGTCGTCGAGGCGCGCGCCGGGCACCATCGACCAGAAACGCTCCTGGCGCGCTTCGGCCAGTTCGCCCTGGCGCAGCAGCACCGGCAGCGCCCAGCTCAAGGTATCGCCCAAGCTGTGCTGGTAATACTGCGCAGTCCACAGGCACAGCTTGAACAGTGCCGGCGGCAGTGGCGGTGTGGTGTCGAGGATGGCCAGGGCCGGCTTGAGCTTTTCCGCCGGGACCTCGCTGTGGTCCGTGACCTCCACCAGAATGCCGATCATTTCCCTGCGCCCAAACGGCACACGCACGCGCATCCCCGGCTGCAACTGCGTCCGCAGCACTCCAGCCGGGGCCCGGTAATCGAACAGGCGGCGCAGGGGGGAGGGCAGGGCTAGGCGCAAAATGGCGTCGGGCACGCGGGGCATCTCATATAAAGGCAGGCAGTGGTGCAGGGGCGCGAGCCTAGCAGAGCGGGGAGGGCTTGGGTATGCCATGGTTTTCTGATGAAAGGAGGTTTTTGGTCAGTAGCGCCGCTTGCGCGTTTAAAAAGGTCTGGTAGAATCCGCGGCCTAATTACGTGCGGTATTCGACAATAGTGTCGAGTGGCGGCACGCTAGCCCGAGGAAGTGCCATGAAAGCCGATATCCATCCAGCGTACGAAACCATCGAAGTTACCTGCAGCTGCGGCAACAAGTTCGAAACTCGTTCGAACCTGTGCAAGCCACTGGGTACTGACGTATGCAACGAGTGCCACCCGTTCTACACCGGTAAGCAGAAAACTCTGGACACCGGCGGCCGTGTACAGCGCTTCGCAGATCGCTTTGGTGCTTTCGGCAAGAAGCCTGCTGCTACTCCAGCAGAGTAAGGCTCAAAAGCCTTATGGGCTTTTGCCAGCTGTTGAAAAAGGCGTCCCTTGTGGGCGCCTTTTTTGTGCCCGGGATTTGGCTGGCAACCGCCCAGGCCGCGGTATTCTGCCCGGCACCCGCTTCCGTGGCGCGAGTAGAAGTGCAGCGCGTGGTGGACGGCGACACCGTACGCCTCAAGGATGGCCGCAGCGTGCGGATGATCGGCCTCAATGCGCCGGAAACCGGCAAGAAGGGTCGTACTGACGAGCCGTTTGCCGTCGCCGCCCGCCAGCGTCTACAAGCGTTGGTGCAGGCCAGTGATGGGCGTGTCGGTTTGGTGCCTGGCCGCGAGGGCAAGGATCATTACGGCCGCACCCTGGCCCACCTCTATGGCGCCAATGGCGAGAACCTGGAAGCGCAATTGCTCGCCGAGGGCTTGGGCTTCCAGGTGGGGGTGGCGCCGAATGTAGACCTCGCCACCTGCCAGCAGGCGGCGGAAAACAGCGCCCGCCAGGCGCGCCTGGGGCTGTGGCGCCAATCGCCGGTGCAAACGGTGGCACAACTCAAGCGCTCCGGGTTTGCGCTGGTAACTGGCCGGGTCAGCAAGATCGAGCGCAATCGCGGTGGCATCTGGATTGAAATCCAGGGTTCACTGGTATTACGTATTGCCCCCGAACTGATCAGTCAGTTCGATCCGGCCATGCTCAATGGTCTGCAAGGTCGCACTATTGAAGCGCGCGGCTGGGTGCAGGATCGCTCCCGCCGTGGTGGTTTGAAAAGAGGTCAATCACGCTGGCTCCTGCCAATAACCGATCCCGGCATGCTGAAATCGACGCTTTGAATAAAAAATTGTAGACATTTTTTATTCCGATTGTGAACAGTTGAGCCCTTGTATCCCGTGGCTCTTGGCCAAAAGTCGTAGCCCAGGGCCCTTGACACCTGTGACTGCCCAGTCTTGTAGGGACTTTGCGACACGCGTATCCTCGGCGGTCCGTCGACCAACAGTAAAAGCGGAATGCCGATATGTCTGATTTGAAAACTGCCGCTCTCGAATACCATGCCCATCCTCGTCCAGGAAAGCTGAGTGTAGAGCTCACCAAAGCCACTGCCACTGCTCGCGACCTGTCGCTGGCCTACAGCCCTGGTGTTGCCGAGCCCGTACGTGAAATCGCCCGTGACCCAGAACTGGCGTACAAGTACACCGGCAAGGGCAACCTGGTTGCAGTGATTTCCGATGGCACCGCGATCCTTGGCCTGGGTAACCTCGGCCCATTGGCTTCCAAGCCAGTCATGGAAGGTAAAGGCGTGCTGTTCAAGCGCTTTGCCGGCATCGACGTTTTCGACATCGAAGTCGATTCCGAGAGCCCGCAGGCTTTCATCGACACGGTCAAGCGCATTTCCATCACCTTCGGTGGCATCAACCTGGAAGACATCAAGGCACCTGAGTGCTTCGAGATCGAAAAGGCCCTGATCGAACAGTGCGACATCCCGGTATTCCACGATGACCAGCACGGCACCGCGATCGTTACCGCGGCCGGCATGATCAACGCCCTGGAAATCGCCGGCAAAACCCTGGGTGAGGCGAAGATCGTCTGCCTGGGCGCCGGTGCTGCGGCCATTTCCTGCATGAAGCTGATCATCAGCATGGGCGCCAAGCTGGAAAACATCTACATGGTCGACAGCAAGGGCGTGATCCAGTCCGAGCGTACCGACCTGAACCAGTACAAGGCGATGTTTGCCCACCCGTCCTCCAAGCGCACCCTGGCTGACGCCCTCGACGGTGCCGACGTGTTCGTCGGCCTGTCCGGCCCGAACCTGCTGAGCGCCGAAGGCCTGAAATCCATGGCGCCGAACCCGATCGTGTTCGCCTGCTCCAACCCGGATCCGGAAATCTCGCCTGAGCTGGCTCACGCCACCCGTAGCGATGTGATCATGGCTACCGGCCGTTCGGACTACCCGAACCAGGTCAACAACGTACTGGGCTTCCCGTTCATCTTCCGTGGTGCCCTGGACGTTCGCGCCAAGCGCATCAACGAAGAAATGAAAGTAGCGGCTGCCAACGCCCTGCGTGAACTGGCCAAGCTGCCGGTGCCTCAGGATGTGTGCGACGCCTACGGTGGTGCCAAGCTGGAATTCGGTCGTGAGTACATCATTCCAAAACCAATGGATAAGCGCCTGATCACCCTGATCTCCGATGCCGTGGCCAAGGCCGCGATCGAGACCGGTGTAGCAACCCTGCCGTATCCAAAGAACTACCCGCTGCAAAGCGTGGATGATGTGTTCAACGGCTAAGCCGTTATAGCGCACCAACAAAAAGCCCCGGCTCGAATGAGTCGGGGCTTTTTTTATGGCAATTCTCTTGAAGCCTATAGAGGTCAAATGTGGGAGGGGGCTTGCTCCCGATGGCGGTGTATCAGTCGCCATATTCATTGACTGACAGTCCGCCATCGGGAGCAAGCCCCCTCCCACATTTGGATCTATGTTGCGTCTTGGATCGGGTCAGAACAAATCGATCGGCGCGCCTTCATCCGCCGGCAGCGGGCTGCCCGGTGCCACGCCATTGCCCAACTCGTTAACTGACGGCGGCGTGTCTTCGCTCTTGAACAGCTCGAAGTACGCATTCGGCGTACTCGGCGACGCCGCACGTCCACTCACCGGGTCGATGCGCAGGCTGAGGATGCCTTCCGGTTCAGGCTGGGTGTGCAGCGGCTTGTCCTTGAGCGCGGCGCCCATGTAGCTCATCCAGATCGGCAGTGCGACGGTGCCGCCAAACTCACGGCGGCCCAGGCTTTCCGGCTGGTCGTAGCCAGTCCATACCGTGGTCACGTAGTCGCCGTTGTAGCCGGAGAACCAGGCATCCTTGGACTCGTTGGTGGTACCGGTTTTACCCGCGATATCCGCACGGCCCAGGGCCAGTGCGCGGCGGCCGGTGCCCTTCTTGATCACGTCCTGCAGGATGCTGTTGAGGATATAGGTGGTGCGTCCATCCACGATGCGCTCGGCAACCGCTGGCGCTTGCGGCTCGGTCGTTGCGGGAGCGTTTGCGTCCGGCGCTGTGCCTGGCGTGGGCTCGATGGTAATGCCGCCGTTGCCTGGTGCTGCGAGACCATCGGTTGCCGCCACACCATTGACCACATCACCGGGTACCCGTGGTGGGTTGGCGGTGAACAGGGTGTCGCCGTTGCGGCTTTCGATCTTGTCGATCAGGTACGGCGCAATCTTGTAGCCGCCGTTGGCAAAGGTGCTCCAGCCAGTGGCGATTTCCATCGGCGTAAGGGTTGCGGTACCCAGCGCCAGGGACAGGTTGGGCGGCAAGTCCGACTTGGCGAAGCCGAAGCGCGTCATGTAGTCGATGGTCTTGCCTACGCCCATGGCCTGCAGCAGGCGGATTGATACCAGGTTGCGAGACTTGTACAACGCCTCGCGAATGCGGATCGGGCCGAGGAAGGTGTTGGTGTCGTTCTTCGGCCGCCAGACCTTGTCCAGGTATTCATCGACAAACACGATCGGTGCGTCGTTGACCAGGCTGGCGGCGGTGTAGCCGTTGTCCAGTGCGGCGCTGTAGACGAATGGCTTGAAACTTGAACCCGGCTGGCGCTTGGCCTGTATCGCACGGTTGTAGTTGCTCTGCTCAAAGGCAAAACCGCCTACCAGAGCGCGGATTGCGCCGTTCTGCGGATCGAGGGATACCAGGGCGCCTTGGGCGACCGGCACCTGGCTGAACTTGAGGCTGTCATCCTTCTGGCGTTGCACGCGGATCAAATCACCCACCTTGGCCACGTCGGACGGCTGCTTGGGCATCGGCCCCATGCTGTTGGTGTTCAGGAACGGGCGCGCCCATTTCATGCTGTCCCACGCCACGTGGGCTTCACCGGCGCGGGTCAGCACTTGAATGCCGTCTTTGGTCACCTCGGTGACGATGGCCGGCTCCAGGCCGCTGATCGAGCGCTGTTTGCCCAGTTCGGTGGTCCAGGCACTCAGGGTCTTGCCCGGCAGGCGCGACTCGGGGCCGCGGTAGCCGTGACGTTGATCATAGGTGATCAAGCCTTCGTGTACGGAGTGGTTGGCGATTTCCTGCAAGTTGCTCGGAACCGTCGTGGTCACGCGAAAGCCTTCGGTGTAGGCATCGCTGCCATAACGGCCAACCATTTCGGCGCGGGCCATTTCGGCGATGTACGGTGCATTCACTTCCGGCGTCGGCACGTGATAGCTGGCGTTCAGCGGCTCGGCCACGGCGCTTTCATAAGCGGCCTGGTCGATCTTGCCCAGCTTGTACATGCGCCCCAGGATCCAGTCGCGACGTTCTTTACTGCGCGCCGGGTTGGCCAGCGGGTTGAAGCGCGACGGCGCCTTGGGCAGGCCGGCGATCATGGCCATCTGCGCCAGGCTGGCGTCACGAATCGATTTGCCATAGTAGACCTGGGAGGCGGCCTCAATGCCGTAGGCGCGGTTGCCCAGGTAGATCTTGTTGACGTACAGCTCGAGGATTTCGTCCTTGGTCAGTTGGCGTTCAATCTGTAGCGCCAGCAGGATCTCGGTGGCTTTACGCGAAAAACTGCGCTCGCTGGTGAGGAAGAAGTTCTTCGCCACCTGCATGGTGATGGTGCTGCCGCCGGATTGAATGTGTCCGCTCTTTACCAACTGCGTGGCCGCACGCACCAGGCTGCTGGGGTCGACGCCGTAGTGGTTGGCAAAATTGTCGTCTTCTGCCGACAGCAATGCACTGATGAAATTGGGTGGAATGTCGGCGAAACGGATCGGTGTGCGGCGCATTTCGCCGAACTCCGCGATCAGTTTTTCGTCGCTGCTGTAGACCCGCAAAGGAATCTGCAACTGGATACTTCTGAGGGCCTCTACGGAGGGCAAACCCGGACTAAGGTAGAGGTAGGCCCCGCTGAGTACGAGCAGCAGCCCGCAGACGATCGCGACAATGGAGTACCCGAAAAACTTCAGCAGACGAATCAAGGCTTTTGGATTTCCAGAGAAAAGAATGAGTTACGCGTCGGGGATGCATGGCAAACGATGGATCGACCCGGGCAGCAGATAAAAAAGCGGGAAAAAACGCTGGGCATTAAAGCATTTTTCAGCTTGGGGCGTCATTCGCGTGCCTCGAACAAGCCGACCGAATGCAGGGTGCCTGGCAGCAATCAAGCGAGATGACAGCCGGTATGACAGGGAAAGTTTTGGGGAGTTTTATGGGAAAGGGATTTTTCAGGCGAAAAGCCGACATCGTCTTGGGTGTCGACATCAATGACAGCGGTATCAAGCTGATCGAGCTGAGCCGTTCATCGGGTGGTTTCAGTGTCCAGGGCTATGCCACCCAGGCGCTGCCCGCCCATGCGGTCGTCGATGGCGCCTTGCTGGACGTCGAGGGCGTGGGGCGAGCCTTGCAACAAGCGTTATCCTGCCTGCGCACTTCGGCTCGACACGCCGCTGTGGCAGTGGCGGGCCCTTCGGTGATCACGCGGTTGATCGAGATGGATGCGGGCCTGCGCGACGAAGAAATGGCCTGGAAGATCCAGATGGAAGCCGACCAGTTCATTCCTTATCCATTGGATGAGGTGGCGATCGACTTTCAGGTCCAGGGCCCATCGGCCCAAGGGCCGCAGTGGGTTGAAGTCATGTTGGCGGCCTGTCTGCGCGAGCAGGTCCAGGCGCGAGTGGCGGTTTTAGCCCGGGCGGGGCTGGTGCCGCGGGTGGTCGATGTCGAAGGGTTTGCATTGGAGCGCGCTTGCCGTCAGGATTTTGCCAGCTTCACGCCGGGTCATCGAGTCGATGGTGCACAATGGGCCGTGGATGCCCAAGGGATGGGAGTGGCTTGCGGGTTGGCCCTGAGGAGTTTCGCTGGATGACACGAATCAATCTTTTGCCTTGGCGTCAGGCGCTGGCAGAGCGCAAGCGCAGGTATTTCATGGTGCTATTGCTGGCATTTGCCTGCCTGGCGCTGGCGGCCGTGTGGCTGGCTGACCAGGTGATCGACCAGGCGATAGATCGGCAAGTGAGCCGCAATAGCCGCTTGGGTGAGGAGGTGGCTACCCAGGATTCGCGGATCAGGACCATCGACGACCTGCAGGAACGAAGCCAGCAACTGGCCGAACGCATGAAGGTGGTGCAGGACCTGCACGACGCCCGCTCTTCCGGCGCCCGACTGTTCGAGCAATTGGCTCGTGCAATGCCTGAAGGTGTCCATCTGCATGAGGTGGTCGCAAACGGTGACACCATCAGCATTCGCGGCACGGCTGAAAGCAACCAGGACATTGCCCGGTTGATGCAGCAGCTCAAGCAGTCATCCCAGGGCTCCAGTTCGACTCGTCTGCAGCGCGTGCAGGCTGATGGAGCGCGCGGCGAAAGTGAGTTTCAACTGATGGTGCGCCAGGGGGAATCCAGCGAGGCGCAACCATGAGCCTGCCCAGGCTCGATTTTCCCACGCTCTTCTACAACGCTGCTAAATGGCCCTTGCCTGGCAAGGTCCTGCTTGGCTGTGGGCTGGCCGGCCTGGTGCTGCTGATAGGAGAGGCTGCGTACCTGAGCTCGTCACGTGAGCGATTGCATGGGTTTGAGGCGCGGGAGCAAACGCTACAGCAGCAGTTGGCGGAAAAAGCTGAACTGACCTCCAGCCTTGAGGCGCGCACCGATCAGTTCAGGGCAATGGAGGACAAGGTCACAGGCCTTCTACGTCAATTGCCCGGCCAGTCAGAGGTGCCGGCCTTGCTTGAAGATATCGCCCGATTGGCGATTGCCAATGGAGTATGGGTCGAGGGCATCACGGTGTTGGATGAAGAGCCTCGTCAGCTCTATATCGAGCAACCCATGCAAATCGGCGTCACCGGGGGCTACCACGACTTGGCAGCATTCGTCGGCGCCCTGGGTGGGTTACCGCGCGTCGTCACCGTGCAGGATGTTGCACTGGGGCATGACGGCGCCTTGCTGCGTCTGAACATGCTGGCAAAGACCTATCGGCGTACCACGCAAAGCGCCAAGGCCCGCGAAGCGTTCGACCCGGCCCAGCCATTGGTCTACACCCCATCGTTTGTGCGCGACCCGTTTCAGCCGCCCGGTTTGCAAGTAACTCGCGTGCCGGGGCGACCGGCCCTTGCGCCGGATCTCGCTCGGCCACGGGGGCTGCTGGAAGGCATGAACATCGATCAGTTCAAAATGGTCGGCACGCTGTCGTTGGGGGCGCAGGCTTTTGCCCTGCTGCGTGCCGGATCCAGGGTGCACCGGCTGACGATTGGTGATTACCTGGGGCCGGATCATGGCCAGGTCACGGCCATTCAAGAGGGGTCTATCCACTTGGTCGAACGGTTTCCCGATGAACAGGGCGGCTGGCTCGAACGCCCGCGAACCCTTGTGTTGAACGTCAACTCATAACGGAATCAAACAATGAAAAGGACTTTCTCGTCCTTCGGTGTGGCGCTATGGATAGCGTTCACGGCACCGATGGCTGCTGCTGTGCCCAATCGCCTGGACCTGATCCACCTGCCGCCGCCCGACAGTGCAGCGTCGGTCAGCTATACAGGCACCCGGCTGAACCTGAATTTCCAGGACATCGACCTGCGGGCGGTCTTGCAGCAAATCGCCGATGTCGCCGGGCTCAACCTGGTGACCAGTGATGAAGTGCAGGGCTCAATTACCCTGCGGCTCAAGGATGTGCCTTGGGATCAGGCGCTGGATCTGGTGCTGCAAACCAAAGGTCTGGATAAGCGCGTGAAAGCCGGTGTGTTGCTGGTGGCACCTGCGGATGAGTTGGCCGCTCGCGAACTGCTGGCGCTGGAGTCGCGCAAGCAGATGGCGGAACTGGCACCGCTGCGTCGGGAGCTGCTGCAGGTCAACTATGCCAAGGCGGCGGACCTGGCCAAGCTGTTTCAGTCGGTCACAGGTTTTGAAGGCGCCACGGATGAGCGCGGCTCGGTGGCGGTGGATGATCACACCAACAACATCATCGCCTACCAGACCGGCGAACGGCTCGAAGAGCTGCGGCGTATCGTGGCGCAACTGGATATTCCCGTCCGCCAAGTGATGATCGAGGCGCGAATTGTCGAGGCCAATGTCGACTACGACAAAAGCCTGGGCGTGCGCTGGGGTGGGCGGCTCAGTCATGGCAGGGGAAGTGTCGGAGGTATTTCCAAGCCCGTGGCAGACGGCGCCGAACCGCCGCAAAACCCGCCCAGCTCCCCGTTTGTCGACTTGGGTTCGCTGACCGGCACCTCGGGTCTGGGCGTGGCCTACATCACCGACAATCTACTGCTGGACCTTGAGCTGACAGCCATGGAGAAAACCGGCAACGGCGAAATCGTCTCGCAGCCCAAGGTGGTCACGTCCGACAAGGAGACGGCACGAATCCTCAAGGGCACCGAAATTCCCTATCAAGAGTCCACCTCCCAGGGCGCTACCTCGGTGTCGTTCAAGGAGGCTTCGCTTTCGCTGGAGGTCACGCCGCAAATCACCCCCGACGACCACGTGATCATGGCGGTCAAGGTCACCAAGGATGAGCCCGATTACTTGAACAGGCTCAATGATGTACCGCCGATCAAGAAAAACGAGGTCAACGCCAAGGTGCTGGTCAGGGATGGCGAGACCATCGTCATCGGTGGGGTTTTCTCCAATACCCAAAGCAAAGTGGTAGATAAAGTGCCATTTTTGGGCGATGTGCCGTATCTTGGCCGCCTTTTCCGGCGCGATGTGCTGGCGGAGAAAAAATCCGAGCTGCTGGTATTCCTGACTCCGCGTATCATGAATAACCAGGCGATTGCTGTGAGTCGTTGATTCTGTGCGAAATTTGATTCTTGTAGGGCCGATGGGGGCTGGAAAGAGCACCATCGGCCGTTTGCTGGCCAAAGAGCTGCGCCTGCCGTTCAAAGATTCCGACAAGGAAATTGAATTGCGCACGGGTGCCAATATCCCATGGATCTTCGATAAAGAAGGCGAGCTGGGCTTTCGTGACCGCGAGCAGGCGATGATTGCCGAGCTGTGTGGCTGCGATGGCGTGGTATTGGCGACCGGCGGTGGCGCCGTCATGCGCGACGAAAACCGTCGAGCGCTGTATGCCGGTGGTCGGGTAGTGTATTTGCATGCCTCGGTCGAGCAGCAGGTGGGCCGCACCGCCCGCGATCGCAATCGCCCGTTGCTGCGCACCGCCAACCCGGAAAAAACCCTGCGGGACCTGCTGGCGCTGCGCGATCCGCTGTATCGGGAAATCGCCGATCTGGTGGTGGAAACCGATGAGCGACCCCCTCGGATGGTGGTGCTCGATATTCTGGAGCGCCTGCAGCGGTTGCCACCCCGTTAAAGCCTGGCCCGAAATGCGCTATTCTCGGCGGCGCGCCATAACCTTGTGAGGTGTGGCGTAGAGCCATCAGGTGATGTCGGATTGCGACATTGCCGGTCGTCAATACATCTTCAACGCGGGGAAACATGCAGACACTTAAGGTCGATCTAGGCGAGCGCAGCTACCCGATCCACATTGGCGAAGGTCTGTTGGACCAGCCCGAACTGCTCGCGCCGCATATTGCCGGTCGGCAGGTGGCGATCATCTCCAACGAAACGGTTGCGCCCCTGTATCTTGAGCGTTTGAGCCGCAGCCTTGCGGCGTATTCGGTGATTTCCGTGGTGTTGCCCGACGGCGAAGCCCACAAGAACTGGGAAACCCTGCAACTGATCTTTGATGGCCTGCTGACTGCGCGCCATGACCGTCGAACCACCGTGGTTGCCCTGGGCGGCGGTGTGATCGGCGACATGGCCGGTTTTGCTGCAGCCTGCTACCAGCGTGGCGTGGACTTTATCCAGGTGCCGACCACCCTGTTGTCCCAGGTCGATTCTTCGGTGGGCGGCAAAACGGGTATCAATCACCCGCTGGGCAAGAACATGGTCGGTGCGTTCTACCAGCCACAGGCCGTGCTGATCGACACCGCTACCCTCAACACACTGCCACCGCGTGAGTTGTCGGCGGGCCTGGCGGAAGTCATCAAGTACGGGCTGATCTGTGACGAGCCCTTCCTGAGCTGGCTTGAAGAACATGTAGATGCCTTGCGCGCACTCGACCAGGTGGCCTTGACCGAAGCGATTTCCCGCTCCTGCGCCGCCAAGGCGCTGGTGGTCAATGCCGACGAACGGGAGTCCGGCGTGCGCGCTACCCTGAACCTGGGCCACACCTTCGGCCATGCGATCGAAACGCACATGGGCTATGGTGTGTGGCTGCATGGGGAAGCCGTAGCGGCTGGCACGGTGATGGCGTTGGAGATGTCGCAACGCCTGGGCTGGATCACCGCCCAGGAGCGTGATCGCGGTATCCGCCTGTTCCAGCGCGCCGGCTTACCGGTCATCCCTCCCACAGAGATGACCGAGGCAGATTTTCTCGAACATATGGCAATAGACAAGAAAGTGATCGACGGTCGACTGCGACTGGTACTGCTGCGCCACATGGGCGAGGCGGTGGTGACCGACGATTATCCGAAAGAGATTTTACAGGCCACGCTGGGAGCGGATTACCGCGCCCTGGCCCAGCTTAAAGGTTAATAAGATCCCGATGACTAGTTTGCATGCCGACGAGGCGTTCCTCGGCCATTATCACTTGAGCCATGACCCTTTTGCTCCACGGGTACCTGGTTTCAAATTCTTCCCTGCGCAGCGCAAGCCGGTATTGGGGCAACTGCATCATCTGGCGCGCTACAGCCAGTTGCTGCTGGTGGTCACGGGACCGTTGGGCAGTGGCAAGACCTTGCTGCGCCAGGCGCTGGTCGCCAGCACCAACAAGCAATCGGTGCAGAGCGTGGTGGTATCGGCCCGTGGCGCCGGTGACGCAGCGGGTGTACTGCGCCAGGTTGCGCAGGCCCTGGACGTATCCAACGCCGAGCCGAACGCGATTCTCAAACAGGTGGTGCAACTGGGCCTGACCGGCCAGGAAGTCTACCTGCTGGTCGACGACGCCGAGCAGCTTGACGAATCCGCGCTGGAAGCGCTGTTGGCGCTGGCCGCGGGCACGCCGGAAGGCCGCCCGCATGTGTTCCTGTTTGGCGAGTCGTCGTTGATCGCCGATCTGGAGCAGATCAGCGGTGAGCAAGAGCTGTTCCACGTCATCGAATTGCAGCCGTACGAAGAGGAAGAAACCCGCGAATACCTGGCTCAGCGCCTCGAGGGTGCAGGGGCCGGTATCGAACTTTTCTCCGCTGCGCAGATCTCTGATATTCACGAAAGCTCCGATGGCTGGCCTGGAAACATCAACCAGGTTGCCCGCGATGCAATGATCGAAGCCATGATTGCCAGCCGCTCTGCGGTCAAGCGTCCAAAGATGGGGTTCACTATGCCTAAGAAGCACGTATTGGCTATTTCCGCCGTTGTCGTGGTCGCTGTAGCCGCCGCCTGGTTGATCCCGGGTCGCAACAAGGCACCGACAACAACCGGCGCGCCAACTGAGCAGGCGCAGTTGCCACTGGGCAAGCCCACGCCAAATGTCGAATTCGCCAACTCCGGCCAACCAACCAATCTGCCTATGGTCGGCCAGCCTGTAATGCGCGGCCCGCTGGCTGAAGAAGCCGGTGGCATCTCCGAAGGCGACGACGGCGTGCCGGTGGAAGGCTCCAGCGCCACGCCGCCGACCGTGACCACCACCGCGCCACCAGCGGGCGTACCGGCCGGCACGCCGGCAACCCCAGTAGCGCCTGCCGCACCGGTTGCGCCAGTTGCCAAGCCGACCCCGGCGCCGACAGTAGCGACAGCCAAGCCCGCAGCACCAGTTGCCAAGCCGGCACCGGCACCCGCGGCCAAGCCTGCTGAAAAACCTGCCGCTACCGTGGCCAAGACCGGCGCCGCTGGCAGCAGCTGGTACAGCAGCCAGCCTACCGGCAATTTCGTGGTGCAGATCCTCGGCACCAGCTCTGAGGCCAACGCCCAGGCGTTCGTCAAGGAGCAGGGCGGCCAGTACCGTTATTTCAAGAAAGTGCTCAACGGCAAGCCTCTCTACGTGATCACCTACGGCAGCTTCCCAAGCCGCGCCGCAGCCGATTCTGCCATCAAGGCCTTGCCAGCGAAGGTTCAGGCTGGTAAACCTTGGCCTCGCACTGTTGCCAGCGTTCAACAAGAACTGGCAGCAACTCGCTGAAGATCCGGCGGCCTTACCCAGGCCGCCCTCCCGGCACCTCAAAAAACAATCGCAAGGCGTGCAGTCCCCCGCAAGGACCGCGCGCTTTGTGGTGTCTGCGCCACAGTAGCTTTTGAGTCGTAGCGGTCAGAATTAAAAAAGTTTTGACTAGCACAGCATATCGCTTTAAACCTTTCATAAATGCGACATAGATTTGCGACATTTCGTCGCTAAATTTGTGAGCGTCTGTGTCGGTGTGTACAATGACCTCCCTTTTGCCCCCGCTAAGCCGGCGTACGTTCGGCGTGGAAGGTAACCGGTTGAATTGAAAAGAAATTTGCCTCGATATAAGAGGCAGCCTGGTGAGAAAGTGTCTATGAAAGCAGGTCTGTACCAACCCGATGAATTCAAGGATAACTGCGGTTTCGGCCTGATAGCCCACATGCAGGGCGAGCCCAGTCATACCCTTTTGCAAACGGCCATCGAGGCCCTGACCTGCATGACCCACCGCGGTGGGATCAACGCCGACGGCAAGACCGGTGACGGTTGCGGCTTGCTGATTCAAAAGCCCGACCAGTTCCTGCGCGCTGTCGCCAAAGAGCATTTTGCGGCCGACCTGCCCAAGCAGTACGCCGTGGGCATGGTGTTTTTCAACCAGGACCCGGTAAAAGCCGAAGCCGCTCGCGAGAACATGAACCGCGAGATCGTTGCTGCCGGCCTGCAACTGGTCGGCTGGCGCAAAGTGCCAATCGACACCAGCGTACTCGGCCGCCTGGCCCTGGAGCGCCTACCGCAGATCGAACAAGTGTTCATCGCGGGTGACGGCCTGAGCGACCAGGACATGGCGATCAAGCTGTTCACGTCCCGTCGTCGTTCGTCGGTGCTCAACGCCGCCGACACTGACCATTACATCTGCAGCTTTTCCCACAAGACCATCATTTATAAAGGCCTGATGATGCCGGCGGATCTCACCGCCTTTTATCCAGACCTGAGCGACGAGCGCCTGCAAACCGCGATCTGCGTGTTCCACCAGCGCTTCTCCACCAACACCCTGCCGAAATGGCCGCTGGCCCAGCCATTCCGCTTCCTCGCCCACAACGGCGAGATCAATACCATCACCGGCAACCGCAACTGGGCCGTGGCCCGTCGCACCAAGTTCGCCAACGATTTGATGGACCTCGAAGAGCTCGGCCCGCTGGTCAACCGCGTGGGTTCCGACTCCTCCAGCATGGACAACATGCTTGAGCTGATGGTCACCGGTGGCATCGACCTGTTCCGTGGCGTGCGCATGATCATTCCGCCTGCGTGGCAGAACGTCGAGACCATGGACCCGGACCTGCGGGCGTTCTACGAATACAACTCGATGCACATGGAACCGTGGGACGGCCCGGCCGGCGTGGTCATGACCGACGGCCGCTACGCGGTGTGCCTGCTCGACCGTAACGGCTTGCGCCCGGCGCGCTGGGTCACCACCACCAACGGCTTTATCACCCTGGCGTCGGAAATCGGCGTGTGGGACTACAAGCCTGAAGACGTGATCGCCAAAGGCCGTGTCGGTCCTGGCCAGATCCTGGCCGTGGACACCGAAACCGGGCAGATCCTCGACACCGACGCCATCGACAACCGTCTGAAGTCGCGTCACCCGTACAAGCAATGGCTGCGCAAAAACGCCCTGCGCATCCAGGCGACCATGGAAGACAATGACCACGGTTCGGCTTTCTACGACATCGACCAGCTCAAGCAATACATGAAGATGTATCAGGTCACGTTCGAAGAACGTGATCAGGTGCTGCGCCCGCTCGGCGAGCAAGGCTACGAAGCCGTAGGCTCCATGGGCGACGATACGCCGATGGCTGTGCTGTCCCAGCGTGTGCGCACGCCGTACGACTACTTCCGCCAGCAGTTCGCCCAGGTGACCAACCCACCGATCGACCCGCTGCGCGAAGCCATCGTGATGTCCCTGGAAGTGTGCCTCGGTGCCGAGCGCAATATCTTCCAGGAATCGCCTGAGCACGCCTCCCGTGTGATCCTCAGCTCGCCGGTCGTTTCCCCGGCCAAGTGGCGCTCGCTGATGACCCTGGAGCGTCCAGGCTTCGACCGCCAGATCATCGACCTGAACTACGACGAGAGCCTCGGCCTTGAAGCCGCTGTGCGCAACGTCGCCGACCAGGCTGAAGAAGCTGTGCGCGCCGGCCGCACTCAGATCGTACTGACCGACCGCCATATCGCGCCGGGCAAGTTGCCGATCCACGCGTCCCTGGCGACCGGCGCGGTGCACCACCGCCTGACCGAAAAAGGCCTGCGCTGCGATTCCAACATTCTGGTGGAAACCGCCACTGCCCGTGACCCGCACCACTTCGCGGTGCTGATCGGCTTCGGCGCCTCGGCGGTGTACCCGTTCCTGGCGTATGAAGTACTCGGCGACCTGATCCGTACCGGTGAAGTGTTGGGCGACCTCTACGAGGTGTTCAAGAACTACCGCAAGGGCATCACCAAGGGCCTGCTGAAGATCCTGTCGAAGATGGGCATCTCCACCGTCACCTCCTACCGCGGTGCGCAATTGTTCGAAGCCATCGGCCTGTCCGAAGAAGTCTGCGAGCTGAGTTTCCGTGGCGTGCCGAGCCGTATCAAGGGCGCACGTTTCGTCGATATCGAAGCCGAGCAGAAAGCCCTGGCAGCCGAAGCCTGGAGCGCGCGCAAGCCGATCCAGCAAGGCGGCCTGCTCAAGTTCGTGCACGGTGGCGAATACCACGCCTACAACCCGGACGTGGTCAGTACCCTGCAAGCCGCCGTGCAGCAGGGCGACTACGCCAAGTTCAAGGAATACACGAGCCTGGTGGATAACCGCCCGGTGTCGATGATCCGCGATCTGTTCAAGGTGAAGACCCTGGACACGCCGATGGATATCGCCGAAGTCGAGCCACTGGAATCGATCCTCAAGCGCTTCGACTCCGCCGGTATTTCCCTGGGCGCCTTGTCGCCTGAGGCTCACGAAGCCCTGGCCGAAGCCATGAACCGCCTGGGTGCGCGTTCCAACTCCGGCGAAGGCGGCGAAGACCCGGCGCGTTATGGCACGCTCAAAAGCTCGAAAATCAAGCAGGTGGCAACCGGCCGTTTCGGTGTGACCCCGGAGTACCTGGTCAACGCCGAAGTGCTGCAGATCAAGGTTGCCCAAGGCGCCAAACCGGGTGAGGGCGGGCAATTGCCAGGCGGCAAGGTCAACGGCCTGATCGCCAAGCTGCGTTATGCAGTGCCGGGCGTGACCCTGATCTCGCCGCCGCCGCACCACGACATCTACTCGATTGAAGATTTGTCGCAGCTGATTTTCGACCTCAAACAAGTCAACCCGCAGGCCCTGGTCTCGGTAAAACTGGTCGCAGAAGCGGGCGTCGGCACCATCGCCGCTGGCGTCGCCAAGGCCTATGCCGACCTGATCACCATCTCCGGCTACGACGGCGGCACCGGCGCTTCGCCGCTGACCTCGATCAAGTACGCAGGTGCGCCGTGGGAGCTCGGCCTGGCCGAAACCCACCAGACCCTGCGCGGCAACGACCTGCGCGGCAAGGTGCGGGTACAGACCGACGGTGGCCTGAAAACCGGCCTCGACGTGATCAAGGCCGCGATCCTCGGCGCCGAGAGTTTCGGCTTCGGCACTGCGCCCATGATCGCGCTGGGCTGCAAATACCTGCGTATCTGCCACCTGAACAACTGCGCTACTGGCGTGGCGACTCAGAACGAAAAACTGCGCAAGGACCACTACATCGGCACCGTCGACATGGTGGTGAATTTCTTCACCTACGTCGCCGAAGAAACCCGTGAGTGGCTGGCCAAGCTGGGCGTGCGTTCGCTGGAAGAGCTGATCGGTCGCACCGACCTGTTGGACATCCTCGAAGGCCAGACCGCCAAGCAACAGCATTTGGACCTGACACCGCTGTTGGGCAGCGATCACATCCCCGCAGACAAGCCACAATTCTGCCAAGTGGACCGCAACCCGCCGTTCGACAAAGGCCTGCTGGCCGAGAAAATGGTCGAAATGGCCGGCTCCTCGATCAGCGATGCCAGCGGTGGCGAATTCGCCCTGGATATCTGCAACTGCGACCGTTCCATCGGTGCTCGCATCTCCGGTGAAATCGCGCGCAAGCACGGCAACCAGGGCATGGCGAAAGCGCCGATCACCTTCCGCTTCAAGGGCACTGCGGGCCAGAGTTTCGGTGTGTGGAACGCCGGTGGCCTGCACATGTATCTGGAAGGCGATGCCAACGACTACGTGGGCAAAGGCATGACCGGCGGCAAGCTGGTTATCGTCCCGCCAGCCGGTAGCGTGTACAAGACCCAGGACAGTGCCATCATCGGCAACACCTGCTTGTACGGCGCCACGGGTGGCAAGCTGTTTGCCGCGGGTACTGCCGGTGAGCGCTTCGCCGTGCGTAACTCCGGTGCCCACACCGTGGTGGAAGGCACTGGCGATCACTGCTGCGAGTACATGACCGGGGGCTTTGTCGCGGTACTGGGCAAGACCGGTTACAACTTCGGTTCGGGCATGACCGGCGGTTTCGCCTACGTGCTCGACCAGGACAACACCTTCGTCGACAAGGTCAACCACGAGTTGGTCGAGATCCAGCGGATCAGCGGTGAAGCCATGGAATCCTACCGGAACCACTTGCAGCACGTGCTGGACGAGTATGTCGAGGAGACCGGCAGTGAATGGGGTCGCAACCTCGCCGAAAACCTCGATGATTACCTGCGTCGTTTCTGGCTGGTCAAGCCCAAGGCTGCCAACCTGAAATCGTTGCTTTCCAGCATCCGTGCCAACCCGCAGTGATATGCGCCTGAACAGTTTGATGAGGTTTTAACATGGCTGAACGTCTGAATAACGACTTCCAGTTCATCGATGTCGGGCGCAAAGATCCGAAGAAGAAACTGTTGCGTCAACGCAAGAAAGAGTTCGTGGAAATCTACGAACCCTTCAAGCCCCAGCACTCGGCCGATCAGGCCCACCGCTGCCTGGGGTGCGGTAACCCGTATTGCGAATGGAAGTGCCCGGTGCACAACTTCATTCCCAACTGGCTCAAACTGGTGGCCGAGGGCAACATTCTCGCCGCCGCCGAGCTGTCGCACCAGACCAACACCCTGCCGGAAGTCTGCGGCCGGGTGTGCCCGCAAGACCGTCTATGTGAAGGTGCCTGCACCCTCAACGACGGCTTCGGCGCAGTGACCATCGGTTCGGTGGAGAAGTACATCACCGACACCGCGTTCGCCATGGGCTGGCGCCCGGATATGTCCAAGGTCAAACCGACCGGCAAGCGCGTCGCGATCATCGGTGCGGGCCCGGCGGGCCTGGGGTGTGCCGACGTGTTGGTGCGTGGTGGCGTGACCCCGGTGGTGTTCGACAAGAACCCGGAGATCGGTGGCCTGCTGACCTTCGGTATTCCCGAGTTCAAGCTGGAAAAAACCGTACTGAGTCACCGTCGTGAAGTGTTCACCGGCATGGGTATCGAGTTCCGCCTCAATACCGAGATCGGCAAAGACATCACCATGGAGCAACTGCTCGCCGAATACGATGCGGTGTTCATGGGCATGGGCACCTACACCTATATGAAGGGCGGCTTTGCCGGTGAGGACTTGCCGGGCGTGTATGACGCACTCGACTTCCTGATTGCCAACGTCAACCGCAACCTGGGCTTTGAAAAGTCGCCGGAAGATTTCGTCGACATGAAAGGCAAGAAGGTCGTGGTACTGGGCGGTGGCGACACCGCCATGGACTGCAACCGCACCTCGATCCGCCAGGGCGCCAAGTCGGTCACCTGTGCGTATCGTCGCGACGAAGCCAACATGCCCGGCTCGCGCAAAGAGGTGAAGAACGCCAAGGAAGAAGGCGTGAAATTCCTCTACAACCGCCAGCCGATTGCGATCGTCGGTGAAGACCGCGTCGAAGGCGTGAAGGTGGTCGAGACCCGTCTCGGCGAACCGGATGCCCGAGGCCGTCGCAGCCCCGAGCCGATCCCGGGTTCCGAAGAAATCATCCCGGCTGACGCCGTGGTCATCGCTTTCGGTTTCCGTCCAAGCCCGGCGCCCTGGTTCGAGCAGTTCGAAATCCAGACCGACAGCCAGGGCCGCGTGGTAGCCCCGGAGCAAGGCCAGTACAAGCACCAGACCAGCAACCCGAAAATCTTCGCCGGTGGCGATATGGTGCGCGGCTCTGACCTGGTAGTGACGGCGATCTTCGAAGGCCGCAATGCCGCCGAAGGGATCCTGGACTACCTGCAGGTCTGATCAAATTTCAGTCTGAAATGCGATCAAATGTGGGAGCTGGCTTGCCTGCGATGCAGGCAACTCGGTCTGTCAGCCAGCCCCAGTTGATGCTATCGCAGGCAAGCCAGCTCCCACACAAACCTCATTTCACATTGAGGTTTGTGTTGCCAGTCATTGCGACAAATTGACCCGATAGACAAAAGGCTCCGCTCTTGCCGTGCCTTTTGCGTCGCGCTCTGAGAAAATGCCCGCACTTTTTTTGCGGATGCCGACATGACTGCCCTCAAGAACGACCGTTTCCTTCGTGCCCTGCTCAAGCAACCTGTAGACGTCACCCCCGTGTGGATGATGCGTCAAGCCGGTCGCTACCTGCCGGAATACCGCGCCAGTCGCGCCCACGCCGGCGACTTCATGAGCCTGTGCATGAATCCTGCGTTCGCCTGCGAAGTCACGATGCAGCCGCTGGACCGCTACCCACAACTGGATGCGGCCATTCTCTTCTCCGATATCCTTACCATCCCCGACGCCATGGGCCAGGGCCTGTACTTCGAGACCGGCGAAGGCCCGCGTTTCAGGAAGGTCGTCAGCACCCTGGCCGATATCGAAGCCTTGCCGATCCCTGATCCGCACAAAGACCTCGGCTATGTGATGGACGCGGTCAGCACCATCCGCCGCGAGCTCAACGGTCGCGTGCCGCTGATTGGCTTCTCCGGCAGCCCGTGGACGCTGGCCACCTATATGGTCGAAGGCGGTTCGTCGAAAGACTTCCGCAAGACCAAGGCCATGCTCTACGACAACCCGCAAGCCATGCACCTGTTGCTGGACAAGCTGGCACAGTCGGTGACCTCCTACCTCAACGGCCAGATCATGGCCGGTGCGCAAGCGGTGCAGATCTTCGATACCTGGGGCGGCAACCTGTCGGCGGCGGCGTACCAGGAATTCTCCCTGGCCTACATGCGCAAGATCGTCAGCGGGCTGATCCGCGAACACGAAGGTCGCAAGGTTCCGGTCATCCTGTTCACCAAAGGCGGCGGCCTGTGGCTGGAAAGTATCGCCGATGCTGGCGCCGATGCATTGGGCCTGGACTGGACCTGCGATATCGGCGAAGCCCGCCGTCGCGTTGGCAACCAGGTTGCGCTGCAAGGCAACATGGACCCCACTGTGCTGTACGCCAAGCCGGAAGCGATCCGCACGGAAGTCGGGCGCATCCTCGCTAGCTACGGCAAAGGCAGTGGCCACGTGTTCAACCTCGGCCACGGCATCACCCCGGAAGTGAACCCGGAGCATGCCGGCGCGTTCCTGCGTGCAGTGCACGAACTGTCGGCGCAATACCACGAGTAAAACGCAGAACAAAATGTGGGAGCTGGCTTGCCTGCGATGGCGGTGTTGAATTCACCGCCGCCATCGCAGGCAAGCCAGCTCCCACATAAAGCAAGTAGCCTCAGGTTTCCACATGCCCCAACGGCGGCAACTTCGCCAGCTTCAACGCCACCAGCAACGCGCCGATCAGTAGCGCGATAATGAATCCGCCAATCCCGTTCCACCCGGCAAAATGCCAGAAGAACCCGCCTGCCGTCCCGGCAATACTCGATCCCACGTAATAGCAGAACAGGTAAAGCGACGACGCCTGCCCCTTGGCTTTCACCGCACGGCGGCCGATCCAGCTGCTGGCCACCGAGTGGGCGCCGAAGAAGCCGAAAGTGAAGATCAACATGCCCGGCACCACCAGCCACAGCGGGGTGAACAGCGTCAGGGCCATGCCGGCGAGCATCAGCACGATGGTGGCCCACAGCACCCGACGGCGGCCAAGGCGGTCGGCCAGGGAGCCGATCTTGGCCGAGCTGTAGATGCCCGAGAGGTACACCAGCGACAGCAGGCCGACCACGGCCTGGCTCAGCTCATAGGGTGAGGCCAGCAGGCGATAACCGATGTAGTTGAACATCGTTACGAACGCGCCCATCAGCAGGAAGGCTTCCAGGAACAGCCACGGCAAGCCCGCATCCTTGAAATGCATGACGAAGCCATCCACCAGGCTGCGCGGCTTGAGGCTGCTGGCGCGGAAGTTGCGCGATGGTGGGAGGATCTTCCAGAACACAGTGGCCGCGATCAGGGCCAGGGCGCCGATGATCAACATTGCGGTGTGCCAGCTGACGAAGTCGATCAATACGCCGATGATCAGGCGCCCGCTCATGCCGCCAATCGCATTGCCGCCGATGTACAGGCCCATGGCCAGGCCTATGTGCTGGGGATGAATCTCTTCGCTGAGGTAGGTCATCGCCACGGCAGCCAGGCCGCTCAGGGACAGGCCCACCAGCGCCCGCATCAGCAGAATCCCCTCCCAGGTCGGCATCAGACCGCTGGCGATGGTGGCCAGCGCCGCACAGAACAACGCGGCGACCATCACCGGCTTGCGCCCCAGCCGGTCGGAAATCGGCCCGGTGATTAGCAGGCCGCAGGCAAGCATCGCGGTCGCGACCGAAAGAATCAGGCTGCTTTGCGCCGCATTGATGGAAAATTCATGGGACAGCGCCGGCATCATCGGCTGTACGCAATACAACAGGGCAAAGGTGGCAAACCCGCCGGAAAATAGCGCCAACACCGTGCGCATGAACATCGGCGTGCCTTTTTCGATGTACTCGTCATTGAGCTGCGCCACCACGTCATCAAGGGCTGAGGGCGGGGTGTGTTGGGCAAGTGGAGCAACAGCAGGATTCACGGGGGACCTCGGGGAGGAAAGTCTGCCAGGACTGACAATACGAAAAAGAATATAGCTGGCTAATGATTCTTTCCAATATATTGTTCGACCTGTTTGATAGGTTCTACGACCTAATGAGGTGTGCATGGAATTACGTCACCTGCGGTACTTCATCGCCGTCGCTGAAGAACTGCACTTTGGCCGCGCCGCGCAGGTGCTGGGCATATCGCAACCGCCCTTGAGCCAGCAGATCCAGGCACTGGAGCAAGAGGTGGGGGCGCGGTTATTTGAGCGTACCAATCGTCGGGTCGAGCTGAGCGAGGCCGGGCGCCTGTTCCTGCAAGAGGCGCGGCTGGTGCTGGCCCAGGTCGACAAGGCGGCAGACGTGGCGCGCAGAGCGCAATTAGGAGAGCTCGGGGAGTTGAAGATCGGCTTCACATCTTCCGCGCCGTTCAATTCCAGTATTCCCCAGGCGATCTTTGCGTTTCGCCAGGCTTTCCCGGCAGTGCACCTCAATCTGCAGGAGATGAGCAGCACGGAGGTGGCCGAGTCATTGGTGGATGAGTCGATCCAGGTCGGGCTGATGCGGCCTTTGCCGTTGCCTGATTCGCTGAGCGTGGTCGAGTTGATGCGCGAGCCGCTGGTTGCCGTATTGAGCGCCGGCCATCCGTTGGTGGAAGGCAGCGAGCGCGGCCTGCACCTGGCGCAGTTGGCGCAGGAACCCTTTGTATTTTTCCCACGCACCTACGGCAGCGGCCTGTATGCCCAACTGCTCAACCTGGCCCGCGACGCCGGGTTCAGCCCGCATTTTGCCCAGGAAGCGGGGGAGGCGATGACCATCATCGGCCTGGTGGCGGCGGGGTTGGGCGTGTCGGTGTTGCCGGCGTCTTACCAGCGTATCCGCATTGATGGGGTGGTCTATCGCACCTTGCTGGACCCGGAGGCGATGACAGCGGTGTGGCTGGTGCAGCGCAAGGGCGTGCAAACGCCGATGGCTAAGGGGTTTGTGGAGTTGTTGACGCACAGGGCATCTGAATAACGCCCTTGAGAACATGGCATATCTCATGTGGGAGGGGGCTTGCTCCCGATAGCGGTGGTTCAGTTAGAGAGACTGAGACTGACACACTGCTATCGGGAGCAAGCCCCCTCCCACATTTGGCCTTACTGCATCCCGGCCGAGCGTATCCCCGCCAGAATATCCCGGTCCAGCATGCTCACCCAACGGTTGTAATTGCGATGGATCTTGCCGTCCTTGTAGCCCAGGTCGCGGCTGTCGCGGTAGGTGATGGCGTAGCTGTTGCGGGTGTAGCGGATATCGATTGCTGCATAGAACTGGCCGCGCACGGTGATCTCGGCCTGCACCAGTTGCGGGCTCAGGCGTTGTACTGTCCACTCACGTTTTTGCAGGGCAGCGACGATCACCTGTTTCATTTTTTCTTCGCTGACCTGGGTCGTGGCCGGCAGTTCGTGCTGGGTGTTGAGCACTGGTTTGCTGGTGCAGCCGGCAGTGGTCAACAGGGCCAGGGTGATCAGGGTAGCGCGTAGCAGGGAAGACATTCCGTTTTCTCCAATCGATTAAAAAGTCAGGCCCAGCGGCGGAAGATCAGCGAGGTGTTGACGCCGCCGAAGGCAAAATTGTTGTTCATCACGTAGTCGTTGTGCATCTGGCGAAAGCCCCCTTGCAGGTAATCGAGCTCGCCGCATTGCGGGTCGACCGAATCCAGGTTGAAGGTGTGCACGTAGTGGTCGCGGTTCATCATCTCGATGCTGAACCACGACTCCAGCGCGCCGCAGGCACCCAGGGTGTGGCCGAGGAAACTCTTCTGCGAGCTGATCGGCATACGGCTGCCGAACAGGCTGCTGGTGGCCAGGGTTTCGGCGATGTCACCTTGGTCGGTGGCGGTGCCGTGGCCGTTCACATAGCCGATGGCAGAAGGTGCAAGCCCAGCGTCTTCCAGTGCCAGTTCCATGGCACGGCGCATGGTTTTCTGTTCCGGGCGGGTGGTGTGCTGGCCGTCGGCATTGCTGCCAAAGCCAACCAGCTCAGCGTGAATATGCGCGCCCCGCGCCAACGCGTGTTCCAACTCTTCCAGTACCAGGATGCCGGCGCCTTCCCCAATCACCAGGCCATCACGGCCGCTGTCGTAGGGGCGCGGACTGGTTTGCGGCGCATCGTTTTTCAGGCTGGTGGCGTAGAGTGCATCGAACACCATGGCTTCGGTGGGACACAGTTCTTCGGCGCCACCGGCGAGCATCAAGGGCAGGCGCCCGAACTTGATCGCTTCATAGGCATAGCCGATGCCCTGGCTACCGCTGGTGCAGGCGCTGGACGTGGGGATCAAGCGCCCGGTGAGGCCAAAGAAAATGCTGATATTCGCCGCGGTGGTGTGCGGCATCATCCGCACATAGGAGTTGGCGTTTAGCCCCTCGGCCACGGAATTGAGCAGCATATTGCCGAACGCCTTGATCTCATCGGTGCTGCCGGTGGACGAGCCACAGGCCACGCCCATGCGCCCGTCCTTGATCGACGGGTCACCGAGCAAGCCGGCATCCTGCAGTGCCTGCTCCGCTGCCCACACCGCCAGGCGCGAGACACGGCCCATGCTGCGCAATTGCTTGCGGGTCCAGTGCGCAGGCACCACAAATTCATCAATCGGCCCGGCCAGGCGCGTGTTCAATTCGGTAAAGCGGTCCCATTCATCCATGCGCCGGATACCGCTGCGGTTGGCGCGAAAGTTGGCGGCGATGGTGTCCCAATCGCTGCCCAGGGACGTCACGCCGGCCATGCCGGTGACAACGACGCGCTTCATCAGCACAAGCCTCCGTTCACGGCCAGCACCTGGCGTGTGATATAGCCCGCTTCGGCCGACATCAGGAAATTTACCGCGCCAGCCACTTCTTCCGGCGTGCCCATGCGCTGTGCCGGGATCATTTTCATCAGTTCTTCGACGGGGACGTTTTCATCCAGCATCGCCGTGTCGATCAACCCCGGCGCCACGCAGTTGACGGTGATCTTGCGTTTGCCCAGTTCGATCGCCAGCGCCTTGGCTGCGCCGATCAGGCCGGCTTTTGAAGCACTGTAGTTGACCTGGCCGCGGTTGCCGATCAACCCGGACACCGAGGTGATGCACACGATACGCCCAGCGGCGCGACGTCGAATCATCGGCATCATCACTGGGTGCAGCACGTTGTAGAAACCATCGAGATTGGTGCGCATCACCACGTCCCAGTCGTCTTCCGACAGGGCAGGGAAGGCGCCGTCGCGGGTCAGGCCGGCATTGAGCACCACGCCGTAGTAGGCGCCATGTTGCTCCACGTCGGCTTCAAGGGTGGCCTTGCAACTGGCGCGGTCGGACACGTCGAATTGCAGCACCCGCGCCTTGCGACCCAGGGCCTCGATCTCGACCTGCACGGTGTCGGCTTCGGCGCGGCCACTGCGGCAATGCAGCACGATGTCATGGCCGGCCTGGGCCAGGCGCAGGGCAATGGCGCGGCCGATGCCACGGCTGGAGCCGGTGACCAGTACGGATTCAGTCATGACGTTGGGTCCTTCGATTCATCTAAATAGTTGGCCGCCTGGGGCGGTCGAAATACGTTCAGGCGCGCACTGGCCTGGATACCCTTACCGGTGAGGTGGCATTCGAACACACCCATGCCGTTGTCGTCTTCCAGGGAGCGCAGGCCGTGGATATTCAGCTCGGCGCCTGCCGGGAAGTACTCGACATTGCACTCGAACTTGCGTGTACCCAACAGGAAGCCCAGTTCCACCGCGCGGCCGTGCTGGCGTGCATGGCAGCCGGCATAAGCGGCGACGCTTTGCGCCATCAATTCCAGGCCGACCCAGGCCGGCAGGCTACCGTCAGGGCGGTTGAACAGGCCGTCGGGCTTGACGGTGACGCGGGTGCGGACTTGCTCATCATCGAACGACAGCACCTGGTCGATCAGGATCATGTCGCCCGCGTGGGGTAGCAGCTCGGCAAGTGGCCAATCGTTCATGGGGCCTCTGCGATTATCAGGCTGACGTTATTACCGCCGAAGGCAAACGAGTTGCTCATCAGGCAGGTTTTTTTCAAGGTGTCGCCGCTGTGCGTCCATTGCAAGGGCGGCAGCGCCGGGTCGGCGTGGCCATCCCACACGTGAGGCGGCAGCTGGGCGTGAGCCAGGCTCAGCCAGCAGAACGCCGCTTCCAGCGCTCCGGCGGCGCCAAGGGTGTGGCCGGTCATGGGCTTGGTCGACGAACAGGCCACACCGCCGGGGAACAGGCTGGCGACCGCCAGGCTTTCCATGGCGTCGTTGTGTTGAGTGGCGGTGCCGTGCAGGTTCAGGTAGCCGATCTGCTCGGGAGCCAGCTTTGCGTTGGCCAGGGCCTTGCGCATCGCTTGCAACGCGCCCTTGCCGCTGGGCTCGGGCGCGGAGATATGGTGAGCGTCGCAACTGGCACCGCTGCCCAGCAAGGCGATCGGTGCCGGCTCGCGGCTCATCAGGAACAGTACCGCCGCCTCACCGATATTGATGCCGTTGCGGTTCACCGAGAACGGGTTACAGCGCTCGCTGGATACCGCCTCCAGCGAGGTAAATCCGTTCAGGGTCAGCTTGCACAGGCTGTCCACGCCGCCACAGATCACCGCATCGCATACCCCCAGGTTCAGCAGGCGCTGGGCGCTCATCAAGGCACGGGCGCTTGAGGTGCAGGCGGTGGAAATCACATAGGCCGGGCCGCTCAATTGCAGCCAGTCGGCGAGGAAGTTTGCCGGGGCGCTGAGTTCCTGTTGCTGGTAGTCGTAGTCGGCAGGGAACTGCTTGTCGCGCAGGTAATGAGCAATGCCACGGCTGGCTTCGTCGATGCCCGAGGTGCTGGTGCCAAGCACCACGCCGACTCGCCCTGGGCCATAGGTTTGAATGGCCTGACGGATCTCATCTTCAATCTGCAACGCCGCTTCCAGCAACAACTGGTTATTGCGGCTGCTTTGTTGAGCCAGTTCCACCGGCAGAGGCACC
The DNA here is from genome assembly GCF_019891455.1 of Pseudomonas sp. P867. Lineage (NCBI taxonomy): Bacteria > Pseudomonadati > Pseudomonadota > Gammaproteobacteria > Pseudomonadales > Pseudomonadaceae > Pseudomonas > Pseudomonas sp. P867. The sequence goes on along the minus strand of NZ_JAFLXB010000004.1, from coordinate 121,176 downwards.
AGTTCGCCCTGGACGGCAGCCACCGGCACCACGCGCTCCGGCACCCAGCCGCTTTCGGCGCGCATCCCTGAGCAGTCACCGGCAAACAGGTTGCGGCTGACTTCGGCCTGGCCGCGGCCAAGGGCGCAGATCACACCGAGGGCATTGAGGTAAGCGGTCATCGGCTGATACCCAGCGGGGTGATGCGATAACTCAACGGCTGGCCGGCCATGTTCACGCTGAACACCTCGGAAGACTGATAGATGATTTGCCAATGGCCCGGCAGCGTGCGCGTCAGGTCCATGGCCTGGGCGTGCGGATACAGCGCCGGCACATCACCGGCCGGGGTCAGGGCAAACAGCAGCGCGGCAAACAGCTCCCGCGCCTGGGGATTGGGTGGCAGCAAGCCGTCGGCTTGCCACTGCCCATCGAGCAGTTTTTGCCGGGCCAGGGGAATGCCCAAGGGGTCCATCATCGACCAGCGAATCGCGTGGCCTTCGCGCTGGATCACCAGCAGCCAGTCCTGGCGCTGCCCGTCCGCCAGGCGCTGCACATGCAGTTGCATCGGTAAGGCCATGGCCGGGATTTTTTCCGGCAGCGGTGCCTGGCTGGCGCAGGCACTGAGCAGCAACAGGCAACCCATTAACAGCAGGCGCATCATGAGGCGGCGTTCTCCAAAGGTTTGCGCGCTACGCAGTTGACCAGGGTTTCCTCGCGCTGGCCCACCGGCGGCGCCTTGCGCAGGCCCCAGCGCTCCAGCAGGCCGAAGTCGCTGGAGCGGCTCCACCACAGGTAGGGGTACGAGACATTCTGCGAGTCGAATTCAAAGCCTTGCTCGCGCAGCATCTCCAAGTACTCTTCGGCGCTTTTTTGCACATGCATCGGGTGGCGGAACAACCAGCGAATCACCCAGGTGTCGATATAGGCTTCGGTGGATTCGGCAAACAGCAGATAGCCGCCCGGTTTGAGTACCCGATAGAACTCCTTGAGTGCGCGATGTTGCTCGACCAAGTGGTGAAAAGTCTGGTGGCAAAACACGATATCGACGCTGGCGTCCGGTACATCGAGGGTGGCGCAGTCACTGCCGATCAGCTCGACAGCCAGGCCCTGGCGCGCAGCCTCTTCACGGCTCAGCTCCAGACTGTGGGGGTCGGCATCCAGGCCGATCAGGCGTGAAGGCGCAAACACCTGCTGCAGCAACCGGAAGGACTTACCCTGGCCACAACCGGCGTCCAGCAACACCGGGGCCACCGGCAGCGGTTCGCTGAACAGGCTGCGCAGGTCGTTGATCGCCACGCGCAATACGTGATGCTGCCAGGTGTGGCTGCGCAGGAACCAGAAGCCGAACCTGGTTTCCTCGACATAATTTTTGCTCAGGTAGTTTTTTTCAACGGCAGGACTGCTCATACCGCTTCACTCGCACAAATATCCGACAACATCCGCAATCGCCGTTTCGGCTCGCTGACAAACGGGTTGCGCTCATCCCAGGGGTAACCGGCCAGGATCGAACTGATCATGCGGCGAATCTCCGGTGAGCTGCCTGGATGGAAAATCACATCCTGGAACGTACCGGCATACCAGCCTTCGACGTAGCAGCGGAAGGTATCGACACCGCGCTTCAAGGGTTCGGCGAATTCGCTTTGCCAGTCCACGGTCTCGCCGTTGAGCTGACGGTGCAGCACAGCGGCGGCCATGCTGGCCGACCGCATGGCGATGGTCACGCCGGACGAGAACACCGGGTCGAGAAATTCCGCCGCATTGCCCAGCAGCGCAAAGCCTGGGCCGTGCAGGCTTTTGACGTTGGCCGAATAGCCGCCGATGCTGCGTGCCGGGGTGTCCCAGACGGCGTTTTGCAGCACGGCGGCCAGGCTTGGCGTTTCATCGACAAAGCTGCGCAGGCAGGCATCAAGGTCGCTGTCGCGGCCATCGAAATGCTCTTTGGCCGCGACCACGCCCACCGAGCAACGGCCGTTGCTGAACGGGATGGTCCAGAACCAGATGTCGCGCTGGGTCGGGTGGGTGGTGACCAGAATTTTGCTGCGATCAAAGCCTGGGTGTTCGATGCGGTCTTCGATGTGAGTGAACACGGCCTGGCGCAGCGGGAAGTTCGAGGGCGCCTCAAGGTCCAGCAGGCGCGGCAGCACGCGGCCATAGCCGCTGGCGTCGAGCACGAACTTGGCTTTGATGTGGTACTCGCTGCCGTTCTGTCGGCGCACATGCAGGTAGCGGCACTCGCCGGAGAAATCCACACCGACAATGCTTTGGCCATAGCGGATTTCCACACCTTGCAGCGCCGCCTGATCGGCCAGCAACTTGTCGAACTCGCCGCGCTGCACCTGGAAGGTGGTGGGCTTGCCGTTGCTGAAGGTGTCGCCAAAGTCAAACGCACTGTAGCGCTCGCCCCAGGCGAACGCGGCGCCGGTTTTTACCTGGAAGCCCGCCGCTTGCACAGCGTCGAGCATCCCGGCTTCTTCGATGAAGTCGATGCAGTGCGACAGCAGGCTTTCGCCAATCGAAAAACGCGGGAAATGCTCGCGTTCGATGATCAATACATCATGCCCTTTGCACTTTAGCAGCGCGGCCGCAATGGCACCGGATGGCCCGGCACCGATCACCACCACCTGGCGACGTTCCATTTCAACTGTGGGCACGAGGGCTCCTTGCCGCATGGGCGATAATCGCATTCATAAGGTGTGTTTCTGCTGGGCTGCCCAGGGCGCCAGCATAAAGCTGAATGCCAGGCCCAGGCTGACCGATAAACCGAAATTACTCACGGCCGGTGTGCTCGACACCGCCAGCAGGCCGAACGACAACCAGGTTGTCAACGCCGCCAGCAGTGTTCCCAAGAGGCTGACGGCCGGGCCGCCGATCTGCTCGCGCATCAAGATCGCGTAGTCAACGCTGATGGCCGTGACCAGCAACAGGCCAAACAGGCTGAACAAGGTCAGCGGCTGGCCCAGCCAGCCGAGGCTGGCCAGGCTGCACAGCGCGGCCAGCAGGGGCAGGGCGACGATACGCAAGGCGCCGCCAAAACCGAAGGGCGCAATCAGCAACAGCACGATCAGCACGCACGACAGCAACTTCAATTCGGCTGCGCTGATTTGCGTGTCGGCAAACACGCGGTTCAAGTCGCCCAAGCGATTGACCAGTTGCACGCCGGGCAAATCCAGCGCCTGCACCCGCAGCAACGCCGGGTTGTTCAAGCCTTGCAAGCTGACCATGGCCGCCACGCCGCCGTCGACCGGGCCGAGCCAGAGCGTGCGCCAGGGTTCGGCCAGCGGGCCTTGCAGCGCTGCGTCAATGTCTTGAGTGGGCAGCGCCTGCAACTGCGCGACTTCAGCCTGCAGGGCACTGACGGGCACGCCGAGGTCCAGCAGCGGTTGCCAGTGTTGCGCCAGAGTGTTCAGCGCATCGCGCAGTTGTTGCTGCTCCTCGGGCAGGTTCACCAGTTGACTGAGCGCCAGGTAACCCTGGAGCTTGTCCATGTTCACCAACTGATCCAGGCGTTTGCCCAAGGCGGCCTGGCGTTCCAGCAACTGCTGCTGATTATCTGCGCGCACCAGGAAAAACTGGCTGGTGGGCTGGAACCCGGTGATGCGCGCTACGGCCTGTGCTTCCTGGAGCAATTGCGGCGGCGCGCCGATCCATTGGCGAATATCGTTCTTGCTGTTGAGCTGCCACAGGCCGGCGGCGCAGAACACCAGCACCGCCACCAGCAGCACTGAACCGGGCACGCGTTTGATCAAGGCGGTACGCAGTTGCCATAGGGCCTGGGCGACACGCAGCGGCCATTGCGCCGGGCGCAGCTCCACACCCTTGAGCAGCGCAGGCAGCAGGCACACCGCACACAAATAAGCCCCCACCAGCCCGGCGGCGGAGAACACCGCGATTTGCGTCAGCGCCGGGAAGGGTGTCCAGGCCAGCGCCAGGTAGCCGATGCAACTGGTGGCCAGGCTCAGGCTCAGCCCCGGCAGGGTCAGGCGCAACGCCGGCCAACTGCGCCAGGGTTGCAGGCTCCAGCTTTTGGACAGGTAGTGCAGTGGGTAATCCACCGCCACGCCGATCAGGCTGGAGCCCAGCACCAGGGTCATCACATGCATATGCCCAAACAGTGCCACACAAGCGACTGCGCCAAACAGCATGCCCACCAGCACCGGCACAAATGCCAGCAACACCCTCCAGCGTCGGAAAGCCAGCAACAGCAACAACAGGATGCCGATGGTTGCGCCACCGCCGACCCAGGTGATTTCCCGCGTGGCTTGCTGCTGCCCATTGGCCGCGTAGAGCAAGCCGCTGGCGGCGAGCAATTGCGCGCCGTGCTCACCCGCCTGCTCGCGGCTGGCCTGGAGTAAATCCGCCACTTGCAACGGCAATTTCATATCGAAGGCATTGCCGTTGGTGCGTGCCCGCACCAGCACCCAGCTTTGGCCGTCGGCTTCGGCGATCAAGGCGCCGCTGCCGATGTCCAGCTGAACCGCGCCGTGTTGTGGCTGGCTGTTCTGGATACGCCCGGTCAGGCCGAGCCAGTCGTCCTGGCTCGGCACCAGGCTGAAGCCGGTGAACGGGTCGAACAGTGCTTGTACCCGCTGCTGGATAAAAGCGCCGGGGCGTTCGATCAGTTGCTCACGGTCGTTGGCCGAGAGCATCGACAAACGCCCACGCAGCAGTTGCTCGCGCAACGCCGGCAAGTCGGCTTGCAGGTTCCATTGCACCTGTTCAAACAGACCGCTGGCCTGCCAACGCTCGCCCATTTGCTGCGCCGCGGCCAGTGCTTGCTGGCGGTCGGCATGGCCCACCAGTACCAGCATCTCGCGGTTCAGCGGTTCTTGCATACGCTGTTCGGCCTGCTGTTCCAGGGCGTCCGGCGTACTGCCCGGCACCAGTTCCATCAGGTTGGCCGACAACGGCGCGCCATGGCGCCACTGCCAGCCGGCCAGGGCCAGCACGGCCACCAGCAGGATCAGGAACAGGCGCGGCAGCAGGCGCTCACTGGGCAAAGTCGTGTTGCTCCGCATCGCTCAAGGGTTGGTCGGCCGTGCTGTCCTGCATACGCAATACGGTGCTGTCGCCCTGGGTTTCCAGCAGCTCGATGGTTTGCACCAGTTCGCCGCCGTCGATATTGATCCGGGTGAACACTTGCTTGAGCAGCAATGAGCGCGGGGTCAGCGTGAGCTTCCAGTTGTGGGGCTGGCCTTGCAGTTGCAGTTCGAAGTCACGCTGCAAGCCGCTGCTGTCGCCCTGGAGTACGGCGAGAAACAGGCGATTCTGTTCGGCCCCGGCGCTCTTGTTCGGCAGCGGTTGCCAGCCGTTGGCGTCACGCCGGGCGATGCCTTGGCCTGTGATGCGGTAGTCCTGTTGCAGCGGGGTCTTGAGCAGCCATAACAGGCCGTGGTCCTTGGCGAGCACGAAGGTGCCTTTGCTGACCAGCGGCTGGGGCAGGGCGCGCAGGTGTTTTTCCTGAGTGAAGCTGCCGTGGATGACAGAGGGTTTTGCAAGCTGATCGCTCAACTGCTGCAAGTCGAACGCCTGGGCCAAGCCTGGAACGCCCAACAGCAGGATAAGCACAATCCCTGTGGGAACGGGCTTGCCCGCGAAGAACCTGAGGACGCTGCGTAGTGTCAGGCGTCGTGCGTTATCGTTAACGACCATCGCGGGCAAGCCCGCTCCCACAGGGGTCAGCATTTCAGGGCCCTTTCTACGGCATCGGTGAATATCTTGGGCGAGGCAAGTTGCATCTCGCGGTTGGCGATTTGCACCGCCACTTGCACGGTGCTGGCGCGGGTCAAGCGCTCGCCGCTCGCCAGGTCAGTGATCAGGTAGTTGACCTTCAAACGGTTCTCCCACTCCACCAGGCTGGCACGCACATTGAGCGTCTGGCCGAAGGTCGCGCCACGTACATAGCGTAGCTGCATGTCGATCACCGGCCAGGCGTAGCCGGACTCGAGCATCGCCGTGTAGTTATGGCCGATCTTGTCCAGCAGCGCACAGCGCGCCACTTCCAGGTACTTCACGTAGTGCCCGTGCCACACCACGTTCATGGTGTCGATATCGAAAAACGGCACGAGGATTTGCGTGTCGCAGTGCAATACGCCGGGGCTACGCATGCAGCCTCCAGTGTTGCGCGGCGATGCGTTGCAGGCACAGGCGCAGTTCGCCTTCCAGGGCACGGTCTTCGATGACTGGCGGGAAGTCCATGGCCAATTCTGCGTGCATTGCGGCCAGTGCCGGTGGCAGCGCTCGGGCATCTTCTGCTTGGGCTCGCAGCCACACGCCCTGGTTGGCGGCGAGCAGGGCGGCGGCGGCTACTTGTTCGGTCAGCTCCAGTACGCGGATTGCATCGCGGGCAGCGATGGTGCCCATGCTCACCTTGTCCTGGTTGTGGCACTCGGTGGAGCGTGAGAACACACTGGCCGGCATGGTGTTCTTCAATGCTTCGGCGGTCCAGGCGCTGGTGCCGATCTGCACGGCCTTGAAACCGTGATTGATCATCGCGCGGTCGGCGGGGGCGCCCGAGAGGTTGCTTGGCAGGCCATGGTTGTAACGCACGTCCACCAGCAGCGCGAGCTGGCGGTCGAGCAGGTCGGCGACGTTGGCCACCAGGGTCTTGAGGCTGTCCATGGCGAAGGCGATATGCCCGCCGTAGAAGTGCCCGCCGTGCAGTACGCGTTCTTCTTCAGCGTCGATGATCGGATTGTCGTTGGCGCTGTTGAGCTCGATCTCGATGAACGAGCGCAACCAGCTCAGGCTGTCGGCCAACACGCCGAGCACATGGGGCGCGCAGCGCAGCGAGTAGCGATCCTGCAAGCGATGCAGCGGCGCGGTCGGTGCATCGATCGCCAGGTCATTGCGCAGCCACGCGGCCACTTGCATCTGCCCAGGGTGAGGCTTGGCGGCGAACAGGCGCTCGTCGAAGTGTTCCGGGTTGCCTTGCAGCGCCACCACATTGAGCGCGGTGATGCGCGTCGCCAGGTGGAGCAGGTAGTCGGCGCGGGCGAAAGCCAGGCAGGCCAGGCCAGTCATCACGGCGGTGCCGTTCATCAAGGCCAGGGCTTCCTTGGGGCGCAGCACCAAAGGCTCCCAGCCCAGTTCGCGGTGCACGTCGACCGCCGGGCGGCGTTCGCCACGAAACAGCACTTCACGTTCGCCGGACAAGGTCGCTGCCACGTAGGACAGCGGCGTCAGATCACCGCTGGCGCCCACCGAGCCTTCTTCCGGGATCAGTGGCAGCACATCGTGTTCAAGGAAGGCGTGCAGGCGTTCCAGCAGTTCCACGCGTACGCCCGACACGCCATGGCACAGCGACTGCAAACGCGCCGCCAACACGGCGCGGGTGGCTTGGGCGTCGAGCAGCTTGCCCAGGCCGCAACCGTGAAAGGTGTACAGGTGACGCGGCAAGGCTTCGACGTGTTCCAGCGGTACCGCCACCACGCAGGAGTCGCCGTAGCCGGTGGTGACGCCGTAGATCACGCCTTCCTTGTCCAGCAGCGAGTCGAGAAACTGCGCGCCCTTGGCGATGCGCTGACGATAGGCAGCATCACCCTGCAATTGCGTGGGCGCCTGACGGTTGGCCAGGGCCAGCACGTCTTCGATGCGCAAGGGGCGTTCGCCAAAGGTTACCGGCTCAAGATGCGTCGTCATCGGTCTTCCAGAAAGGGTAAAAGTTGAACCATTGTTGGGGCGCTTGCAGGCAGAACTGGCCCAGGCGTGCGGCGTAGCGGGCGGTCCACTCGGCAATCACCTGCTCACGGGTGCTGCGCTTCCATTCGATCAACGGCGCGAAAGGCTCGATGGTCAGGCGATAGCGGCCTTGGTGTTTCAGACACATCAGCAGGTTCACTGGGCATTTGAGCAGCCCGGCCAGCAGCCACGGGCCTTGGGGGAACGCAGCCGGGTGGCCGAGGAAATCCACGCGCACCGTGCGCCCACCGTGCAACGGTATGCGGTCACCGGCAATTGCCAGCCATTCGCCGTCGTCCAGGCGCTGGCTGAGCAGCAGCATGGTGGCCGGGTCCAGCTCGCTGACCTGGATCAGGCGCAAATGGCTGGCCCCGGCTTCGCCCAACAGGCGGTTGAAACGCTCGGCGTGCTTGGTGTGCACCAACACGTTCATGGTGACCTGTTCACCGATCTCCGCCAGTGCACGGCACACTTCCAGGTTGCCCAGGTGCGCGCCTACCAGCATCTGCCCGCGTTCGCCACGCAGTTGCCCGCGCAATTGCGCCGGGTCGTTGATTTCGATCTGTTCCAGGCCCAGCTTGCCGTTCCATACGTCGAGCTTGTCGAGCAGGGAATCGGCGAAGGCCATGAACTGGCCGAAGACTTTCCGGTGGCTGGGCAGCAGTTCATCGCGCCCGCTCCATTGGGCCAGGCGCTGTTGATATTGCCAGGCGCTGTGGCGCGCCGTGCGGCCAAACAGAAAGAAGTAGAAAACGATGCTGTAGAGCAAAGGGCTCAACAGGCGACGACCCAGGACTTTTGCGGCGAGCGCCGTGAGCTTCATCAGCCAGAAGCTGCCGCGTTCCTCGCGGTCGGCCCAGTGCTTGGTGCTGTCGCTCATGCCTGCCACCGTCGCCACAGGATCATCGGCGCACGCACCAACATGCCGAAAAACAGCCGCGCGTGCATGGCGCTGATGCGAACGTTGTCGCGGAACAAGCGAAAGTGCGACAGGCCGTCGGCCGGGTAGTGCACCTGGGTCGGCAGCCAGCGCATCGGTTGGTTGCGCCAGGCCAGGCGCACCAGGATGTCCGAGTCGAAATCCATGTGCGTGCCGATGTAGGCCGAGTCCATCAAGGCCAGGGTTGGTGCCAGCGGGTACACGCGAAAACCGCACATCGAGTCGCGAATCTGCAACGACAGGGTGTTGATCCACACCCATACGTGGGTCAGGTAACGCGCATACAAACGGCCTTTGGGCACGCTGTCGTCGTATTCGGGGTAGCCGCAGATGACGGCGTCAGGGTGCCGGCGCGAAGTGTCGATAAAGGTCTCGACTTCACGCAGGTCGTGCTGGCCGTCGGCGTCCACTTGCAGGGCGTGGGTGTAGCCCTGGCGCGCCGCTTCGCGAAAGCCGGCCATCACGGCGCCGCCCTTGCCCTGGTTGCTGGGCAGGGTCAACAGGGTGACGTTGTCGAGGGTGGCCAATTGCGCCAACACCGCTGCGCAGGCCGGGCTGCTGCCGTCGTCGACCAGCAGGCACGGCAGGCCGCTGTCCAGCAGGCTGCGGACCACGGCGGGTACGGCAGTTTCGTGGTTGTACACCGGAATCAGGGCGCAGGGGTTATGCATTCGCAGTCACCAACTGTATGCGACCGCTGGAACAGGCGGCAACGCCGTTGCGGTAGGTGAAATAAAGCTTGCTGCGTTCCGGGTCAAAGCGCAGGTGCAGTTCAATCTGATCGCCCGGGCGCACCAGTTGCTGGAACTTGAGCACTTCCATGCCGGCGAAGGTGCTCGGCAAGTCGAGCAGTTGCTGGCCCAGGTTGAACGCCCATTCCACTTGCACCACGCCCGGCAGCACGGGCGTTACCGGGAAGTGTCCGCTGAAATAGGCCAGGTCCGGCGGAACGCTCAGTTGCACGGTCCATTCGCCATCGGCTTCGACCTGCTCCAGCACTTCGGGGGCTTTTGGCCGGGGAGCCAGCAGAAGTGCTTCGATATCGGCCTGGGGCAGCTTGCCCTGGCTGTTGAGCGGCAATTGGCGCAGCAACCGCCAGCGACGGGGCAGGGCCAGGGCTACGCAATGTTGGCCCAGGTGCTGGCGCAGGGTTTGGGTGAGCGTGCGCCGGCCCTGGTTGCGCAGGGCATGCAGGCCATCGCTGCTGAGCACCACCAGCGCGCCAAGGGAGGCGCGGTTTTCCTGCACTACACCCAAGCGGGTTTCGGCGACCCAGGGATGGGTCATCAATGCCTGTTCGAGCATCGGCAGGGAGATGCGTTTTTCTTCCAGCTTGACGATGCGGTCCAGGCGGCCCAGCAATTCGAAGCGGCCATCGGCATGGATGCGTGCAGCGTCGGCGGTCTGTTCGATGTGCCCTTCGGGCAGGTACTTTGATGCGATGCGCAGCGCGCCGTCGGCATCCTGGCTCAGTTGCACATCGGCAAACGGCTGCCAGGGTTGCGCGCCCTGGCGCCAGGCGATGCCGCCGGTTTCCGAGCTGCCGAGAATTTCCGTCGGCCATTGCTGCAAGCGGTCATACAGACTGCCGGCGGCTTCAACGGGCAGCGCGCCACCGGAGGAAAACACCCGCGCAACCTGGCTCAGTGCCGGCCAGTCGAGGTTGTCGCCCATGCGTTTGAGCAGCGCCGGGCTGGCGACCCAGGCAAATTGTGGGTGCTCGCGGCTGGCGCGCTGCATGTCTTCGGGGAACGCCAGTTGCTTGCGCACAAAGGTGCGACCTGCGCACAGCGGCCACAGCACGCGAAACAGCAAGCCGTAGATGTGCTGGGTGGCGACGCTGCCGATGATGCAGGCGTCTTTGAGGTCCGCCCCCCACAGGGCTTCCAGCGCCTCCACTTCATTGGCCAACTGGCGCAGGGACTTGTCGATGCGCTTGGGCTCGCCGCTGGAGCCGGAGGTGCACAGGCTCAGTTGGCAGGTGTCCAGGTCGAGAACCGCAGGGCTCAGTGGCGCCTGGTACAGCGCCTCGAGATCAGCGGCTTCGATCAACCAGGCGTCGACGGCAGGATCCCAGCGATGGCGGGTCTGGGGCTGCAGGTCGGCCGGCAGCAGTACGCTGGCACCGGCGCGCCAGGCGCCCAGCAAGGCAATCGCCAGGACGCCCGCGTCTTCCAGGTACACGGCCAGGCGCTGGATGCCTCGCGCCTGCAGGCCGGCCGCCAGGCGCAGGGATGCTTCCCACAGCTGGGCGTGATTCATGTCAGGCTCGGTGGTGACCCAGCGCTGTTGCAGCGGCTCAAGCAACAAGTGCTCAAGTTTCAACCCATTCATACGCGGCCTCGAACCCTTTGTCGTACCAGCCATTCCACGGCAAACAACAGCGCTATCAGCCCGTAGGCGATCAAGCCGTTGTACAACGTCCACCAGCTCAGCGGCGCCCACAGCGTGAGCGCGGCGGCGAGCAAGCCGTTACACAGAAAAAATGCACTCCACACCACGGTGACCTGGCGGGTATACACGATTGCCTTCGGCGGCAGTTGCGGGTCAGTCATGCGTGCCAGGCGCTCGACCATCGGCGGGCCGTATTTCAGGCTCAGGCCGAACAGCGCCAACATGAACGCGCTGACCAGGCTGGGGTACCAACGCAGCCACTGCGGGTTATCGAACCAGGCCAGCAGCACGCAGAACACGATCACCGTCACCGCCATCCAGCGGCTGCCCGGGCGCCGCCCAGCGGTCAGGGCGCGCAACAGCCACAGGCTGCCCAGCAACAGGCCGAATTGCCACGGTGCAAAATGCTCGGTGCCGTAATACACCGCAAAGGGGTACAGCAGCCCCGCCAACAACAGGCCAAGGCCGATCAGCCGGCTCATGCGGCGGGCTGGACCAGACGGTATACCGCCTCAACCACGTCGTTCACGGTGCGCACCGCCTTGAATTCTTCGGCGGCGATCTTCTTACCGGTCTGGCGCTTGATGTGGTCGATCAGGTCCACGGCGTCGATGCTGTCGATTTCCAGGTCTTGATACAGGTTGGCGTCGAGGGTGACGCGCTCCGGGGGCAGTTCAAACAGTTCCACCAAGGCATCGCGCAGGGTGTTGAAAATATCGTCACGAGTTTGCATGGTACGGTCTCAAGCTGCCTGTCGGGCCGTGACGAACGCCGCAAGGCTGGCCACGTTGGTGAAATGATTGCGGGTGTCCTTGGCGTCGGCATCGATCTTGATGCCGTAGGTTTTCTGGATCGCCAGGCCCAATTCCAGGGCATCGACCGAGTCCAGGCCCAGGCCTTCGCCAAACAGAGTCTGTTCGCTGCCAATGTCGTCGGCGCTGATGTCTTCCAGGCCCAGGGCCTCGATGATCAGCTCTTTTATCTCGTGCTCAAGGCTTTTTTGGTCGCTCATCTTCGGCGAGCTCCTTAATGAAATAGTGATGCAGGTAATCGTTGAGCTTGCGTGAAGCCTGGGGCGCGGCGCCGAGCGCGGCAAACGCTTGTGGCTCTATATCGGCCCCCACGCGCAAACTGAAGTGAAATCGACGTTTGGGGATGCGATACCAGGGTTCGGCCTTGGTCAGGGTGGTGGGGCTGACCTTGATCACCACCGGGGTGATGATTGTCGCACCCCGCAGGGCAATGGCCGCGCCGCCGCGATGAAAGGCGGGGGCCGCGCCGGGTGTGGTGCGGGTGCCTTCGGGAAAGATGATCAGGGTCTGGCCGGCGCGCAGGGCATCGGCAGCCGCATCGAGCATATCGGCGCTGCCGTCGTTGCTGATGTAGCCGGCATCACGCACCGGCCCGCGGGTGAAGGGGTTCTGGAACAGGCTCTGCTTGACCACGCAGTTGGTCTGGCGCATCAGGCCGATCAGGAACACCACATCGATCAGCGACGGGTGGTTGGCAACGATCATCTGCCCTGGGCGCCCGAGCTTCTCGGCGCCTTCCACGCTGTAGGTCAGCACGCCGACACGCTGCATCAACCGCACAAAGAACCAGAACAGCCGGCTGATGGTGTGACGTGCACGGCGCTGGTGCTGTTCGGCACTGCCCGGCAAGCAACTGAGCAATGGAAACACCAGCAAACGCAGGCACAGCCCGCCCACGCCGAACAGGAAAAAGCTCGCGGCGGTAGCGAGCAGGCGCCAGTAATAGGCGTCCCGAGGCTTGTCGGTCAGGGCTTGCGTTGCCAGTTCCATACTCGGTTCTTCCAGGCATGTTGGCAGGCGCCCTGTTCGGTCAGCAGGGTGCGCAGCAGGTTCAGGGCGTGGGGCCACTGGGCGATGGTGGAGGGTTGGACAGTGCCGGTGGTAAGTTCCAGCTGCCACTCGTCGCCCGGTGTGAGCAACAGGCCGAGGGCATAGGGGAACGGTACGTCATGGATCCAGCCGGCGTAGGCTTCGGGCGGCTGTTCTTCAGTGATCACCAGCAGCACCGCCGGGGCGCCTTCGTTGAGCAGTGCGGCGGCTTCGAGGAGGCCGTGCTCCAGGCCATCGCCAACGGCGGCGAGGGCAGTCATCTCGGCGGTTTCATTGCGCAGGATCGACCACAGGCCGATCACCGCGTTGTGCACCGACAGGCTGAACTGGGTGGGCGACAGCGGCTGCTCGTTGGCCAGATCACTGAGGATATCCAGGGTGCGCGGGGTTTCGCCGTGGCGGGAAATGAACACCAGCGGCAGCTCTGCAAGGCCCTCGGCCAGCGGCCAGCCGACGCTGAACGCCATGCGCGCCAGCCGGCTCAAGCGGCGGCGCTGCATAGCTGGCAGAAATGACACATCCGGGCAGGCTTCGCTGACGGGCGGCAACACCGGGTCCCGGCACCAGGCGTGCCAGTCGTGCGCACTCTCAAGGCCAGGAGCCCAGGCGCGCCATTGGGCGATGTTGAAGTTGATCACTGAGAAGTTATCCCGCCCCTGCGGGCTTCCATGTGCGGCCAATGGCCCCGGATTCCGGGACAGAGAGCAATAGCCGAATGGCGCGCATTATCCCGGTGCCGCGGGGTTCTAGCAAATAGTGGTGAAAATTTGTTCACTATTGATCACAAATAAGTTGGAAGAATTTACAGATTGTCGGCGATCACAGGCCAGGCTGGGTCGTCGGAGATTTCCCATTCATTTGTGAGCCAGGCACAGCGTATGGATGAACGAGGTAGCTAACTGGCGCTTTTGCGCTCTACACTCGGTCATTCATTGATACACGGAGGTTTTTCCATGCGGCGCGTGGTGTTCAATCAAAAAGGCGGCGTGGGCAAGTCCAGCATCGCCTGCAACCTGGCGGCGGTCAGCGCCAGCGAAGGTTATCGAACCTTGTTGGTGGACCTCGATGCGCAAGCCAACTCGACCCAGTACCTCACCGGGTTGACGGGCGAAGACATCCCCATGGGGATCGCGGATTTTTTCAAGCAAACGTTGTCTTCCGGGCCGTTTTCGAAGAAGAACAAGGTTGATATCTACGAAACGCCGTTCGACAACCTGCACGTCATCACCGCCACCGCCGAGCTGGCAGACCTGCAGCCCAAGCTCGAAGCCAAGCACAAGATCAACAAGCTGCGAAAGCTGCTGGATGAGTTGAGCGAGGATTACGACCGGATTTACCTCGATACTCCACCCGCGTTGAACTTCTATGCGGTTTCTGCGCTGATTGCGGCTGATCGTGTGCTGATCCCCTTCGATTGCGACAGCTTTTCGCGCCAGGCCCTGTATGGCCTGCTGGCGGAAATCGAAGAACTGAAGGAAGACCATAATGAAGGCCTGGAAGTGGAAGGTATCGTGGTCAACCAGTTTCAGGCCCGGGCCAGCCTGCCGCAGCAGATTCTGGATGAACTGATTGCCGAAGGGCTGCCGGTGCTGCCGGTGTACCTGGCCAGCTCGGTGCGAATGCGCGAGTCGCACCAGGAGAGCAAGCCGCTGATCCACCTCGACCCACGGCACAAGCTGACTCAGCAGTTTGTGGAGTTGCATAACCTGCTGGAAAACGCCTGACCCCACAGGCAGCGCAGAACACTGTGGGAGCTGGCTTGCCTGCGATGGCATCACCTCGGTGTACCAGGCAGACCGAGTCGCCTGCATCGCAGGCAAGCCAGCTCCCACAGTTTGGATTGCATTTCGGCAGGTGGGTTGGATTTGTCCCACAGGGTCTGTAGGAAGGGTCTGGCAATTGGGCTTGTGCCTTGTAACCTTGCCTACAGCTACGCCAGAATCCGCCGGCTTGTGCGTCTGGATGGGCGTCTCTAAGGTTTGCCGGTCGCTGAATGTTCAGTGATCGGGTTTAGTAGCCCGACCGACCAAAGCATGTGCACCTGCTCCAAAAGCATGGCGTTATCGCCTATCTGATGGTGGCTGTGCGCAGGGCACCTTCGGGTGCGCCGGTCTTTGCTTTGTTCCCCGGTCTACTAACCTGCGTACAGCTGCCACCCTTCGTTTAGTAGCGAAACGGTAGTGGCCCTATCAGGGAACAAATGCATGTCTATCCGTCTTTTCAATGTTTCACCCAACCTCCCCACCGAAGCCCTCGTGCTCAACAGCTACGAAACCTTCTCCTCCGTGCGCACGCTATTACTCAACTTGTCCAACGACCTCACAGGCGAACATCGCGATGTGGCTCTGGCGATTCACCAATTAAGCGAACTGGGCGTCATGCTGGTCGGCCAGATGATGGACCGCGAAGCCCCCCTGACCTAAAGCTGAAATGCATTCAATGTGGGAGCTGGCTTGCCTGCGATAGCATCGCCTCGGTGTACCAGGCAGACCGAGTCGCCTGCATCGCAGGCAAGCCAGCTCCCACATTGACCGAGTTGATGGCGGGGGATGTTTATACGCCCTGGCTACGCAACCAGCTCATCAGCTGCGGCAACGGAAACGCCCCGCTCTGGCGCGCCACTTCGCGACCGTTCTTGAACAGAATCAAACTGGGAATAGAACGAATCCCCAACTGCGCCGACAGCTGCTGATTAGCCTCACTGTCCAGCTTCGCCAGCCGGCACTTGCCTTCAAGCTGCCCGGCGGCCTGCTCGAATACCGGCGCAAACGACTTGCACGGCCCGCACCATTCGGCCCACACATCGACCAGGAGCGGCAGGTCGCCCTTGATCTGGCTGGCATAGTCGCCCTGTTTCAAATCAAAGGGTTTGCTCAGCAACACCGACTGCTTGCAACGCCCGCACTTGGGCGCATCACCCAGGCGTTCGCCGGGGATGCGGTTGAGGCCGTTGCAATGTGGGCAGGGGATGACAAGAGATTCGGACATCGGGGGCTCCTTGGGGGTGGCTATGGGTTTCAGGACTTACGACGAACAACTAATCTCCAAATGCTTACCCCAATCCGGCGGCCGTTGCGCGTACTGCTCCATCCCCGCTTGCTCTTCAAACGGCCTGGTTAGCACTTCATGCAGCCGTCGCACTTCGCTGTAGTCGCCTGATTCGGCGGCGGCGATGGCGTTTTGGGCCAGGTAGTTACGCAGGATGTAGAGCGGGTTCACCGCATGCATCCGCTCACGGCGCTGTTCCTGGGTGAAATCCCCGTCCCGCGCAACGCGGGCCTTGTACCGCTCGGCCCAGGTATCAAACCCGGCCAGGTCGACAAAGTCGTCACGTAGCCGCGTCACGGCCAGCGCCGCGGATTCATCGCCCAGGCGTCGGAAGAACAGTGTGTAGTCCACGCCGCTGTTCTGCATCAGCTTGAGCAAGTCTTCCACCAGTTTCTGGTCATCCTCTTCAGCGCTCGTGAGCCCCAGCCGGCGGCGCATCAGGTCCAGGTAGTGGGCCTGGTAGAACGGCAGGTACAGGCCAAGTGCCTCCTTCAAGGCATCAACGCTGATGAACGGCGTAAGCGCCTGGGCCAAGGCGCTGAGGTTCCACTGCCCGATAGGCACCTGGTTGCTGAAGGAGTAGCGCCCTTCATGGTCGGAGTGGTTGCAGATGAAGTGCGCGTCAAAATCATCGAGAAACGCGAAGGGCCCGAAGTCGAAGGTGATGCCCAGAATCGACATGTTGTCGGTGTTCATCACCCCGTGGCAAAAGCCATAGGCCTGCCACTTGGCGATCATTTCGGCATTGCGCTCGACGATTTCGCGGAACATCGCCAGGTACGGCTCAGGCTGCTCGCGGCACTCGGGGTAATGCAGGTTCAGCACGTGTTCGGCCAACTCGGCCTGCTGTTCGGGCTTCTTGGTGTAGTAGAAGTATTCGAAATGCCCGAAGCGGATATGGCTATGGGCCAGGCGCAACACCATGGCGCCACGTTCCTGTTTCTCACGCCAGACCGGGGTGCTGGAGCCGATCACGCATAGAGCGCGGCTGCTGGGGATGCCCAGCGCATGCAGGGCTTCAGAGGCAAGGAATTCGCGAATCGAAGAGCGCAACACCGCACGCCCGTCGCCCATGCGCGAGTAAGGCGTCATCCCCGCGCCCTTGAGGTGCAAATCCCAATGCTCGCCGGCCTCGTTGTAGACCTCGCCCAGCAACAACCCGCGGCCATCGCCCAATTGCGGGGTGTAGCCGCCAAACTGATGCCCCGAATAGACCATCGCCCTTGGTTCGGCTTCGGCCCACAGCTTGTGGCCGCCAAACAGTTCGGCAAACACGGGCGTTTCAGCCACGGCCGGGTCGAGGTCGAGCAGCGCCATGGCGGCCTTGCTTGCCACGACCAGGCGCGGCTCGTCCAGAGGCTCGGGCAGAACGTGGGTTGAGAACGCATCGCCCAAGCGTGCGAAGCGGTTGTCGAAGGTCAGTTCGTCGAGGGCTTTCACCGGCCATCTCCAGCAGAATGTCCGAGCATTCTGCTGGGGACAGGGCGTTTAGTCGAGTTTGCTCGGTGGCGGCTCCGGCGCATCCACCACTTTGCCGGCGGGTGGCTCTGGTGCGTCGGGCTTGTCGACGGGCTCGACGATGGTCTTGCGCTCATCCTCGGCCGGCACCAGCTTGTATTCCTGGCCGTGGAGGTTTTTCAGGTAGATCTCCATCTGCCGGAACGAGATGTTGATGTGCTGTTTCTTGAACTCACGGTTGATAAAGCGGTTGACCTCGTCGAGCACCGGGTTGCGGTCGCCGAGGTCGCGCACATGCATGCGCAGCTCGTGGTCCAGGGTGCTTTCGCCGAAGTTGAGGAAGTACACATGGGGTTCGGGTTCTTTCAGTACCCGCGGGTTTTCCCGTGCGGCTTTGAGTAACAATTCCTTCACCAGATCCAGATCGGAGCCGTAGTCCACGCCGAGTTTCAAGGTGACGCGAGTGATGGTGTCGGTCAGCGACCAGTTGATCAGTTGCCCGGTAATGAAGGTCTTGTTCGGGACGATGATGTCCTTGTTGTCGAAGTCGGTGATGGTGGTGGCGCGAATGCGGATCTTGCTCACCGTACCTGACAGGTTGCCGATGGTGATGGTATCGCCAATGCGCACCGGGCGTTCGAACAGGATCATGATGCCGGAGATGAAGTTGGCGAAGATCTCCTGCATACCGAAGCCCAGGCCCACCGACAGCGCCGCAACCAGCCATTGCAGCTTGTCCCAGCTCACGCCGAGGGTGGACAGGGTGGTGACAAACCCTACGCCGGCAATGATGTAGGACAGCAAGGTGGTGGTGGCATAGGCGCTGCCCTGGGCCAGGTCCAGCTTGGACAGCACCAGCACTTCCAGCAGGCCGGGCAGGTTGCGCGCCAGGGCGAAGGTGATGCCGATGATGATCGACGCGCCGAGCAGGTCGCCGATACTGATGGGCACCATGCTGATATTGGTACCCGTACCGCTGGTGTATTCGTACAGGGTGACGTTATCCAGGTACGAAAACACCGAGATCAGGTCCGACCACACCCAGTACAGCGCCGCGATAAAGCCGCCGAGCAAGGCCAGGCGGATCAGGCGCATGGACTGTTCGTTGACCTGTTCGATGTCCAGGGTCGGCTCCTCGATCACCGTTTCGCCATCACCGGCTTCCTTGGCGGCCTGGCGTTTGGCCAGGGCGCGGGCATAGGCCAGGCGCCGGGCGGCCACGCCGAGGCCGCGCACGAAGGTGGCTTCGATCACCAGCCAGAACATCAGCAGGTACAGGGTGTTGATCAGCCGGTCGCTGAGTTTCAGGGCGGTGTAGTAGTAGCCAAAGCACACGGCGATGAACAGCGCGATCGGCAGGGCGGTGAACACCAGCCCGATGGCCTTGCGAAACAGCGAGGCCTTTTCATGGGTGGGGCTGTTGAGCAGCAGGCGACTCAGCAGCCACGCCATCAAGCCATAGCAGGTGAGCACCACGGCAATGCCCAGCACGTCTTCGGCCAGTGCCGCCGGTTGGTGTTCGGCAATCGCCACCACCGCCACCAGGGCCAGTACCACCAGCCCGAGCTTGCGTATCCAGCCCTGGAGGAACTGGACCTGAGGTTTCTCCCAGCGAAAGTGCAGTTCGGCCACGCCGCCCGGCGCAAGGATGCGGTAGGCGGTGTAGAACACCAGCCACGCCTGGGCGATCTGCAGCAGGGCCGAGCCCAGGTTGGCGTTTTGCCCGCGGGCGTCGATCTGCAATGCATAGCCGCACAGCGCCAGGCCCAGAGACACCGGCATTGCCAGCAGGATATTGATCAGGATCGCCTGCGGCGTATGCCACTGGCTGTCGCGCTTGAAGTGACCGATGTCCAGGTGGACCTTGTTCAGGCGCTGATACAACGCCTTGCGCCGCCACAACAGCGCGCCGAGCAACAGCAGCAGCGGCAGGAACAGCAACGGGCGCTGGGTCAGGCCGTCATACAGTTCGCTGACACTGGACGCCCAGGGCAGCGTGGCGACTTGCTTGCTCAGGTGCGCCGGCACGGTTTCCAGCCATTCGGTGTCCAGCGGCTTGTTGCTCGGGATCCAGAACATCTGCTCATCAAGCGTCGCGCGCAGTGTAGTGGCGGTGCTCAGCAGTTGCTTCTGGTTCAGTTGCAGGGTGATCGATTCGTTCAGTAGCGCACTCAGCTCGCGGCTCAGGCGCTCCAGCAGGTCGCTGCGGGTGATCGCCAGTTCCAGCAAGGTGCGACGCAGTTGCGGCGTGACTTCGTCCGGTGGCTGGTTGGCCAGCAGGTTATCCACATAGGCGCTGGGGGAACTGATCAGCTCACGCTGCTGGTTGACCTCGAACTGGTACAGGCGAATGTTGGCGATATCGTCGGCCAGGTCGCGGTCGACGGTAAGGCGCGGCAGGGCCTGTTTTTGCTTATACAGAATCTTGGAAAGCAGCAGGCTGCCCTTGAGCACGTTGATCTGCTCGTCCAGGGCCGAATCGCTCTGGTTGACCGTGTCCAGTTGCTGCTTGGTCTGCAGGTTCTTCTGGGTCAGGTCATTGAGGCGGTCAGTGCTCTTGAGCAGGTAGTCGGACAGCTTCAGGTTGTCGGCGCTTTCCTTGGCAAGGATGCTGCTGCCCCCGGCTTTCTGGGCTTCGATGGACTGTTGCGTCACCGTCTGCTGGGACTGGGCCAGGCGTTTCTGGTTGATCAGGGTTTGCAGGTCCTGGATTTCCTGCTCCAGGCGCGCGGTTTTTTCCTGGATCAGGTCGTGCTGGCTGTTGCCCAGGTCTTGCAACTGGCTGTTGCCGGCCAACTCCTGGCGGCGCAGGGGGATCAGCGCATTCAGGGCTGCCAGTTCAGCGTTCAGCTGGTTGCGCTGGTCGCCGCTGAGGGCTTTGCCGTTGTCTTTGCCCAGCTTGAGCGTGGCGTTGATCTGCTGGATGCGCGTCTGGCTGCTGCTGATTTCGGTCTGGGCGCGCTCGGGGCGGGTCTGGGCGGCGATGGTCAAGCTGTTGGCGTCGGCCAGCTCTTTTTGCAGGTCGCCTTGCTGGGTGCTGCGTTGCACCAGCAATTGCTCAAGCTGCGGCACGGGCAGCGAGGCGTAGCGTTGGGCTACGGGGATGATTTTGGTGGCCTTGAGCCGGGCCAGCTCGCGCTGGTTGTCGGCGGTCTGGCGTGGGGCCTCTTCCAGCTGGCGCTTGAGATCGGCCAGGCGCTGCTCGTAATCCTGCTGGTTCGCCAGGTACGTCAGGGTCTGCTGCAGGATGCCCTGCAACGCCTTCATGTCAGCGTCGGGCAGCTTGCGGTCGGGCAGTTTATCCAGGGTTTGCTGGATGGCGTCGGCGCTGGGCGGGTCGGCAGCGTGAACGGCGCCGACGCAAAGGGTCAGGCCCAGCAGGGCAGTGGCGATAAAAGTGCGCAGGGTTGGCATAGAGACCGGTCTTGCAAGGTGAAGAATCGGGGCGTTGTTGCCCCGCAGTTTAGAGGAAGAGTCCGGGGCCCGGGCGACTTCCTTCGGGGAATCTGACGCCGACTTTGCCAATCTTGTTCCCGTCCATGACCGCGACAGTCCAGATGGTGTTGTTCCATTCCACCTGGTCGCCCACCACCGGTGCACCGCCGACCTTCTGGGTGATGAAGCGACTCAGCGGCATGTCCGGGTCGATACCCTCGAGCTTGAGCCCGTACAAGGCCGAAACCGCGCCCAGCTGGGCGTCGCCTTCGAGCACGAAGTCGCCGAAAAAGCGCAAATCGAGGCCCCGTTGCGGTGCCTGGCTGAACAGTTTGCCCAGGGCCGGCAGGTTGTGTTCATGGCCGATCACACAGAGCAAATCATCGACTTCCAGCACGGTACTACCCGACGGATGGAGCAGTTGCTGGCCGCGAAACAGTGCAGCGATGCGCGTGCCTTCGGGCATTTTCAGCTCGCGCAGGGCCGCGCCGATGCACCATTTCTCGGCGCCGAGGCGGTAGACGAACAGCTCCCACTCGCTGGTGACGTGCACTTCCAGGGCTGCGCGGGAAATCGGTGCCGGGTCCGGTGGTACGGTGACTTTGAGCAACTTGGCCACCCACGGCAGACTTGTGCCCTGCACCAGCAGCGACACCAGCACGATAAAGAACGCCAGGTTGAAGTACAGCTGCGCATGGGGCAGGCCAGCCATCAGCGGGAACACCGCGAGGATGATCGGCACCGCGCCGCGCAGGCCGACCCAGGCGATAAAGGCCTTTTCGCGACCGTGGAATGCCTTGAACGGCAGCAGGCCAACCATCACCGAAAGAGGCCGCGCAAACAGGATCATCCACAGCGCCAGGCCCAGCGCGGGCAGGGCGATGGGCAGCAGGTCATGGGGCGTGACCAACAGGCCCAGCACCAGGAACATGCCGATCTGCGCCAGCCAGGCCATGCCATCGAGCATATGCAAAATGCCATGGCGGCTGCGCACCGGGCGGTTGCCAATCACCAGGCCGCACAGGTACACGGCCAGGAAGCCGCTGCCGTGCAGGGCGTTGGTCAGGGCGAAAACGAACAGGCCGCCGGCGATTACCAGAATCGGGTACAGGCCGTTGGCCAGGTTGATGCGGTTGACCAGCTGCAGCATCAGCCAGCCGCCGCCCAGGCCCACCAGGCCACCGATGCCGAATTCGCGAATCAGATGAGTCAACAGGCTCCAGTGCAGGCCGGTCTGGCCGCTGGCGAGCATGTCGATCAGGGTGACGGTAAGGAACACCGCCATCGGGTCGTTGCTGCCGGATTCGATTTCCAGGCTGGCGCTGACCCGTTCGTTGAGGCCCTTGCCGCCCAGCAGCGAGAACACCGCTGCAGCGTCCGTGGAGCCGACGATGGCGCCGATCAGCAAGCCCTGGATGATATTGAGGTCGAACAGCCAGGCCGCCGCCATGCCGGTGAGGCCGGTGGTAATCAACACCCCCACCGTGGCCAGGGACAAGGCCGGCCACAGCGCCACGCGGAAACTCGCCACCCGTGTGCGCAAGCCGCCGTCGAGCAGGATCACGGCCAGGGCGAGGTTGCCCACCAGGTAGGCAGTCGGGTAGTTATCGAAAATGATACCGCCGCCATCGACACCGGCGGTCATGCCCACGGCCAGGATGATCACCAGGATCGGGATGCCCAGGCGGGACGAAAGGGAACTCACCAGAATGCTCGCACTTACCAGCAACGCGCCGATCAAGAACAGGCTGTTGATGGTCGTCGCATTCAAAGGCAGTACTCCAGAGCAGGGAAGACGGGGCGCAAACTGACCATGCAGTCTGCGTGCCAGCGATTCTAACCTGTTGAATTGCTGCGCTGTCAAAAAGCTTTTTCTGAATTTTTGCAGAAGCAAATGTGGGAGGGGGCTTGCCCCCGATAGCGGTGGGTCAGCCGCAGATAAGTTGACTGATATACCGCAATCGGGAGCAAGCCCCCTCCCACATTTTCAAGTGCCGTCAATTAGAGACGGAAGCGGCCTACCATCCCATTCAGATCCACCGCCAGGCGCGACAGTTCGTTGCTCGCGGCGCTGGTCTGGCTGGCACCCGTAGCGGATTGCACCGACAGGTCGCGAATATTCACCAGATTACGGTCCACTTCCCGCGCCACCTGGGCCTGTTCTTCCGCCGCGCTGGCGATCACCAGGTTGCGCTCGTTGATCTCGACAATTGCGGTGTTGATGGTGTCCAGCGACATGCCCGCGCCCTTGGCGATGTTCAGCGTCGACTCGGCCCGCTCGGTGCTGTTTCGCATCGAATCCACTGCGTGCTCAGTACCCGTCTGGATACTGCCGATCATGCGCTCGATCTCGCTGGTGGACTGTTGCGTGCGATGGGCCAGCGCTCGCACCTCGTCGGCCACTACGGCGAAACCACGTCCGGCTTCCCCGGCGCGTGCGGCTTCAATCGCCGCGTTCAGGGCCAGCAGGTTGGTCTGGTCGGCCAGGCCGCGAATCACGTCCAGCACCTTGCCGATATCCCGCGATTCATTGGCCAGGTCGCCAATCAGGGAGGCGGTGGCCTGCACGTCAGCGCTCATGCGTTCGATGGCGCTGACGGTTTCCTGCACCAGGTCCCGACCATCACCGGCAGAGGTGGTGGCGTTGCGCGAAGCTTCGGAAGTGCTGACCGCATTGCGTGCGACTTCTTCAACGGCGCTGGTCATCTCGTTGACGGCGGTGGCGGCTTGTTCGATTTCGTTGTTTTGCTGGGTCAGGCCACGGGCGCTTTCGTCGGTGACGGCGTTCAGCTCTTCGGCGGCAGACGCCAACTGAGTGGCGGAGCCGGCGATGCGTTGCAGGGTATCGCGCAGTTTGTTTTGCATCTTGGCCATGGCGGCGAGCAGGCGGCCGGCTTCGTCGTTGCCGTCTACGGTGATCGGGCGCGTCAGGTTACCTTCGGCCACTTCTTCGGCGGCTTCAAGGGCACGGGCGATGGGCAGGGTGATGCTGCGGGTCAGCAACCAGGCGAACAACACGGTCAGCGCCGTGGCAACCACCAGCAGGCCCACCACCAGGTCGAAGGCCATGTCGTATTGGTCTTTGGCTTGCTGGTTGGTGGCGTTGGCGTCGTCGTTATTGATATCCAGCAAGCGGGTCAATACGGCGTTGACTTGCTCGGAGTTGCTCAGCAACTCGGTGTTCAGCAAGTTGCGCAGCTCGTCGACCTGATTGGCGCGTGACAGGCTCTTCATGCGCTCTTCAATCTGGTGGTACTGGCCCAGCAGGCGCACGTATTCGTCGTAGGCGTTGCGCTCTTGAGTGCTGGTGATCAATTTTTCGTAGATGCCCTGGGCCGTGCGAATCTGCTGATTGCGCAACTCGAAGGCTTCCAAAGTCTTTTGCTGTACATCCGGCTCGCGGTTGGTCAGCAAGCGATACGACAGCACGCGCAGGCGCAGGGTCAGTTGGGTGAATTCGTCGAGGGCACGAATGCTTGGCACGCTGGCTGAGGTGATGTCTTCGGTGGCTGCGCGAATCTTGCTCATCTGGTTCAGGGCGAACACACCCAGCAACAACATCAGGGCGCCAATAAACGCGAAGCCGAGGAAGGCCCTCGGGGCGATATTCATATTACGAAGAGACATGCTGGAATCCTGGGGGGAAGCGCGATCCGTGCGGCCATGAGACGAGGTGTGCCTTCGTTATCGGCCCTGCGACTAAAGTCTTAAGGGGCTGCGCGCTTTTGTCGCATCTGACGAAGGGTTGGGGGCATTGGAGGAACCAGATCGGGTAATTGCAGTCACTAAGGCTCGAAAGTGCGGCCCGGCCCCGATAAATCGGGCTGCACGCCGGGGATATCCCTGGCATCCGAGGTGAATTTTCTTTATCGTCACCGCCCTTTTAAAAGCCCGGGAAATCAAAATGTTAGAAGCATCTCTCAGCCAATTGGAACAACTGGTCAGCGACCTGGTACAGCAGAATCAAGAGCTGCTGGGCAGCAACGAATCCCTCAAGGCCGAACTGGCTCGCGCCAAGGATGAAAACGACAGCCTGCAACTGAACCTGATGGAGCAGGAAGAAAAGCACGGCGCCACCGCCGCCCGCATCCAGGCCCTGGTTGAGCGTGTGAGTGCAGGGCCTGTCAGCGCATGAATGAGGGGATAAAGGTCGTTTCGATTCTCGGAGAGGATTACTCGATCAAGGCACCGGCCGGCGAAGATCAGACCCTGATGCATGCCGTGACCATGCTCAAGGCTTCCCTGGCGGTTACCAAGAAAAAGTACCCGACCCTGATCGGTGACAAATTATTGGTACTGGCCGCGCTGAACCTGTGCGCCGAGCAGATCGAAATGCAACAGGCTCACCAGCAGGAACTCGACCGTTACCAAGAGCAAGTCAGCGCCACGGTCGAGGTGATTGCCAAGGCGATCCAGCCTTAGAACCACTCATCCTGCATCCCCAGGCACGTATCGTCGCGTGCCTCCAGAATTGCCAGTTCGTGATGGCAGCTCGGTACTTCCCAGGTCAGGAAGTACCGGGCGGCCTGGAGCTTGCCCTTGTAGAAGGCCGCATCGGCCGCGTCACCCTTGGCCAGCCCTTCTTCAGCGCGGATCGCCTGTTCCAGCCAGCGCCAGCCGATCACCGTATGCCCGAATACTTTCAAGTACAGCGCCGAGTTCGCCAGGCTGCTGTTGACCTTGCCCTGGGCGAGATCGGTCAGCAGGCCAATGGTGACGCCTTGCAGTCGATTGACCAGTTGCTCCAGCGGCTCTCGCAGTGCCGTAAGTGACGGGTACTTCTGCGCACGGGCTCCGGTTTCGGCAATCAGGCGAATCAATTGCTTCAAGCCGGCGCCGCCGTTCTGCGCCAATTTGCGCCCAAGCAAGTCCAGAGACTGGATGCCGTGGGTGCCTTCATGGATCGGGTTCAAGCGGTTGTCGCGGTAGTACTGCTCCACCGGGTATTCGCGGGTGTAGCCGTGGCCGCCGAGAATCTGGATCGCCAGTTCGTTGGCCTTGAGGCAAAACTCCGACGGCCAGGATTTGACGATGGGGGTGAGCAGGTCCAGCAGTTCGTGGGCGTGCTTGCGCTCGGTGTCGGTTGCCAGGGTGGTGGTGTCGTCAAACAGTCGGGCTGAGTAAAGGCCCAGGTCAAAGGCGCCTTCCACATAGGCTTTCTGGGTCAGCAACATGCGCTTGATGTCGGCGTGCTGAATGATCGCCACTGGTGCGGTGCCTGGGTCTTTGCTATCGGGCAGGCGACCCTGGGGCCGTTCGCGGGCGTAGTCCAGCGAGTAGAGGTAGCCGGCGTAACCAAGCATCACCGCGCCCATGCCCACGCCAATGCGTGCTTCATTCATCATCTGGAACATGCAGCTCAGGCCCTGGTGCGGTTTGCCCACCAAGTAGCCGACGCAGTTGCCGTTATCGCCGAAGTTGAGCGCCGTGGACGTGGTGCCGCGCCAGCCCATCTTGTGAAACAGCCCGGCCAGCAACACATCGTTGCGTTCGCCCAGGCTGCCGTCATCGTTGACCAGCAACTTGGGCACGATAAACAGCGAAATGCCCTTCACGCCCGCGGGTGCGTCCGGCAATTTGGCCAGCACCATATGCACGATGTTTTCCGACAGCGAGTGGTCGCCACCGGAGATGAAGATCTTGTTGCCTTTGAGGCGATAACTGCCGTCAGCCGCCGGTTCTGCGCGGGTACGAATATCTGACAGCGAGGAGCCGGCGTGGGGCTCGGTCAGGGCCATTGTGCCGAAGAAGCGCCCGTCGATCATCGGTTGCAGGAAGCGCTGTTTCTGCTCCTCGGTGCCGAAGCTTTCGATCAGATTGGCGGCGCCCATGGTCAGGAACGGGTAGGAGGTCGATGCGGCGTTGGCCGCTTGAAAGTGGGCGAAGCAGGCTTGGGACAGCAAGGTCGGCAGTTGCATGCCGCCTGCTTCGAAACTGCGGGCTGCGTTGAGGAAACCGGCCTCCAGGAAGGCGTCTACGGCGGGTTTGACTTCCGGGATCAGGATCGCTTGGCCGTTCTCATAACGCGGTTCGTTTTCGTCGTTCTTGCGGTTGTGGGGGGCGAAGTACTTTTCGGCGATGCTGCGCGCCGTGCTGATCGCAGCGTCGAAGGTTTCGCGGTTGTGTTCGGCAAACCGCTCACGCTGGGTCAGGCCCTCGGCATCGAGGACTTCGTACAGCTCGAAAGCCAGATTGCGGGAACTGAGCAGCGTCTCGGACATGGCGGATTACCTTTGAAGGAATTGGCCTGAGTCTAAGCGCGTGAATAAAGGCTGGATAGCAAGATTGATCTGGGTGATGGAAGGGCAAAACGCAGGCAGGGAATTGAAATGCAGTCAATGTGGGAGGGGGCTTGCTCCCGATAGCAGTGTGTCAGTGTCCAATGTGCTGACTGACACTCCGCTATCGGGAGCAAGCCCCCTCCCACAGGTTTTAACCTATAGTCATCAGGCTGGCGTTACCGCCTGCCGCTGCGGTGTTGACGCTCAACGCCCGCTCGATCACCAATCGCTCCAAGGCAATGGCCGTCTCACCCTGAGACATCCCATGCACCCCAACAATCGCCCCACCGCGCTGCGCCACTTGCTGGCACACCGCACGCAATTGGTCGGAATCACCGTGATGCAGCACGGCGTCAAACACTACGTCGTCCTTGGTCCAGTCGGCCACGCGCTTGATCTTCGCCTGAATGTCTCGCGGCAGGCGTGGGAACAGAGCCTTGGTCAGCTCGGTTTCCGGCCATACCGCCGAACCGCCGACGGCCAGCACTGCCGCCAGTTGGGTCAGCAGATCACCTTCCACTTCAGCCAGGCACAGCACGTGTTCACGCGGCAGGATTGCGTAGCTGTTGCGCTCACCGGTCGGGCCGGCCAGTTGCCGTGTGACACCGCTTTGCGACTGCGCCGCGAATTGCGTGCACAGCGCGCTCAGCTCACTGAACTTATGGCTGTCGGCCCAGGTTTTCAGGGCGGTCAGCGGTTGGCTCATGGCGTCGCGCAGGCGTACGTCGGGTGCAGTCAATGCGTCGCCACGTACGAAGGATTGCTCGATCGCGTCGGTAGGACGAGTCGACAGCAGGCGGTACAGATACAACGGGCCGCCGGCTTTCGGGCCAGTGCCCGACAGGCCTTCGCCGCCGAACGGCTGCACGCCGACCACGGCACCCACGATGTTGCGGTTGACGTAGACGTTACCGGCGTTGACGTTGTCGATCACCTTGGCGATGGTCTCGTCGATGCGGGTATGCACGCCCAGGGTCAGACCGTAGCCCGACGCATTGATCTGGCCTATCAACTGGTCGATCTCTTTGCGCTTGTAGCGCACCACGTGCAGTACCGGGCCGAAAATCTCACGTTGCAATTCGTCGAAGCTTTCCAGCTCGATCAGGGTTGGCATCACAAAGGTGCCGCGCTTGATCTCTTCGCCATCGGCAATTGCAACCTGATAAACGTTGCGGCCTTTGTCGCGCATGGCCTGGATGTGCTTCTCGATGCCGGCCTTGGCTTCGGCGTCGATCACCGGGCCGATATCCACCGACAGGCGTTCCGGGTTGCCCAGACGGCATTCAGCCATGGCGCCCTTGAGCATTTCGATCACGCGGTCTGCCGAATCTTCCTGCAGGCACAGTACACGCAGGGCCGAGCAGCGTTGGCCGGCGCTGTCGAAGGCCGACGACACCACGTCGATCACCACCTGTTCGGTGAGCGCCGACGAATCAACGATCATCGCGTTCTGGCCACCGGTTTCGGCGATCAGCGGGATCGGGCGACCCTGGGCATCCAGGCGCCCGGCGACATTGCGTTGCAACAAGCGAGCAACTTCGGTGGAACCAGTGAACATCACGCCTTTGACGCGATCATCACCCACCAGTCGGGCACCGACGCTTTCGCCTTGGCCGGGTAGCAGTTGCAGCACGCCCTCGGGAATGCCGGCTTCGAGCAGGATGCGCACGGCTTGGGCGGCGACCAGCGGGGTCTGTTCGGCAGGCTTGGCCAGTACCGGGTTACCGGCGGCCAATGCCGCAGCCACCTGGCCGCTGAAGATGGCGAGCGGGAAGTTCCACGGGCTGATGCAGACCACCGGGCCCAGTGGGCGATGGGCATCGTTGGTGAAGTCGTTGCGCGCCTGCACCGCGTAGTAACGCAGGAAGTCCACGGCTTCACGCACTTCGGCGATGGCGTTGGCGAAGGTCTTGCCGGCTTCACGGGCCAGCAGGCCCATCAGCGGCTGGATCTCGCCTTCCATCAGGTCGGCGGCACGCTCCAGAATCGCGGCGCGTTCGGCGGGCGGGGTGGCCTGCCAGATCGGCGCGGCGCTGATCGCGCACTGGATCGCGTTGTCGACGTCTTCGACGGTAGCTTCCTGTACGTGGCCGACCACATCCCGCAGGTCGGACGGGTTCAGCACCGGTTGGGCCGCTTCCTGGCTGGAGGCGCAACCGAGCATCGGCGCGGCTTTCCAGTTGTTGTGCGCGGTAGCCAGCAGGGCGCAGGACAGCGACGCCAGACGGTGTTCGTTGGCCAGGTCGATACCGGCCGAGTTGGCGCGGTCGCTGCCATACAGGTCACGCGGCAGCGGAATACGTGGGTGCGGCAAGCCGAAGCCACCTTCCAGCGTAGCCATCTGCTCGATGCTGGCCACTGGATCGGCCACCAGCTCCTGAATCGAGATCGATTGGTCGGCGATGCGGTTGACGAACGAGGTGTTGGCGCCGTTTTCCAACAGGCGGCGTACCAGGTAGGCCAGCAGTGTTTCGTGGGTACCGACCGGCGCGTACACACGGCACGGACGGTTCAGCTTGCCTTCGGAAACCTTGCCCACCACTTGTTCGTACAGCGGTTCACCCATGCCGTGCAGGCATTGGAACTCGTACTGGCCGGGGTAATAGTTCTGACCGGCGATATGGTAGATGGCCGACAAGGTGTGGGCGTTGTGCGTGGCGAACTGCGGGTAGATGGCTTCCGGCACCGACAGCAGTTTGCGTGCGCAGGCAATGTAGGAAACGTCGGTGTACACCTTGCGGGTGTACACCGGGTAGCCTTCCAGGCCCTCGACCTGGGCGCGTTTGATTTCGCTGTCCCAGTACGCGCCTTTTACCAGGCGGATCATCAGGCGATGGCGGCTGCGGCGGGCCAGGTCGATGACGTAGTCGATCACATACGGGCAACGCTTCTGGTAAGCCTGGATCACAAAACCGATACCGTTCCAGCCGGTCAGTTGCGGCTCGAAACACAGACGCTCCAGCAGGTCCAGGGACAGTTCCAGGCGGTCGGCTTCTTCGGCGTCGATGTTCAGGCCGATGTCGTATTGCTTGGCCAGCAAGGTCAGCGACAGCAGGCGCGGGTACAGTTCGTCCATCACGCGCTCGTACTGCGCACGGCTATAGCGCGGGTGCAGGGCGGAGAGCTTGATGGAGATGCCCGGGCCTTCATAGATCCCACGGCCATGGGAGGCTTTGCCGATGGAGTGAATGGCTTGTTCATACGAAGCCAGGTACTTCTGGGCATCGTGTTCGGTGAGGGCGGCTTCACCGAGCATGTCGTAGGAGTAGCGGAAGCCCTTGGCTTCGAACTTGCTCGCATTGGCCAGGGCTTCGGCGATGGTTTCGCCGGTGACGAACTGTTCGCCCATCAGGCGCATGGCCATGTCGACGCCTTTGCGGATCATCGGCTCGCCGCTTTTGCCGATGATGCGGCTCAGGGAGGAGGTCAGGCCCGCTTCGTTGTGGGTGGCGACCAGTTTGCCGGTCAGCAACAGGCCCCAGGTGGCGGCGTTAACGAACAGCGACGGGCTGTTGCCCAGGTGCGGCTGCCAGTTGCCGGTGCTGATCTTGTCGCGGATCAGCGCGTCACGGGTGCCTTTGTCCGGGATGCGCAGCAGCGCTTCGGCCAGGCACATCAGCGCCACGCCTTCCTGGGACGACAGGGAGAATTCCTGCAGCAGGCCCTGGACGATACCGGCACGGCCGCCGGCGCTCTTCTGGTTACGCAGTTTCTCGGCAATGGTGGCAGCCAGCTTGTTGGTGGCTTCGGCCATGTCTGCCGGCAGGCGTGCCTGCTCGATCAGCATCGGTACCACTTCCGGTTCCGGGCGACGGTAAGCGGCGGTGATCGATGCGCGCAGTACCGATTGCGGCAGGATGCTTTCAGCGAACTCAAGGAAGCACTGGTGGGCGTGGTCAGCCTGGATCTCGCCCGCGTCTTCGGCGTCCTTGCTGCTCAAGCCATTGAGCTCGGACAGGGTTGCACCACCCTCGAGTTTCTCCAGGTAATTGAAAATTGCCTGCTTGATCAGCCAGTGCGGCGTGCGATCAATGGAGGTCGCGGCGGCTTTCAGGCGCTCGCGGGTTGGGTCGTCGAGTTTGACCCCAAGGGTGGTCGTTGCCATTTTCTTATCCTCATGGGTGCCACTACCGAGTGGCATCTGCTGGCGGCAAGATTAGCTTTGCCCATGCAGAGGTGCAACCGGGTGCAACCCTTTTGTTCAGGAAATTTTCGACGGTTGATCGGAAAAAAATTGGCCTTCGACAAAATCCGCTCGGCATTGGTGCGTTTGCTTCTGAGATCGGCTGTTCTTGCTCCGAAAAGGAGCAAAAACACGGCGTTTGTCCTAAATCACACCTGGGTGCAACTTATTCGCAAGAAACTGGTTGCACCTTATTTGCTTTGTTGAATAGCATTCGCGCACCAAGGTGCAACCACCTCTAAGGTTTGGTTCATCGGCTGGCGGCTTTCCTGGGGAAACGCCAGTCATAAATGCGCGGCTAGCAGGCTCGTCTACTCGGTTATCCACCAGTGGCGATCTGACAGACCGTCGCTACATAAAAACAAAGCCAGGGCGTCACTCATATGAGCGTTAGCAATCCAACCCTGATCACGTTCGTGATCTACATCGCAGCAATGGTGCTGATCGGCTTGATGGCCTATCGCTCCACCAACAACCTTTCCGATTACATCCTCGGCGGTCGCAGCCTCGGTAGCGTGGTGACAGCCTTGTCGGCCGGTGCTTCCGACATGAGCGGCTGGTTGTTGATGGGCCTGCCGGGCGCCATCTACATGTCCGGCCTGTCGGAAAGCTGGATTGCCATCGGCCTGATCGCCGGTGCTTACCTCAACTGGTTGTTCGTGGCTGGCCGCCTGCGGGTGCAGACCGAACACAACGGCGACGCCCTGACCCTGCCGGATTACTTCTCCAGCCGCTTCGAAGATAAAAGCGGCCTGCTGCGGATCATCTCGGCAGTGGTGATCCTGGTGTTCTTCACCATCTATTGCGCCTCCGGCATTGTCGCCGGTGCCCGCCTGTTCGAAAGCACCTTCGGCATGTCCTACGAGACCGCGCTGTGGGCCGGTGCTGCGGCAACGATTGCCTACACCTTTATCGGTGGTTTCCTGGCGGTCAGCTGGACCGACACCGTACAAGCCACGCTGATGATCTTCGCGCTGATCCTGACGCCGATCATCGTGCTGCTGGCCACCGGCGGTGTGGACACCACGTTCCTGGCCATCGAAGCCAAAGACCCGACCAACTTCGACATGCTGAAAAACACCACCTTCATCGGCATCATCTCGCTGATGGGCTGGGGCCTGGGCTACTTCGGCCAGCCGCACATCCTGGCGCGTTTCATGGCGGCCGACTCGGTGAAGTCGATTGCCAACGCACGTCGCATCTCCATGACCTGGATGATCCTGTGCCTGGGCGGCACCGTGGCGGTGGGCTTCTTCGGTATCGCTTACTTCTCGGCGCATCCGGAAGTGGCTGGCCCGGTCACTGAAAACCCTGAGCGAGTGTTTATCGAACTGGCCAAAATCCTGTTCAACCCATGGGTTGCCGGTGTATTGCTGTCGGCGATCCTCGCGGCGGTGATGAGTACCTTGAGCTGCCAGTTGCTGGTGTGCTCCAGCGCCCTGACCGAAGACTTCTACAAGGCGTTCCTGCGTAAAGGCGCTTCCCAGCTTGAGCTGGTTTGGGTCGGTCGGATCATGGTGCTGGTAGTGGCCTTGATCGCCATCGCCATGGCCGCCAACCCGGAAAACCGCGTCCTGGGCCTGGTCAGCTACGCCTGGGCCGGTTTCGGCGCTGCGTTCGGCCCTGTGGTGCTGATCTCGGTGATCTGGAAAAACATGACCCGCAACGGCGCACTGGCCGGCATCCTGGTCGGCGCGATCACCGTGATCGTGTGGAAGCACTTTGAACTGCTGGGTCTGTACGAAATCATCCCAGGCTTCATCTTCGCCAGCCTGGCGATCTACTTCGTGAGCAAGATGGGCGCACCGACGGTTGGTATGGTCGAGCGTTTTGATGCTGCGGAAAAAGACTACAACCTCAACAAATAACTGCGCCGGGCGTTGAGCGCCTGTCCAGTTGAAACAAAAACGGCCCGCGTCCTTTGGATGGCGGGCCGTTTTTGTTTCGGCCAGTTCGCCTGGTTGCCTTCGAGGGTGGCTGGATGAAGGCACAGGTAGGACCTTACTGATTTGCCGGCGATACGCCCGGCCGGGCAAAAAGCTGGTGCAGAATCGGCTGCCACCCTTCGCAGAGAAACACCGGATGTTCGCTCCTGCCAACCAAAGTGCATTTACCCTGGCCCTGGATGGGGCGCCCAGTGACCTCAAGGTGTATGAGTTCAGTGGCTCCGAGGCCATCAACCAGCCTTACCGTTTCGAACTTGAGCTGGTCAGCGAGCAGCCGGATATCGACCTGGAGAGCTTGCTGCATCGTCAGGTATACCTGGGTTTCGATGACCGCGGCCATGGTGTGCATGGCCTGGTGTACCGGGTCGCCCAAGGCGATTCCGGACGGCGCCTGACACGCTACCAGCTCAGCCTGGCGCCGCACCTGGCATATCTGGCGCACAGCAGTCATCAGCGGATTTTCCAGCATCAGACGGTGCCGCAGATCGTTGCGCAGGTGTTGGCGGGGCAGGGCATCCACAGTGACAGCTTTGAGTTCCGGCTGAGCGGTCAATACCCTGAGCGCGAGTATTGCGTGCAATTCGGTGAGACGGATCTGGCGTTCATCCAACGCCTGTGTGCCGAAGTCGGCATTCACTATCACTTTCAGCATTGCCCCGATGCTCATTTGCTGGTGTTTGGCGATGACCAGACGGTATTTGCCCAGGTCGATCAGCCCACGCCGTACCGGCCTGGGTCGGGCATGGTTGCCCAGGCGCCGGCTATCAAGCGTTTCACACTGCAATTGGCAACCCGCACCACGGCGGTCAATCTGCGCGATTACGATTTTTGCAAACCGCACCTCGAGCTGCAAAGCACGGCGGCCGACGCGCAGTTGCCCAAGCTTGAGGCGCAGCAGTTCCCCGGCTATTTTTCCGACCGGGCCCATGGCAAATACCTCGCCCAGCGTAGCCTGGAGCGGCACCGCAGCGACTACCGCATCGCCCAGGGGCAAAGCGACGAACCGGCCTTGGCCGGCGGCAGGTTCCTGCAATTGAGGGAGCACCCGCGCGAGGAGTGGAATGACTTATGGCTGGTCACCCAAGTCACCCACGAAGGCAAACAGCCCCAGGTGCTGGAGGAAGCGGTCACCGAGGTGGTTGGCGGGGCGTTTCGTCAGGGGTATGGCAACACCTTTGTTGCCACGCCGTGGGATGCAATCTTTCGCCCGCCCTTGGCTGAGCAGCCGCGCCCGACGATATCGGGTTACCAAAGCGCAGTGGTCACTGGCCCGGTTGGCAGTGAGATCCATTGCGACGAATACGGACGGGTAAAGGTGCAGATGGCGTGGGATCGCATCGGCGAGCACAACGATCATTCCAGTTGCTGGCTGCGGGTGGCCAGCGGCTGGGCCCATGACCGCTATGGTGTGGTGCTGATACCCAGGGTCGGCATGGAGGTGCTGGTGGGCTTCGTCAATGGTGATTTGGATATGCCGCTGGTGGTGGGGTGCCTGCCTAATGCCGCCACGCCGATGCCCCTCGACCTGCCGGCGGACAAGACCCGCAGTATCCTGCGTAGCCAGAGCAGCCCGGGCGGTGGAGGCTACAACGAACTGCGCATCGAAGACCGTAAGGGGGCCGAGGAAATCTACCTGCGCGCCCAGCGGGACTGGACCCAGCATGTGCTCAATGACCAACAGGTGCAGGTCGATAACCAGCGTCGTGTGCGGGTGGGCGGCGAGTCGCACCATGAGTTGCAGGGTGAAGAGCGGCGCATCACCCATGGCAACCGCCTCACTGAACTCAAGCAGGATGATCATCTGGCGGTCGGCGGTTCGCAGTACATGCGTGCCGGGCAGACCATTCAATTGGGCGCTGGGCAAAGCATCGTCATTGATGCGGGGGCCAGCGTGACGATTCAAGCGGGCGGGCAGTCGATCACGCTGTCGGCGGGCGGGATATTCAGCAGTGTGCCAATCCAGCCAGGCGGCGCGCCTGTTCCGGCGGCGCCGCCGTTAATGCCGGGGGTGAAGGAAACATTGTTGGCCGTTATTCCCGCGCCGCTAAGCCCTGCGCAAGTGGCCAGCCTCAAGCGCAGTGCGCCGTTTTGCGAAGAGTGTGAGCGCTGCAAAAACGGGCAGTGCGATATCAGCGCCCACGCACGGAGTTTCCCCTGATGGCCTCACCCTTGACGCCCCGCGCCTGGCTGGCCCAAAAACCGTTGCAGCCTGATGAGCAGCTATACGTCGTCATGGGCAACACCAGCGAGGCCAAGCCGTTTGCAGCCTGGCAAACCATGGCGGTCGCACCACCGCCGCAACCGGTGTGGGCGGGCACGCCCTATGCCGATTGGAATGAGGTGATGCCTTATGTTGGCATTGTCGAGCCTGGCAGTGCTTTTCTCGACTGGGTAGCCACCACCCAGGCCGTGGACTGGGGCTGGCTGGCGGTGTCTTCGTGCTCGTTGGAGGTTGTGATCGATCACTTGAAGGGTTTGACCCAGGTGTACCTGCCTGAAGACCAGCCGGTATTTTTGCGCTTCTGGGATGGCGCGCAGTTTTTGCCGATGTTGCAGCAGTTGGGTGACGATGCCGCAACTGTGCTGCCCGTATTCCAGCGTTACTTAATCAATGGACAGTCGTTGGCAGTCTCGCCCCGCCAGGTGGCTGCGGCCAAACCCAGCCCTTGGTGGCGAGTGCCGGCGCCATTGTTGGCAAGCCTGGCGCAACACTCGCCCCAGGTGCTGATCGACAACCTGTTGCAATGGCTCCAGGAGCAGCGTCCCGACTTATACACTGCGTTTACACTCACGATCCTGCAGCACAAGGTCGCCTACTTCGCACGCAGGCCGGATATCAGCCATGCCGAGGTGGCGGACTACCTTGGCGTACAACTGAGTTAAACCCATGAGGCTCGCGTGATATCCGTACCGCCCGCCATGCGGCCCTGCACCTTTGCACCGGTAGAAGGTAAACTTCGCCCCCTGCGCAGGAGCAACCATGAATTATCGTCACGCCTTTCACGCCGGCAACCACGCCGATGTCTTCAAACACCTGACCTTGACCCGCCTCATCGCCCTGATGTCGCGCAAGGAGCAGCCGTTCGCCTACCTCGACACCCATGCCGGCATTGGCCTGTACGACTTGCAGGGCGACCAGGCCAACCGCACCGGTGAATACCTGGAAGGCATCGCTCGCCTGTGGGGCGCAAGCGACCTGCCGCCGCTCACCGCCGACTACATGCGCGTGCTGCACGAGATGAACCCGGACGGCCAGTTGCGCTACTACCCGGGCTCGCCGGAGCTGGCGCGACGCCTCACGCGTCCCCAGGACCGTGTGCTGCTCAACGAGAAGCACCCCGAAGATGGCGTGCTGCTCAAGGACAATATGAAGGGTGATCGCCGGGTCAAAGTGCATCTGGGCGAAGGCTGGCATGTGCCGCGTGCCCTGTTGCCGGTGCCGGAAAAACGCGCGTTGATGCTGATCGATCCGCCGTTCGAGAAGCTCGACGAAATGCAGCGTTGTGCGGCGTCCCTCAAGGAAGCCGTCAGC
Organism: Pseudomonas sp. P867; assembly: GCF_019891455.1. Lineage (NCBI taxonomy): Bacteria > Pseudomonadati > Pseudomonadota > Gammaproteobacteria > Pseudomonadales > Pseudomonadaceae > Pseudomonas > Pseudomonas sp. P867. The sequence goes on along the minus strand of NZ_JAFLXB010000004.1, from coordinate 84,441 downwards.
CGCATGCGCCAGACGGTCGCGGCGATCTGGTACCCGGTGAAGGACCAGCGCATGTTGCGCCGCTTCTACCAGGACCTGGCCGGTACCGGTGCGCCGAAGTTGCTGCGGGTGGAACTGCTGGTGCATCCACTGGACACGCCCAACACCCTGACCGGCTCGGGCCTGGCGATTGCCAACCCGCCGTGGGGTCTGGAAGAGGAGTTGCGTGAGTTGCTGCCGTGGCTGTCCAAGAAACTTGGGCAGACCCAGGGTGGGTGGCAGATGGATTGGCTTATCGCTGAATAGTCAGCGCTCAGGCCACACACAAAACTAAATGTGGGAGGGGGCTTGCTCCCGATTGCTGAGTGTCAGTCAGTACTTCTGTAACTGACACACCGCAATCGGGAGCAAGCCCCCTCCCACATTTGGTTCTATGTTGACCTTAGATCGGGCAGGTCACGCCTGTGCCGCCGATCCCGCAATACCCCTGCGGATTCTTCGCCAGGTACTGCTGGTGATACGCCTCGGCAAAGTACACCGTCGGTGCTTCTTCGATTTCCGTGGTGATCTCACCCAGGCCGGCCTTGTTCAGCTCTTGCTGATAAGCCTCGGCACTGGTTTTGGCCGCCGCCAGTTGTTCAGGCGTGGTGGCATAAATCACCGAGCGGTATTGGCTGCCAATATCATTGCCCTGGCGCATGCCCTGGGTCGGGTTATGCAGTTCCCAGAACATCTTCAACAGGTCTTCATACTTGAGCTTGGCCTGGTCATACACCACCAGCACCACTTCGCTGTGGCCGGTCAGGCCTGAGCAGACTTCTTCGTAGGTCGGGTTCGGCGTGAAACCGCCGGCATAGCCGACCACCGTGCTGACCACGCCGTCGCGTTCCCAGAATTTACGTTCAGCGCCCCAGAAACAACCCAGGCCGAAGATCGCAAAACCGACATCATCAATAAACGGACCCAGCAGCGGGTTGCCGTTGACGAAGTGCGTTTCCGGCAACTTCATCGGGGTTTCACGGCCAGGCAAAGCTTGTTCTTGAGTAGGCAGCACGTTTTTGTTCACCAGAATTTCCGAGCGCAAGACCATGATCAGTCCTCTCGTCAGGTTGAGTAACAGTAAATTGTCAGACAGTCAGTGTGCCCGAGTGTTACAGCGCTGTCAGGCGATTGGCCCGCGCGGGTAGCGTTTAAGCATTGTCAGCAGCTCTGCACCGGGGATCGGTCGGTCGAACAGGTAGCCCTGGCCGACATCGCAGCGGTGTCTGCGCAGGAACGCCAACTGTTCGGCTGTCTCGATGCCTTCGGCCACCACCTTGAGCTTGAGGTTGTGAGCCATGGCGATCACTGCCGAGGTGATTTCCATGTCGTCCTGGTTATCCGGGATCTCGTGGATAAAGCTGCGATCAATCTTAATGATGTCGATGGGGAATTTTTTCAAGTAGCTCAGCGACGAGTAACCGGTGCCGAAATCGTCCATGGCCAGGGTCAGGCCAAAGCTTTTCAACTGGTCCAGTTGCAGGCGCGTGTCTTCGGTGGCTTCCAGCAGCAAACCCTCGGTCAGCTCCAGCTCCAGCAGGTTGGCCGGTAGCTGTTCTTCCTTGAGGATGGTGGCAATCGAGGTCACCAGGTCCGGATCGGAAAATTGCTTGGGCGACAGGTTGATCGCCACCTGCAAATTGCCCATGCCGGCGGCGCTCAACTGCCTGCTCATGCGGCACGCCTGGCGGGCGATCCATTTGCCGATCGGAATGATCAACCCGGTCTCTTCGGCCACGCTGATGAACTGGTCGGGGCGGATCATGCCCTTTTCCGGGTGGTTCCAGCGCAACAGGGCTTCCATGCCCAGCAGACGGCCGCTGCGCAGGCACAGTTTGGGCTGGTAGAACACGTCCAGCTCGTTCTGGGTCAGGGCGCGACGCAGGTTGTTTTCCACGAACAGCTTGTAGCTGGCTTCGGCATTCAACGCTTCGGTAAACACTTGCACCTGGTGTTTGCCGTTGGCCTTGGCCTTGTGCAGCGCCAGCCCTGCGTTACGCATTAGCGTCTGCGGGTCGCGGCCATGCAGCGGCGCGCAGGCCAGGCCCACGGAGCCGGTGACGCTGATCAACTGGTTGTCGACGAACATCGGCTTGTCGAGCGTGGCCAGCAACTGGCTGGCGACCTGCTGGCCGGTCTCCAGGTCGGAATCATCCAACAGCACTGCGAACTCGTTACTGGCAAAGCGTGCCAGGCTGCCGCCGCTGCTCAAGCTATTGCGCAAACGGCGGGCCAGGCTGATCAGCAACTTGTCGCCGGTCTGGTGGCCGAGGCTGTCGTTGATGCGCTTGAAGTTGTCGATGTCCACCAGCAGCAGGCTGATCGGGCTGTCGCTGTCGCGGGCAAAGCGTTCGTCGAGGTTACGGATGAACGCCGGTCGGTTGCCCAGGTTGGTCAGGTTGTCGGTGTAGGCCAGGCGCTCGATGCGCTGTTGCGCCAGCTTGGTCTGGGTGATGTCTTCGTAGATGCCGATGTAGTGGGTCAGCTCGCGGTTATCGCCATACACCTTGGAAATCGACAACTGGCCCCAGTAGGGCTCCAGGTTCTTGCGCCGGCTTTTGAACTCGCCTTGCCAGCTGTTGCTTTTGGCCAGGGCCGACGGCGCGTCGAACAGCAACTCACTGAGATTTTCCAGGGCCGGCAGTTGCGCCAGGCGATGGCCGTGGACTTCTTCCGCGCTGTATTGGGTAATTGCGGTGAAGCTGGGGTTGACGTACTCCACCACGCCGTCGCAATTGACCAGCAGAAAGGCATTGGCGCTTTGCTCCACAGCACGCTGGAACAGGTGCAGGGCGCTGGTGGCGGTACGGCGGTTGTGGTTGTTGATGACTTGCGCGAACTGGTCTGCCAGCTCGCCGGCAAACGCGATTTCATCGGACTGCCAGGCACGTGAACTGCCGCTTTGTTCCAGGCACAGCACGCCGACGACCTGGCCGTCGACACGAATACTGGCGTCGAGCATCGCGTGGATATCGTTGGCGCGCAGGCTTTCGGCCATTTCCCGGGTGCGCGGGTCACGTTGGGCATGAGTGGCGTCGATGGCGCGGCTGGAGTGCAGGGCTTCCAGATAATCCGGGAAACCGCTGGCGTCGATGGCTTGGGGCAGGCGGTGCTGTTGGTCGGCGCGGTGGTACGCCGAGATAGGCACCAGATGTTGGCCTTCGAGGTGCCAGATGCTGGCGCAGTCGATCTGGTAAATGTCGCACGCGCTACGGGTGATCAGCTCAGCGGCTTCTTGCAGCGAATTGGGCGTGGTGTAGCGCTGTCGGGCCAGCAGCAGGATCAGCTCCTGCTGGGCGCGCACCCGTTCCAGGTGTTGCAACTGTTCCTGCTGCGCACGCTGGTTGAGCTCCAGGGCGATCTGCAGGCGGCTGTTCTGGTTTTCCAGGTCAGCGGTCGGGGCGGGCGCGGTGGTATCGCTGAACAGCCCGTCGACCACCATCAGGTAGCCGCGCAGCAGATGGCGGTTGTGTTGTTTGTAGGCCTCGCCCATTTCCAGCAGGCTCATCGGGCCGTCATGGGTGTGTAGGGTATAGCGCACCAGGTAATGGGGGCTGTGGGTCAGTTGCTGCTGGATTGCGTCGTGCAGCTGATAGCGGGCCTGGGGCTCCATCAGGCTGGCGTAGGGCGTGCCGATCAGCGCACAGAGTTCCACCGCTGGCAGGCCGAACTGGCGCTCGCAATTGGGATCGAGGTACAGCAGGGCCCAGCTTGCCTCATTAAGCCGCTCGAAACGCAGCATACCGAGGCGCGAAGGCACCGGTAATTGCGTCACTACCTCGGCCGCCATACGGGCGACATCGGGTTGGCTTTTCATGGGGAAACTCGCTTGGGAAAATGCGCGTGGCGCCCGGCTCACGCCCTCTTTACTGTCGCCTACGGCAAGGTTGCATCATGCGGCACGCACTGACAAGAGAGGATGAAGGCTAAGTGCTATAAGGCAGTTATCGGCCGTGCGGGGGATTTCTGCAATCGAAGTGACAGAAGGTGTACAAACCTGTTCTGTGCGTACACCGAGCGCACAAAAAAAGCCCCGCCAAGTGGCGGGGTTGAGGTACGAGCGTGGCGCTCGGAAATCGGTGCGGCAAGGGCCTTCCCCGTAAAGGGAAGGCTCTGCGGCTTACAGCAGGATGGTGCGGATGTCGTTCAGCAACTGGCTCAGGCGCTGGGTGAAGCGTGCAGCGGCGGCGCCGTTGATCACACGGTGATCGTAGGACAGCGACAGTGGCAGCATCAGCTTGGGCTGGAACGCTTTACCGTCCCACACAGGCTGGATGGTGGCCTTGGAAACACCCAGGATCGCCACTTCCGGCGCGTTGACGATTGGCGTGAAGCCAGTGCCGCCAATGTGCCCGAGGCTGGAGATAGTGAAGCAGGCGCCCTGCATGTCATCCGGGGTGAGCTTCTTGTCGCGGGCCTTGGCAGCCAGCGCAGCCGCTTCGCCAGCGAGTTGCAGCAGGCTCTTCTGGTCGACGTTCTTGATGACCGGTACCAGCAGGCCATCCGGAGTGTCGACGGCAAAGCCGATGTTGACGTACTTCTTGCGAATGATCGCCTTGCCGCTTGGCGCCAGCGAGCTGTTGAAGTCCGGCAGTTCCTTGAGCAGGTGCGCGCAGGCCTTGAGCAGCAGTGGCAGCACGGTCAGCTTCACGCCGGCCTTCTCGGCCACGGCTTTCTGCGCAACGCGGAAAGCTTCCAGGTCGGTGATGTCGGCCTGGTCGAACTGAGTCACATGCGGGATGTTCAGCCAGCTGGCATGCAGGCCGGCCGCGCCGATTTGCATCAGGCGGGTCATCGGCACTTCTTCGGTTTCGCCGAAGCGGCTGAAATCCACGGTACGGATCGGCGGAATGCCCGAGCCGCCCGTCGCGCCGGCAGCCGGTGCTTCCTTGGCCTTTTGCATCATGGCTTTGACGTAAGCCTGCACGTCTTCCTTCAGCACACGACCGTGCGGGCCGCTGGCCGAGACGGCGCTCAGCTCGACGCCGAACTCGCGGGCCAACTGACGCACGGCAGGGCCGGCGTGCACCTTGGCACCGCTTGGCGCAGGTGCGGCAGCCGCAGGGGCCGGTGTGGCCTCGGCTTTTGCAGCAGGTGCCGGGGCAGCAGCGGCCGGAGCGGCTTCAGGCTTGGCAGCCGGAGCAGCCGCCGGTGCTGGAGCGGCGGCCGGGGCAGCGCCTTGTACTTTCAGCTTGAGGATGAAGTCACCGGTGCCGACTTCGTCTTCCAGCTTGACCGCGATGCTTTCCACTACGCCGGCAGCCGGCGAAGGGATTTCCATGGAGGCCTTGTCGGACTCCAGGGTGATCAGCGACTGATCGGCTTCGACGGTGTCGCCGACCTTGACCAGCAGCTCGATGATCTTGGCCTTGCCCGACGAGCCGATGTCCGGGACGTGAATGTCCTGGACGGTGGCGGCGGCAGGTGCAGCAGCCGGGGCCGCTGGGGCCTCGGCAGCAGGTTTTTCAGCGGCAGGCGCAGGTTCAGCAGCGGCAGCCGGAGCCGCCGCAGGGGCTGCATCAGCGGCGCCTTCGATTTCCAGTTCCAGCAGTTCGTCGCCTTCTTTCAGGCGGTCGCCCAGCTTGACCTTCAGGCTCTTGACCACGCCGGCCTTGGGAGCAGGAATTTCCATGCTCGCCTTGTCCGACTCCAGGGTCAGGATGCTCTGGTCGGCTTCGACGGTGTCGCCGACCTTCACAAACAGCTCGATTACTTCACCTTCACCGCTGCCGATGTCAGGTACGCGAATGAGTTCGCTCACAAAAAATCTCCTCAGCAGTCCAGTGGGTTGCGTTTTTCCGGGTTGATCCCGAACTTGACGATGGCGTCAGCCACCACCTTGGGTTCGATCTCACCACGGTCAGCCAAGGCTTCCAGGGCTGCCAACACCACGAAGTGACGGTCGACTTCGAAGAAGTGACGCAGCTTCTTGCGGCTGTCACTGCGGCCGAAACCATCGGTGCCCAGGACTTTGAATTCCTTGGACGGGACCCACTGGCGAATTTGTTCAGCAAACAGTTTCATGTAGTCGGTAGAGGCAATGACTGGACCTTTACGGCCGGCCAGGCACTCTTCGACGTAGCTCTTGGCTGGCTTCTGGCCAGGGTGCAGACGGTTGCTGCGCTCTACGGCCAGGCCGTCGCGACGCAGTTCGTTGAAGCTGGTCACGCTCCACACGTCGGCGCCGACGTTGAATTCGTCACGCAGGATCTTCGCCGCTTCACGCACTTCGCGCAGGATGGTGCCGGAGCCCATCAGCTGTACGTGGTGCGCCGCTTCCTTGGTGTCTTCTTCGAGCAGGTACATGCCCTTGATGATGCCTTCTTCCACACCGGCCGGCATGGCTGGCTGCTGGTAGGACTCGTTCATCACGGTGATGTAGTAGAAAACGTCCTGCTGCTCTTCGGTCATCTTCTTCATGCCGTCCTGGATGATCACCGCCAGCTCATAGCCGTAGGTTGGATCAAAGGTGCGGCAGTTCGGGATGGTGGCAGCCAGGATGTGGCTGTGACCGTCTTCGTGTTGCAGGCCTTCGCCGTTCAGCGTGGTGCGCCCGGCGGTACCGCCGATCAGGAAGCCACGGGTACGGCTGTCGCCTGCTGCCCAAGCCAGGTCGCCAATACGCTGGAAGCCGAACATCGAATAGAAGATGTAGAACGGCAGCATCGGCTGGTTGTGGCTGGAGTACGAAGTACCGGCAGCGATGAAGGAGCTCATGGCACCCGCTTCGTTGATGCCTTCTTCGAGGATCTGGCCCTTCTTGTCTTCCTTGTAGAACATCACCTGGTCTTTATCGACTGGCTCGTAGAGCTGGCCGACGGAGGAGTAGATGCCCAACTGGCGGAACATGCCTTCCATACCAAAGGTACGGGCTTCGTCCGGGATGATCGGGACGATGCGCGGGCCGATGTCCTTGTCCTTGACCAATTGCGCGAGGATGCGCACGAAGGCCATGGTGGTGGAGATTTCACGGTCGCCCGAGCCGTCAAGGATGGCCTTGAGGGTGCTCAGGTCCGGCGTCGGTACGCTGAAGCTGTTGGCGCGGCGCTGTGGCACGAAGCCACCCAGTGCGCTGCGGCGCTCGCTCAGGTAGCGGGCCTCGGCGCTGTTTGGCTCAGGCTTGAAGAACGGCAGGTTCTCCAGCTCTTCGTCCTTGACCGGAATGTCGAAGCGGTCGCGGAACAACTTCAGGCTGTCGACATCGACTTTCTTGGTGTTGTGCGCGGTGTTCTTCGCTTCGCCGGCACCGGTGCCATAACCCTTGATGGTCTTGGCCAGGATGACGGTCGGTTGTTCTTTGTGGTTGACCGCTTCGTGGTACGCCGCGTAGACCTTGTACGGGTCGTGGCCGCCACGGTTGAGCTTCCAGATTTCGTCGTCGGACAGGTCGGCAACCATCGCCTTGAGTTCAGGCGTGTTGAAGAAGTGTTCGCGAACGAACGCGCCGTCTTTGGCCTTGTAGTTCTGGTACTCGCCGTCGATGACTTCGTCCATGCGACGTTGCAGGATGCCGTCGACGTCCTTGGCCAGCAGTGGGTCCCAGAAACGGCCCCAGATGACCTTGGTCACGTTCCACTGAGCACCACGGAACACGCCTTCGAGTTCCTGGATGATCTTGCCGTTGCCGCGAACCGGGCCGTCGAGGCGCTGCAGGTTGCAGTTGATGACGAAGATCAGGTTGTCGAGCTTCTCGCGGCCGGCCAGGGAAATGGCCCCCAGGGATTCCGGCTCGTCGCACTCGCCGTCGCCCAGGAAGCACCAGACTTTCTGCTTGCCTTCCGGGATGAAGCCACGGGCTTCCAGGTACTTCATGAAGCGTGCCTGGTAGATCGCCTGGATCGGGCCCAGACCCATGGAAACGGTCGGGAACTGCCAGAAATCAGGCATCAGCCAAGGGTGCGGGTAGGACGACAGGCCCTGACCGTCGACTTCCTGGCGGAAGTTGTTCATTTGTTCTTCGCTGATGCGACCTTCCATGAACGCACGGGCGTAGACGCCTGGCGAGGTGTGGCCCTGGAAGTAGATCAGGTCGCCGCCGTGTTCGTCGGTCGGGGCCTGGAAGAAGTAGTTGAAGCCGATGTCATACAGGGTGGCGCTGGAAGCGAAGCTGGAAATGTGACCGCCCAGGTCCGAATCTTTCAAGTTCGTGCGCATTACCATCGCCATGGCGTTCCAACGTACCAGCGAGCGAATGCGGCGTTCCATGAACAGGTCGCCAGGCATGCGTGCTTCGTGGGTAACGGGGATGGTGTTGCGGTATGGCGTAGTGATGGCGTAAGGCAGTTGCGAGCCGCTGCGGGTCGCGAGTTCGCCCATACGGGTCATCAGGTAGTGAGCACGGTCTTCGCCTTCTTTGTCGAGAACCGATTCCAGGGCGTCCAGCCATTCCTGGGTTTCGACGGGATCGAGGTCTTGCATGGCTTGCTCCAGGGCGGAAAGGCTACCAGAATCGGTTGCCTGAAGTTTGCGACTGGCCTTGTGGGCAGACGACATAAATTCTTGGATGGCCGAAGGTTGCTTCGGCGTCCTGTAGTTTTACTACAAATCGTCGGCCATTTCAGCCTTTCGAATGTATATACGAGTAGTAAAACTACACAAGACTGAGCGTATGGCTCGGTCTTGCTGGTGAGCATAATCGTTATTGTTGGTCTATTGCGAACAAGAAAAGGTGAAAGTTTGATGTTGCCTGCCAAGATTAATTTAATTTCAGCTATTTCTAACTTTTGTTCGACAGTCCTTCATCGAGCATGGCTCTTGCGTTCACAACTACACGCCAATTACACGCCGATCAAGGATAGACCATGAGCCTTCCAACGCTGGCCGAACTGCCGGCCATTCTCTTGCCTTATGCCCAGCGGGCCGAGCAGTCATTTCGTGACGCGGTGGCCGCGCTGGACGACGATCATGGCCTTTCTGCGTGGACGCCGCAACGGTGGGCCGACTTCGCCCGCGTGTGCGCTGCCAGTGATTTTGTCATTGAACAGAGTGTTCGTGACCCTTTGATGTTGCTCGAACTGGTGGCCTGGGGTGAGCTGGACCGCAGCTTTGCGCCCGGTGAGCTGTGCAGCCAGATTGCCGGCGCCGTGCAACAGGCCGAAACAGAAGATGAGTTGGGCCGCGTGCTGCGCCGCCAGCGCACGCGCCAGCAGGTGCGCATCATCTGGCGCGACCTGACGCGCCAGGCCGACCTGGTGCAAACCTGTCGCGACCTTTCCGACATGGCCGACGCCAGCATCGACCAGGCCTACCAATGGCTGTACCAGCGCCACTGCGCGCAGTTCGGCACGCCGACCGGGCGGCGCAGCGGTGAGGCGCAGCATATGGTCATCCTCGGCATGGGCAAGCTCGGTGCGGTGGAGCTGAATCTCTCGTCGGATATCGACCTGATTTTTGCCTACCCCGAAGGCGGCGAGACGGTGGGGGTAAAGCGCTCCCTGGACAATCAGGAATTCTTTATTCGTCTTGGTCAAAAATTGATCAAGGCCCTTGATCCTATGACGGTCGACGGTTTTGTCTTCCGTGTGGATATGCGCCTGCGTCCCTACGGCTCGGCCGGTGCGCTGGTGCTCAGCTTCAACGCGTTGGAGCAGTACTACCAGGATCAGGGCCGGGATTGGGAACGCTACGCCATGATCAAGGCGCGCGTAGTGGCCGGTGATCAAGTGGCCGGCGCGCAGTTGCTCGATATGCTGCGCCCGTTCGTCTACCGCCGCTACCTGGACTTTTCCGCCATCGAAGCGCTGCGCACCATGAAGCAGTTGATCCAGCAGGAAGTACGGCGCAAGGGTATGGCCGAGAACATCAAGCTGGGCTCAGGCGGCATTCGGGAGGTGGAGTTTATTGCCCAGGCGTTCCAGCTGATTCATGGCGGCCGCGACCTCAGCCTGCAACAACGCCCACTGCTGAACGTGCTGGGTACGCTTGAGGGGCAGGGTTACCTGCCGGCTGCGGTGATCACCGAACTGCGCAATGGCTACGAATTCCTGCGCTACACCGAGCACGCCATCCAGGCGATTGCCGACCGCCAGACCCAAATGCTGCCGCACAATCCCGAAGATCAGGCGCGTATCGCCTTCATGCTGGGCTTCAGCGACTGGGCTGCGTTCCACGAACGCCTGATGTACTGGCGTGGCCGCGTGGACTGGCACTTTCGTCAAGTGATTGCCGACCCTGATGAAGAAGAAGGCGAAGAAAGTGAATTGGTCGTCGGTGGTGAGTGGTTGCCGCTGTGGGAGGAATCCCAGGATGACGACGCCGCATGCCGTCAATTGGCCGAGGGCGGTTTCACCGATGCACCCAAAGCCCTCAAGGCCTTGGCCGGCCTGCGTGGCAGCCCGCAGTTGCGTGCCATGCAGCGGCTGGGGCGCGAGCGTCTGGATGCATTCATTCCGCGCCTGCTGGCCCAGGCGGTCGAGCACGCCAACCCGGACCTGGTGCTGGAGCGCGTGTTGCCGTTGGTGGAGGCCGTCGCCCGGCGTTCGGCCTATCTGGTGTTGCTCACCGAGAACCCGGATGCGCTGCGTCGCCTGCTGACCCTGTGCGCCGCCAGCCCGTGGATCGCCGAACAGATCACCCGTTTCCCGTTGTTGCTCGATGAGCTGCTCAACGAGGGCCGCCTGTTCAAGCCGCCGCTGGCGCCGGAGCTGGCTGCCGAGCTGCGCGAGCGCCTCACCCGCATTCCCGAGGACGACCTTGAACAGCAAATGGAGGCCCTGCGTCACTTTAAATTGGCGCACCGCCTGCGAGTCGCGGCCTCGGAAATCGCTGGCAGCCTGCCGCTGATGAAAGTCAGCGACTACCTCACCTGGCTGGCCGAAGCCATTCTTGAGCAAGTGCTGGCCCTGGCCTGGCGCCAGACTGTCGCCCGCCACGGCGCGCCGCAGCGCCTGGACGGTACCCTGTGCGATCCTGGGTTCATCATTGTCGGTTATGGGAAAGTCGGCGGCATCGAACTGGGGCATGGTTCGGATCTGGATCTGGTGTTTATCCACGATGGCGACCCCCAGGCCGAGACCGATGGCGCCAAGCCGATTGACGGCGCGCAGTTCTTCACGCGTCTGGGCCAGCGCATCATTCACCTGCTGACCACCCAGACCAACTCCGGCCAGCTGTATGAAGTGGACATGCGCCTGCGACCTTCCGGCGCATCCGGCTTGCTGGTGAGCTCCCTGGGCGCCTTCGATCGCTATCAACAAAATGAAGCCTGGACCTGGGAACATCAGGCGCTCATCCGCGCACGGGTGCTGGTGGGCAGCCAGGATGTGGGCCATGCATTCGAGCAGGTACGTGCCAACGTATTGGGGCGTGAACGGGACTTGGCGAAGCTGCGCCAGGAGGTCAGCGAGATGCGCACCAAGATGCGCGATAACCTGGGTACCAAGGCCACGGCGGCCGGCAGGGGCGCCAATGCCTTCGAGGCCACGGCGGTGTTCGACCTCAAGCAGGACGCCGGAGGTATCGTCGATATTGAATTTATGGTGCAATACGCGGCTTTGGCGTGGTCTGCGCAACATCCATCGTTGCTGCGCTACACCGACAATATTCGCATTCTGGAGGGCCTTGAGCAGGTCGGGCTGATGCCCGCCGCCGATGCCCATTTGCTGCGTGAGGTATATAAGGCCTACCGCTCCGCCGCCCACCGCCAGGCCTTGCAGAACGAGGCCGGCACGGTCGCCGGGGACCAGTTTGCCGACGAACGGCGACAGGTGATGCGAATCTGGCAAGCGCTGGGCTTAAATTGAAACTCGACTGATTGGGCGACGCCAATTTTTATATGGGATGCGGATTAATGTGGGAGCCGGGCTTGCCCGCGATGCAGGCGCCTCGGTTTATCAGTGATACCGAGGTGATGCAATCGCAGGCAAGCCAGCTCCCACATAAAGATGCTCCCTGGCGCGCCGCGATCTACAGTCATTATCGAGGCGGGGAGGCATAAGCCTCCCCGCATCGTTTGTGGAAACTACATGAATATTCTGATCGTTGGGCCCAGTTGGGTCGGTGACATGGTGATGGCACAGACACTTTTCCAGTGCCTGCGCCAGCGCTATCCAGACTGCCAGATCGACGTGCTCGCCCCTGAGTGGAGCCGGCCGATCCTGGAGCGCATGCCCGAGGTGCGCAAGGCCTTGAGCTTTCCGCTCGGCCACGGTGCCCTGGAACTGGCGACCCGCCGACGCATCGGCAAATCCATGGCCGGCCAGTACGACCAGGCGATCCTGTTGCCCAACTCGCTCAAGTCGGCGCTGGTGCCTTTTTTTGCCGGCATCCCCAAGCGCACCGGCTGGCGCGGTGAGTTTCGCTATGTGCTGCTCAATGACGTACGCACCCTGGATAAAGCCCGCTACCCGCTGATGATCGAGCGCTTCATGGCCCTGGCCTACGAGCCCGGCACGCAATTGCCCACGCCGTACCCGCGGCCCAGCTTGCAGATCGACCCGGTGACCCGCGATGCGGCGCTGGCCAAGTTCGGCCTCACCCTTGATCGGCCGGTTCTGGCCTTGTGCCCTGGCGCCGAGTTTGGCGAGTCCAAGCGCTGGCCGTCGGAGCATTACGCCAAGGTCGCCGAGACCAAGATCCGCGAAGGCTGGCAGGTGTGGCTGTTCGGTTCGAAGAACGATCATTCGGTAGGTGAAGATATTCGTCAGCGCCTGATTCCCGGCCTGCGCGAAGAGGCGGTGAACCTCAGTGGCGACACGTCCCTGGCCGAGGCTATCGACTTGTTGTCCTGCGCCGACTCGGTGGTGTCCAACGACTCCGGCCTGATGCATGTGGCGGCGGCGCTGAACCGCCCGCTGGTAGCGGTGTACGGCTCCACGTCCCCAGGCTTCACCCCGCCCTTGGCCGACAAGGTCGAAGTGGTGCGCCTGGGCCTGGATTGCAGCCCGTGTTTTGATCGCACCTGCCGCTTCGGCCACTACAACTGCCTGCGCCAATTGCTGCCGCAGCCGGTAACCGATGCCTTGCAGCGGTTGCAGGGCGATGTGGTCGAGGTTCACTGAGTTGCGGGTACTGGTAGTCAAGACCTCATCCCTGGGCGATGTGATCCATGCCTTGCCGGCGTTGACCGATGCAGCACGGGCGATTCCCGGCATTCGCTTTGATTGGGTGGTGGAAGAAGGCTTTGCCGAAATCCCGACCTGGCACCCGGCGGTGGACAAGGTGATCCCGGTGGCGATTCGCCGCTGGCGCAAGAACCTTTGGCAAACCATCAAGAGCGGCGAGTGGCGCCGTTTCAAGCAGGCCGTGCAGTCGACCAAGTATGACTTGGTGATCGACGCCCAGGGCCTGCTGAAAAGCGCCTGGCTGACCCGCTATGTGCGTGCTCCAGTGGCCGGCTTTGATAAAAACTCGGCCCGTGAGCCGATCGCTGCGCGTTTTTATTCACGACGCCTGGCCGTGGCCCGCGGGCAACACGCGGTAGAGCGCTTGCGCCAACTGTTCGCCGTGGCCCTGGGCTACGACCTGCCCAAAGGCTTGGGCGACTATGGCCTGAGCGTTGAAAAGCTGCTGGGCCTGCCGCCGAAAAAACCCTTTGTGTTGCTGCTGCACGGCACTACCTGGGACACCAAGCACTGGCCCGAAGCCTATTGGCGTGAGCTGGCCGAACGCATGGGGCGCCTGGGCGTGGACGTGAAATTGCCGTGGGGTAACGCCGCCGAAAAGGCTCGGGCCGAGCGCCTGGCCCAAGGCCTGCCCAACGCCGAAGTGCTGCCCAAACTCAACCTGGCGGGCGTGGCCGGCGTGTTGGCGGGCGCCCGCGCCTGTGTGGCGGTGGACACCGGCCTCGGTCACCTGGCGGCAGCGCTGGATGTGCCGACCATTTCCCTGTTCGGCCCCACCAATCCGGGCCTTACTGGCGCTTACGGCAAGGGCCAGATCCATTTGGCCAGCGACTGGCCGTGTGCGCCGTGCCTGCAAAAGCAGTGTACCTATCAACCTACCGCCGACGACCTGCGGCGGTTCGACATCAAGCGTGAGTCGCCCCTGTGCTTCACGCGCTTGAATCCTGAGCGTGTAGCAAGCCGGCTGAGCACGTTGTTACTGGCTGAGGAGCAGCACTGATGCAACTGGCTTTTGTTCTGTACAAGTACTTTCCCTTCGGTGGCTTGCAGCGCGACTTCATGCGCATCGCCCTGGAGTGCCAGCAGCGCGGCCACAAGATTCGTGTCTATACGCTGATCTGGGAAGGCGACATCCCACCCGGCTTCGAAGTACTGGTGGCGCCGGTCAAGGCGCTGGTCAATCACCGTCGCAATGAAAAGCTGTATGCCTGGATCCAGGCCGACCTGGCCAAGCGGCCGGTGGATCGCGTGGTGGGCTTCAACAAGATGCCGGGGCTGGATGTGTATTTTGCCGCCGACGGGGTGTTCGAAGACAAGGCTCAAAACCTGCGCAATCCCATGTACCGCTGGTTCGGGCGCTACCGGCACTTCGCCGAATACGAGCGCGCGGTGTTCGATAAGGACGCCAAGACCCAAATCATGGTGCTGTCCGAACATCAGCAGAAGTTGTTCACCCAGTATTACGGCACCCAGGCCGAGCGTTTCCACTTGCTGCCGCCGGGCATTGCCCGCGACCGGCGCGCTCCGCCTGACGCGGCCGAAATCCGCGCTGAGTTTCGTCGTGAGTTCGGCCTGGCCGAGGACGACCTGTTGCTGGTGCAGATCGGTTCGGGCTTCAAGACCAAGGGCGTCGACCGCAGCCTCAAGGCCGTGGCCGCCTTGCCTTCCAAGCTGAAGAAGCGCACCCGACTGTTTGTAATCGGTCAGGACGACCCCAAGGTATTCCAATTGCAGAGTGCGGCATTGGGCCTGGGCGATCAGGTGCAGTTCTTCAAGGGCCGCAGTGATATCCCGCGTTTCCTGCTGGGCGCCGACCTGCTGATTCACCCTGCGTACAACGAGGCGGCCGGCATGGTGCTGGTCGAAGCGGTGGTCGCCGGCCTCCCGGTACTGGTGAGCCGGGTGTGTGGCTACGCGTTCTACATCGACAAGGCCCAGAGCGGCCGGGTGTTGGACGAGCCGTTCGAGCAAGCCCAGCTCAACCAGTACCTGGTGGATATGCTCGACGATCCACACGCGCGTGCGACCTGGAGTCGCAATGGTCTGGCCTTCGCCGAGACGGCCGACCTCTATAGCATGCCGCAGTACGCTGCGGACCTGATTCTGGCGGAGCCAAACCGATGAAGTTGATTCTAGCCGAACCCTTCAAGACCCTCTGGGCCGGACGCGATGCGTTCGCCGAGGTCGAGAAGCTGCAAGGCCAGGTGTTCCGCGAGCTGGCCGCTCGCCGTACGTTGCGTACGGTGGTCGAAGGCCAGCCTTACTTTGTGAAGATTCACCGTGGCATTGGCTGGGGCGAAATCCTCAAGAACCTGGTCACGGCCAAGTTGCCGGTACTGGGCGCAGGCCTGGAGTGGCTGGCGATCCAGCGCCTGCAAGCGCTGGGCGTGCCGACCATGACCGCCGTGGCCTTTGGCGAAAAAGGCAGCAACCCGGCCGACCAGCATTCGTTCATCATTACCCAGGAACTGACGCCGATTATCAGCCTGGAAGACTTGACCCTCGATTGGGTCAAGCAACCGCCCGTGCCGGCCATCAAACACGCCTTGACCCGTGAGCTGGCGCGCACCGTCGGCGCGATGCACCGCGGTGGCGTGAACCATCGCGACTGCTACCTCTGCCATTTCCTGTTGCACACGGACCAGCCCATTACCGTCGACAATCTGAAATTGTCGGTGATCGACCTGCACCGTGCGCAGGTGCGTCCGACGACTCCACTGCGCTGGCGTAACAAGGACCTGGCCGGCCTGTATTACTCCGCATTGGAGATCGGCCTGACCCAGCGCGACAAGCTGCGCTTTCTCAAGACGTACTTCCAGCAGCCGTTGCGCCAGATCCTGGCGGAGCAAGCTGCGCTGCTGTCTGAGCTTGAGCGCATGGCCGCCAAGCTTTACGCGCGCAAGCAACGATACGGGGATGCGCTCTGATGGCGGGTTGGAACCTGGAACCTGCCTATGCCGCCCTGGCGGATGACTTTGGAAGCCTGGAGGCGGTATTTGCCTTGCAAGGCGAGCGATTGACCCGCGACCCGCTGTCGGAAGTCATCCGGGTCGAGCGCGGCGGGGTCAATTATTACGTCAAGCGCTACGTGGGCGCCGGCAAAGGCTTGCGCCGTTACCTGGGCAGGCCGCGGGTGAAATCCGAATGGCAGAACCTCAAGCGTTTCGCCAAGTGGGGCATCCCGACGGCTGATGTCGTCGCCTGGGGCCTGGACCGCAAGGGCCTGGCTTATAACCGGGGCGCGATGATTACCCGCGAGCTGCCCAAGACGGAAGACTTGTCAGTGCTGGCCGAGCGCAATGACGAACGCCTGAAAGACCCCCGGTGGGTCGATGGCATCAGCCGCCAGCTCGCCGAATACACGCGCACCATGCATGAGCACCGCTTCACTCATAACGACTTGAAGTGGCGCAACCTGCTGGTGGACGACCAACGAACCCTGTACCTGATCGATTGCCCCAACGGTGATTTCTGGCGTGGTTTCTGGCTCAAGTACCGCATCACCAAGGACTTGGCTTGCCTGGATAAGGTCGCCAAATATCACCTGTCGGCCACCCAGCGCCTGCGTTTCTACCTGCAATACCGCCAGCGCACGCACTTGTCGGCGTCGGACAAACGGCGAATTCGTCACGTGGTGAAGTTTTTTGAGGGACGCGAATGAGTGACTTCCTGGCGGCCGAAGACCGAGCCTTGCTTGAGCGCAACGGTCTGGCGACGTTTGACGCCCTGTGGGCCAAGCAACTGGACGCAGTGGACGAGCCCAATACCAGTCACGGCGGCTGGAGCAGTGTGTATCGCCTGGAGCTTGAAGGGCAGGGCTATTACCTCAAGCGCCAGAGCAACTACCTGACGCGCACCTTGCACCGGCCGCTTGGCGAGCCGAGTTTTGCGCGCGAGTTCCGTAATATCAGCCTGTATCGAAAGCTCGGAATCCCTGCTCTGCAGGCGGCGTTCTTCGGTGAGCGCAAGGTCGAGGGCGAGCGCCGGGCAATGCTGCTTACCCGTGCTCTGGATGGTTGGAACGACCTGGATTCGTTGCTGGAGCAGTGGCAGCAATTGAGCGTCGCCCAGCACAGTGCGATCCTGTCGGCGTGCGGCAAGCTGGCGCGTCATCTGCACAGCGTCGGGCAGGTGCATGGCTGTTTTTACCCCAAGCATATTTTCCTGCAGGCCACCGCTGAGGGTTATGCCGCGCAGCTGATCGACCTGGAAAAAACCCGTCCGTTGCTGTTTGGCTGGCGTGACCGGGTCAAGGACCTGGAACCGCTGCTGCGTCGCGCGCCCCAATGGTCGGACGCGCAGGTGCGCCAGCTGCTGGCGGCGTATCTTGAGCAGCCCGAGGACAGCGACCTGGTCTCCACTTGGCACCAGCGCCTGACCGCACGCCGCAGCCACAAGGAGAACCGCTGATGCGTTTATCCGAGCTGAAAAATGCCGGCCGTAGCCCCAGCCTGCCGTTGACCATCGATCTGGCGGATGCGGCAGGTTCGGGGCAGTTGCAACTGCTGAGCCTGCTGCGGGTGTTGCCCGGGCAGCGCTACGTGGGCGCGGCAGTGTGGCGTGGTCGCCCGGTATTGGCCAAATTGTTGGTTGGCAGCAAGGCGGCGCGGCATTTTCAGCGTGAACTCAAGGGTGTGCGTTTGTTGGCTGAGCAAGGCCTGACCACACCGTTGTTGTTGGCCGATGGCTTGCAGGACGGCGAGGGCGGCTGGCTGCTGTTTGAGTTTATCGAGGGCGCCCAAAGCCTGGCCGATGCGTGGCACGCCGTCGAACATCTGCCGCCGTTGGCGGACGAACAAACCGCCGTGCTCGCCGAAGCATTGGGCGCGATTGCGCAAATGCATGCCAAAGGCCTGTGGCAGGAAGACCTGCACCTGGACAACCTGCTGCGCCAGGACGGCAAGCTGTACTTGATCGATGGTGCAGGCATTTGTGTCGAGGAGGCGGGTAAGCCGTTGTCGCGCAATCGCGTGCTGGAAAACCTCGGCGTGTTTTTCGCCCAGCTGCCGAAAAACCTTGAGCCGTTTACCGAAGAATTATTGGTGTACTACCTGCTGGGTAATGGTGAGCACGCCTTGCCGCTGCAAGCCCTGGAAAAGCAGGTGCGCAAAGTCAGCGCCTGGCGCTTGAAGGACTTTCTGGACAAGACTGGCCGCGAATGCACGCTGTTCAGCGTGGTGCGTGGCGCCTTTGGCTTGCGTGCGATTCGTCGCGAAGAAGAAACGGCCATGTTACCGGTGCTGGAACAGGCAGACGCCTTGCTCGACCAGGGCCACCTGTACAAGACCGGCGGCGCGGCCAGTGTGGCCAAGGTCGAAGTGGCTGGTCGGCCGTTGGTGATCAAGCGCTACAACATCAAAGGCTTTGCCCACTGGCTCAAGCGCTTCTGGCGCCCGAGCCGAGCCTGGCATTCCTGGCGCGAGGGTAACCGCCTGGCGTTTCTCGGCTTTGCTACGCCCAAGCCACTGGCGGTGCTGGAGAAGCGCTTTTTATGGCTGCGCAGCCGTGCGTATCTGGTCACCGAGTTTCTGCCGGGGCCGGACATCATCGAGCGCTTTGCGCCGTATGTTGAAAACGGCGATGCGCCTGAGAGCGAGCTGCTCGCACTGGAACAGTTGTTTACCCAGTTGATTGGCGAGCGCATCAGTCATGGCGATTTCAAAGGCCATAACCTGTTCTGGAATGACGGGCGTTGGGCGATGATTGATCTGGATGCCATGTGTCAGCACAGTTCCGTTGCCAGCTTCGCACCGGCCTATGCCAAGGATCGCGCACGGTTTATGCGCAATTGGCCGCAGGGCAGTGCGTTGTATCAGGTGATCGATCAGCGGTTGCCTAAAACCATCGTGGGTTAAGCGGGCACTTGATACCCAAATGTGGAAGGGGGCCTGCCCCCTCCCACATCAGAATTGATATTCAGCTCCAGCGCCGGCATACCACGAGCGCCCCGGTGCTGCTTCGTAGTAGCGCCCATTGCCGTCACCCACAATCACCGACCCCACATATTGACGATCCAGCAGGTTATCCAGGCGCAAGGTCTGGTGAAAGGTCCAGTGCTCCACCTTCTGCTCAAACCGTGCCCGCCAGTTGAAGACGCTGTAGCCCGGTGCGGCATGTTGGCTATTGGTGTCTTCGACATAGACTTTGCTGCGGTACATACCTTCGATGGCCGTGCTGACCCAGTCCCGTGGCTTCCAGTTCAGTTCGGCGAACAGTGTGGTTTGGGGGACGCCGGGGAGGTAGTTGCCCTTGTCGATGGTGTTGGCGCCGCTGGCGAAGTCGCTGTCGTAGGTGGCTTGGAGGCGGGTATAGGCGAGGCTGGTGCTCCAGTGCTCGTTCAGTTGGCTTTCAACACCCAGTTCGAAGCCGCGACGTAGTGTGCGACCGGCGTTCTGGTAAGTTGTGCGGCCCCCGCTTGCCTGTTGCACGACCAGTTCGTCTTCGGTGGTGATTTGGAACACTGCGGCGTTGATGCGGGTGTCTTGACCTAGACGGGCCTTCAAGCCGACTTCGAACTGCTTGCTGACAGACGGCTTGAGAGCAAAGTTGAAGCCGTTGGCGGTGCTTGAATAGGCTGATTCAGCTTGAGTGGGGGTTTCGAAGCCTTTGCCCGCACTCACGTAGCCGTGCAAGTCAGGGGTGAAGGCGTACATCACGCTGACCGATGGTGTGTTTTTTTGATAAGTCTTGCTGCCGCTGTCGTTGCCATCATTTAGGAAATGGTCGTCGACCTGCATTTTCATGGTGCTGTGCCGCAGGCCAGCTTGCAGGGTCCAATCGCCCAGTAACCAGTTGGCTTGCACGAAGGGATCAACGCTGGTGGCGGTGTCGATTTCGTCGCGGCCCAGGGCGCCTTTGACTCCATGTATGCCGTTCAAAGTGTTGGAGTAGCCTTGGCGATCATCTTCGCTTCGGTCGTAATCGAGGCCGCTGATGATTGTCAGGTCGCCCGGTATGCTGCTGATGGGTTGCAGCCAATGAATGGAGCCGCCGTAGAACTTTCGGTCAAATGCCACGACGCCACCACGGGCGTTAGCAGGGTTGGTTGCGCCGCTGGGAAACTTGTCCGGGATCGACAGGTACTGAATCACACTGCGGCGCCCGGTATACGCATTGACCTGCAACGTCGCAGCACCGAAATACCGCTCGTAATTCATCCCAAGTTGCTGATGATCGATGCTTTTGCGCGTGTTGTATTGCAGGGCCGTTGGCGCTACCGAGCGTGGGTCCGCCTTGTAATCGTCCCATTTTTGCCCCAGCGGATCCTGCGTACCGTTCTGCTCCAGGCTGCTGTAGATCAATGCCAGCTTGCTGTCGTCATCCGGCTGGAAGTTGAGCTTGGCGAAGGTCTGGTCGCGCCGGGCGCTGCTGTGGTCGCGGTAGCCGTTGGTGTCCATGCGTGAGGCATCGAGCACGAACCCGGCACCATTCGCCGCGCCTTCCGCGCTAAGGTGGTTCTTGTTCAGCCCGTCGCTGCCCACCAGCGTTTCTGCGCCGATGCGCGGTGGGCCTTCGCCGTCGCGGGAGAACATTTGGATCACACCGCCGGCGTTACTGCCATACAGAGTCGCCGCCGGGCCGCGCAGCACTTCGATGCGCTCGGCAGTGTCGAGGTTGAACGTTGCGGCCTGGCCCTGGCCGTCGGGGGTGCTGGCGGGGATGCCATCGGCGATCAGCTTGATGCCTCGTACGCCAAACGCCGAACGGGCGCCGAAGCCGCGGGACGAGATCTGCAAGTCCTGTGCATAGTTCTGGCGGTTCTGCACCACCAGGCCGGGCACGCGGGACAGGGCTTCGGAGGCGTTGATGCCCAGTTGGCCGTTGCTGATTTGTTCACGATTAATGCCGTCTACCGAATACGGCAGGTCGAACGTCGGGCTGGCGCTGCGCGAGCCGGTGACCACGCTGGGATCCAGGATCAGGGGCGCATTGTCGGCTTGGGCGGTGTTGCACAGGCCCAGCAGTAAGGCAAGGCAGGTTGGAGCAGAAGGAGTCATGAAAAGGCCGAGTGGGTAGCGCACGCAAGTAAGGGGTGTAAGTGCAAATGTGACAAGTTTAACGACTCGTCCTCTGATTTGCCGAACTCCTTACCGCCTGGCGCATTGGGACGCTTCCTACGCTTAGCGTCGACTGCGCAAGCCTGAAGTCTTGGTTTTGTGGTGCTAGGTTTTCGATCTTTATCAAACGAAAAGAAGAATCAACTATGTGGACTCCTATCCTGCGCTTGCTGATGTTGCTGGGAATGTCGTTGATCGTTGCAGGCTGCGGCACGGCGACCACCGTGCTGCGTGGCGATGACGTTACTGTTCGTGACCTCAAGGGCAAGAAAACCTACTGTCAGTCCGTTTCGCGAATCTACAGTGGCGTAGCTTACGACCTCTGCGTCTTGCATGGGCCTCCCAACTCTGCGGGTGGGCTCTCGTTGAACGGGATTCCATGGGTCATTCTGGATGCGCCGGTTTCCGCGGTGCTGGACACGCTCGTCTTGCCCTACACCATCTACCGCCAAAGCGCCGACGGTAGCATCGAGCTGCGCTAACAGCTTCCTACTGCTTTTAAGCTATAATCCCGCCCTTTAGCTGTTTCCCGCCCGGGCGGGAAGCACACTTTTTTCAGGCGCGATGCGCCTGCATGCAGACTAAAAGAGGCTAGACCCCAGTGGCATTGACGATTCTTGGCCTGTCCGGCGCCCTTAGCCATGATCCTTCCGCAGCCCTGTATATCGACGGCAAGCTGATTGCGGCCGCCGAAGAAGAGCGCTTCGTACGCGACAAACATGCAAAGAACCGCATGCCCTACGAGTCGGCGAAGTTCTGCCTGGAACAGGCTGGCATCAAGCCTTCGGACGTTGACGTGGTGGCGATCCCATTCGCCCCGATCAGCCTGTTCGGCGAGGCACGCTGGCACTACGCCAAGCGCTACTGGTACGCCCCGGACCGCGCCCTCGACGCGATCCTGATGGGTAACCGTCGCTACAAGCGCTATCGCAACAAGATTGTCTGGTGCCTGGAACAACTGGGCTTCGATCCGAAGAAAATCAAGATCGAACCGGTTGAACACCACCTGGCCCACGCTTCCAGCGCCTACCACTGCTCGGGTTTCCAGGAAAAAACCGCGATCCTGGGCATCGACGGCAAGGGTGAGTACGCCACCACGTTCTTCGGCTATGGCGAAAACGGCAAGATCCACAAGATCAAGGAATTCTACGACCCGGATTCTCTCGGCGGCCTGTACGGTGCGATCACCGAGTTCCTCGGTTTCGAGATGCTCGACGGTGAGTTCAAGGTCATGGGCATGGCGCCGTACGGTGATGCCAGCAAGTACGATTTCTCGCGTTTGGCGTCCTTTGAAAACGGCGAGCTGGTGATCAACACCGACTACGCCAACGTCATCGGCCTGCGTCGCTACAAAGAGAAGGGCAAGGGTTTCTACTTCTCGCCAAAACTGATTGAGTGGCTGGGCCCCAAGCGCGAAGGCGACATTGCCGACGAGCCGTACATCCACTACGCCGCCAGTATGCAGGCGTTGTTCGAGAAGCTGGCCTTGCAGATGATCGACCATTACCTGGGCGACATCCTCAAGGACACCGGCAAGCTGGCCTTCGCCGGCGGCTGTGCGCTGAACGTCAAGCTGAACCAGAAGATCATTGCCCGCGACGACGTGAAAGAGTTGTTCGTGCAGCCGGCGTCCGGTGATGCCGGCACGGCTGTCGGCGCGGCCGCCTATGTATCCCACGCTCGTGGTGTACCGGTGGAGAAGATGGAGCACGTGTACCTCGGCCCGTCCTATAGCAACGAAGACGTGATCGCCGCTTGCGCCAAGCACGAGAGCAAGCCGAACTGGCGCAAGATCGAAAACATGCCCAAGCGCATCGCCAAGATCATGGTCGACGGTAACCCGGTGGCCTGGTTTCAGGGCCGCATGGAGTTTGGCCCGCGTGCCTTGGGTGGGCGTTCGATTATCGGCTGCCCAAGCGCCACCGGCGTGGCTGACCGCATCAACCACCAGATCAAGTTCCGCGAGCGCTGGAGGCCTTTCTGCCCGTCGATGCTCGACACCGTGGCCCCGCAGATGATCAAGGTCGATCACCCGGCGCCGTTCATGACCTTCACCTTTGAAGTGTCGGAAGAGTGGAAGACCCGCGTGCCTGAAGTGGTGCATGAAGATGGCACGTCCCGCGCCCAGGTGCTCAAGCGCGAATACAACCCGCGCTACTACGACATGATGAAAGAGCTGGAAGTGCTGACCGGTAACGGTGTGTCCCTGAACACCTCGCTCAACCGTCGTGGCGAGGCGATGATCTGCTCGCCGACCGACGCGCTGAACATGTTCTTCGGCTCGGACCTGCAGTACCTGATCATGGAAGACATCCTGGTCGTGAAAGACGGCGTGGACCCTTATGACGCCGTGGTTTAAATGCTGAACCGCTTCCAGGGCTGGCGTGAACGTGGCTGGGCGCCTGTCGAGGCCGAGGTTTACGCCCAGGCCTGGCAGCGTTACGGCGGCAGCGTGGCGACCCACCCGCAGGTTATCGAGCGGTTGGCTGGCCTGGCGCAGATTCCGGTACGCTACCTGGGCTGGGAACAAGGTGGCGAACTCAAGGGGGCGATAGCCACCTGGGGGCGCGATCTGGCTCTCTCCAAGGACGTGCTCAAGCGCACCGGCAAGAAAGGCCTGTTTGACCTGGGCAATGCCGAGGTCATCCTGCCCATTGCCGCCGATGCTCAGTTGCCGCTGCGCCACCGGGCGCGCTACCTGTCGGCTCTTAACGAAGGGCGCGTCAGTACCCTCAAGCCCCAGGCCGAGCAATTGGCCATGGCGCGCACGCCCGAAGAGCTGTCGAAGAAGTTTCGCTACAACCAACGACGTGAATTGCGTTTGCTGGAAGAAGCGGGCGGCGTGGTGCGGGCGGTCAGTGAGTTCTCCAGCGTGGAGCTGGCGGCGATTTATTGCGATCTGTTCCAGCGTCGCTGGGGGTTCCCGGCGGCTGGTGCGGCGCGTTTGGCCGAGGTGCTGGAGCTGCTCAAGGAGTTTGTGTTCGGCTCGGTGCTGTTTCTCAATGACGCCGCGATTGCGGTGCAATTGGTGTATCAGGTGCAGTCCAATGAATGGTTCAGCGCCGAGTACGTCAACGGCGGCGTCGACCCGCAAACCCGCGCGTTCAGCCCTGGCAGCGTGTTGAGTTTCCTCAATACCCAAAGCGCCTGGGAGCAGGCGCGGGCGGCGAACAAGTCGCTGCGCTTTTCCTTCGGTCGTTCCGACCGTGAGTATAAGGAGCGCTGGTGCAACCCGGTGCCGGTGTTCAGCGTATGAGTCGCAAACAGCAACTGCTCAAGCGCCATCGGCGCAACAAGCGCATCGCGCTGTTGATCGGCTTGGCGGTGCTGGTTGCCACCGGTGTAATGGTGGCCTGGTGGTTGCCGCCGATGTTGGCGGTGTTGCTATGGGCGGCCCATGAAGCGTGGTTTGCCGATCACCTGTTCTACTCGCCCAGCGACCACTATGAGTACGCATTCCCAGCCGGCAGCGAGCAGCCCGGTTTGCGCCTGGAGTCGGGGCGGCTGTTGCTGGATGCGCCGCTGGCGAACGATGAAACCCTGATTATTGGCGTTGAGTTGAAAAGTTCGTGGCTGGGGCGCTTCCTAGACCCGGCGGTGGACCTGTTGGGCCTTGACTCAGCGGACCGCCAAACCTTTGAACGTGGCGTCAACGGGCGTCGCTATCTCAACCTGACCGGCGCTGCACAAGCACTGGTGGCGGGCAACATCAGCTTGCGCGGGCGCTTTTGCCGGATCAAGGGGCAGCCGATTCTGTGGCGTTTCCACCAACCGGACTATCGCCAGCAACGTGTGATGGTGATCGCTCCTCACGCCGACGATGCCGAGCTGGCCGCGTTCAGCCTTTACAGTCAAGCGGCTGAAAGCTGGATCGTGACCCTGACCGCCGGGGAGATCGAAGCCGAGCACTATCAGCAGATGGGTTTGCCCAAGGCCCAAGCATCACGCCTCAAGGGCCGCTTGCGTGCCTGGGACAGCGTTGCCGTGCCGCGTTGGGCCGGGGTGCCCGAAGCACAATGCGTGCAGTTGGGTTACTTCTGCATGCAATTGCAGGCCATGCAGGCTGCGCCGGACCAGCCTCAGGCGTCGCGCGAAGCGGATTTGGCCGACACGCGGCTATTTCGCCAGTTCAACGGCTTTGCCCTGCCGGGTGATGCAGATGGCGCACCGACCTGGCACAACCTGATCGCCGACCTGCGCGCACTGCTGCTCAAGGCGCGCCCTCAGGTGATCGTGTTGCCCACGCCATTGCTGGACCCCCACGCTGACCACATCTGCGCCCATGCGGCGGTGCTTGAAGCTCTGCAGGGCCTGGAGTGGCAGCCCGACACGTTGCTCGGTTATGCCAACCACCTGCATGATAATGACCGCTGGCCCATGGGTGACTCCGGTGCTGGGATGGCGCTGCCGCCACGTTTCGATTCATCGCCCGAGATGGTGCCGTGCAGCTTTGCACTCACCTTGAGCCAGCAGCAGGACAAGGCCATGGCCCTGGGCATGATGCACGACTTGCAGCCGCGCGCGCCGCTCAAGCGCCGGGTGCGCAAGTGGTTGCAGCAAGTGCTGGCCGGACGTAGTCCATCGCCTTACGGCGAGAACGAATTCTTTCGCAAAGCCGTGCGTCGTCACGAGCTGTTGTGGGTCCTTAAGCAGGACTGAAACCCTCTCGAAGGCAGGCCAGCGTGGGTCTGCCGCCCATTTTACCGGGCCGTGCGCCCGTAGCCAGATCGCTGCATGGAGAGTTATGAAGCCGCGTTTCAAGGTTTTGCAGTTACAGCCGGACTACAACGTCAAGACCCATGACTTCGCCGACCTGGGTGAGCAAATCGTCAAATCCCTGCCGCCTGAACGTTTCGAGGTGACCTCCGGGTTTCTAAGCGGTCGTCCGCTGCCCGGCCAGCCCCTGAGCGTGGCTGAGCATTCCCACTATTTCGAGCTGCCGGAGAAGTCTCTCAAGGGCATTCGTTTTGGCGCCATGTGGCAGATCTACAAGTATTGCCGCGAGCAGAAGTTCGATGTGGTCATCTGTAACCGCTTCAAATCGGTGAACATGATGCTGTCGCTCAATCGCTGGTTGAAAATCCCTCTGTGCATCGGTATCTCCCACGGTTTTGGCGAATATGCCCGTGGTTACCGTCGGCGTCAGACCCAGCGCTGGGTCAGCCCGGCCTGGCGTTTTGTCGGCGTGTCGGAAGCGGTGAAGGACTACCTGGTGGACCTCAACTGTGGGTTCACCCGTGAAAACACCAGCTACGTCACCAACGCCATCGACATTCCCCAGGCAGAAGCCTTGCAACTGTCCCGTGAGGACGCACGCAAGGCCCTGGGCCTGCCAATGGAAGCACGGATGATCGGCGCTCTGGGCCGCCTGGTGCCGATCAAGGGCCATACTCATCTGCTGCAGGCTTTCGCCACGCTCAAGGATAAATACCCTGAGGCGCAGGTGGGCATCATTGGTTCCGGGCGCGCCGAAGCCGATTTGCGTGCCGATATCGAACGCCTGGGCCTGAACGGTCGTGCGCACTTACTGGGCTTTCGCGAAGACGGCATGAAGTACGTGCGCGGCTTCGACATCTGGACCATGCCGTCGCTGTTCGAGGGCCTGGGCCTGGCTCTGCTGGAAGGCATGAGCGGCCATCTGCCGGTGATTGCCTCCAACGGACCGGCAATGCTGCCCCTGGTGCAGGGCGCGGGTGGGCTGTCCCATGACCCGGGCAACGTCGAGCAGCTGGCTGCAGCCCTGGATACTTATCTGGCACTGAGCGATGAACAGCTGCGCGAAAAGGGTGAAGAGGTGTTCCGCTATCTGGAGGCCAACCACACCCTTGACGAGTTCAAGCACAAGTACCTGACCCTGATTGAAACCGGTTTGCGTGAAGTAGGTAGAGCATGAATCAGCAACAGCCCCTGGTCTCGGTGATCATCGCCTCCTATAACCATGGCCAGTACATCGAACAGAGCATCCTCAGCGTGCTGGGGCAGACCTACCCCAATATCGAACTGTTGGTGGTGGATGACGGTTCCAAGGATGACAGCGTCGAACGCATCCAGCGCTTGCAGGCCGAGCACGGCTTTGATTTCCAGGTGCAGCAGAACCAAGGCCTCAGCGCCACCTTGAACGGTGCGATCGCTCGTGCCAAGGGTAGCCTGATCGCGCCGTTCGGTTCGGATGACATCATGTTGCCGGACCGTCTCGCCACTCAGGTTGCGTACATGGAGGGCAAGCCGAAGGTGGGCATGTGCGCCGGCAATATCGAGCTGATCGACGGTGACGGCAACCTGCACCCGGAGAAGAAGCAACGTCGCGACGTGCCGTTTCGCAGCCTCGACTTCGACGATATATTCCTGGACCGCAAGCCCTTTCCGCCGGCGCCGACCATGCTGATTCGTCGCGACGTACTGGAGGAGGTCGGCGGGTTCGACCCGCAGATTCCCCTGGAGGACTTGTTGATCCAGCTGAAGATCACGGCGGCGGGCTATACCATCGACGCTTTGGGTGTGGTGATGGCCAAATATCGCCAGCACGCTACCAACACGTACAAGAACCACCGTTACATGATCCAGAACATTCTCAAGACTTACGCATTGTTCAGCGATCACCCGGCCTATGATCAGGTGCGCTACAACTTCCTGAACTCAATGTTCCTCAAGACCGCCGACCGCGACCGCCCGTTGGCGCGCGAGATTCTCAAGCAGATCCCGTTGAAGTTCTGGGGGCGCAAGACCTTGCGTGGGTTGGTGAGGTTGTATCTGGCGCCGCTCAGGAACTGAAACGGCGCCATCCCTCCTGCTACAGGCCCTGTACCTGCTCGCGGATTTTCGCAGTGGCGGCCGGGCTTGCCACCGAGGCATACCCTTTGACCAGTTGTTCGAAATGCGTTTCGAACAGCCAGTTGCGGTCTTGTGGGTAGCGCTGCATGTGACGCAGGTTACGTTGGCGCAGCGCATAACGCAGTGAAGAGGGGTAGATGCGCAGGTCAGCGATGTCGATCAGGCCGAACTCGCCATCGTCCATCAACAACACATTGCCCAGGTGCAACGAGCGAAAGTACACCCCACGCTCGTGCAACTGCGCCATGAACCGGCCAAAACGCTCCACCAGTGATTCGCGCAGGCTGCTGTCCAGGCTTTGCAACGCTTGGCGCAAAGTCAGGCCGGGCAGGGGGGTGTAGGTGACGGCACTGCTGGCATCGGGCAAACGATACAGCCCGAGGATTTGCGGAGCGGGGATCCCCAGGGTACGCAGTTGCTCGCTGTTGCTGGCAAAGCGCTCGGAATAGGGGTTGAAACTGCCGGAGGTGTACCAGCGGCGGGGGCGGAACACCTTGAGGAAATTACCGTCTTGCAGGCGCAGTACTTTGGGGCCCAGGCCATCGGCTTCAATGACATGGGCGTTGCTGCACAGCTGCTCGAAAGCCGGGGCCTTGATGTTCTGTACCGGCATGCGCAGCAGGCAGCGGTGGCGCTGGGCGAGGCTCAGACCTGTGATAATTGCCAACGGAATCCAGAGTACGAACCAATGTTCCTTGGGCCGCGACAGAATGCCGCCGCCTTCGGTCAGGCCAGCGCCGATGCCATAGGCCAGCAGCGACGATGCCAGGATGAACAACGGCTGCGCGCGCTCCTTCAGGCCCTTATACAGGCCCCACCCGAGCATGAAGATCCACGGAATAAAGCCGATGATACCGACGTAGTAGAGCACCCCGAGCGCAAAGCTGTGGGGTTCGCGCAGTTGGTCGCCATCTGCCAGGGTCAGGAACAGTTCGGAGTCGTAACTGTGACCGATCCACGGGTGTTCGGCGATAAGCCGCAACGACATGCTCCACAGTTCAAGGCGGAATGAGCTGCCTCGTTCAGTGATCGATTCGGGGTAGAGCACCAGGAGCGCGACGGCACCCAGGACCATACCGCCGAGAAGCAATGCCGAGCGGCGGTTGCGGCTGACAAAGCTCATCCACAGGATCGCCAGCGTCAACGCCACCAGCGGCGTGCGTGAGCCGGTCGCCAGCACCGCCGCCGTCATGATCGCCAGGGCCGGTACGCTGAACCACAATACCTTCAAGCGCTGGGTGGTCATGCAGGCGTACAGCCAATACACAGTGAAAAAACCAAAAAGGTGCGAACTGAGCAACGGGTTGTCGAGGGCGCCAAGGCCGCCGATCATGCGCATGCCGGGCTGGAATGATTTGACGAACACCACCAGGTTGCACAGGCTTACCACCAGCGCAATGACGGCGGCACCAAAGAAGATCGGCTTGAACAGTTCATTACGGTAATGCAGCAGGAGCCCGCAGCCGCCAAACAGCATGAAGGTATTGAGCGGCCGCTTGAAAAGGTCGGTATCGGAACTGGGCTCAGGGCTCCAGAGCAGGCTGGCCAAGGCCCAGGCGGAAAAGGCTAGAAAGGCGATAGCCAGGGGCTCTCGTAGCAGATCCCTGAGCTCCCGGGGGCGCATGCACAGTAAAAACAAGGTCGGTACGCTGAACAGGATGTAGACGATCCGGTGCAGGACATTACGATTGCCGACGAAGAAAAGTGCACTCAGGAGCAGCAGCAAGCCAACAGGTAAAATCCAAAGGACCAGGAAGTCGAAAACGCGGTTTGAGCCATAGATAAGGCGCTTGGAGTGCATACAGTAGAGCCATTCCACAAATAGAAAGCCAACCATCTTAAGCTAGTGGCTATGTAATGTCGCCGGTCAGATCCAACCGGGCCGCGGGTATACCGGGTGCAAGTACAACAGAGAAGCTGTGCTAAAGTCAGCCTCCTTTTTCAAAACGCCGCGTGATATGACCGACTCCAGTCCGAGCGCAAGCCCTTCGAGCTTGAAAATATACTTCCGCCTGCTCAGTTACGTTAAGCCCTACATGGGCTTGTTCGCGTTGAGTATCCTTGGATTTCTGATTTTCGCGTCGACCCAACCGATGCTGGGTTACATCCTCAAGTACTTTGTAGACGGCCTTTCCAATCCGGAAGCCGTGTTGTTCCCCACCGTACCCTTCCTGCGCGATCTGCAACTGCTGCAGGCGGTGCCGCTGCTGATCATCCTGATCGCGGCCTGGCAGGGCCTGGGTTCGTTCCTGGGCAACTATCTGTTGGCCAAGGTCTCCCTGGGGCTGGTCCATGACCTGCGGGTGCAGTTGTTCAACAACTTGTTGACGCTGCCCAACCGTTACTTCGATAACCACAACTCCGGGCACCTGATTTCCCGCATCACCTTCAACGTGACCATGGTCACGGGTGCGGCAACCGATGCCATCAAGGTGGTAATTCGCGAAGGCATGACGGTGATCTTCCTGTTCGCCTCCCTGCTGTACATGAACTGGCGCCTGACGCTGGTCATGATCGCGATCCTGCCGTTGATTGCGGTAATGGTCAGCACCGCCAGCAAGAAATTCCGCAAGCAGAGCAAGAAGATCCAGGTGGCCATGGGCGACGTGACCCACGTGGCCTCGGAAACCATCCAGGGCTACCGCGTAGTGCGCAGCTTTGGTGGCGAAGTCTACGAAGAGAAGCGCTTTTTCAAGGCCAGCCAGAGCAACACCAACAAGCAACTGCGCATGACTCGCACCGGGGCGATCTACACCCCGGCGCTGCAGTTGGTGATCTACTCCGCCATGGCCGTGCTGATGTTCCTGGTCCTGTATCTGCGTGGCGATGCCTCGGCGGGTGACATGGTGGCCTACATCACCCTGGCTGGCTTGTTGCCCAAGCCGATCCGTCAGCTATCGGAGGTCAGTTCGACCATCCAGAAAGGTGTTGCGGGCGCCGAGAGCATCTTTGAACAGCTGGACGAAGACGTTGAGGTCGACCACGGCACCATCGAGCGCGACAAGGTCAATGGCCGCCTGGAAGTGCGCAATCTGAACTTCACCTACCCAGGCACCGAACGCCATGTGCTCAAAGACATCAGCTTCACCGCCGAGCCTGGGCAGATGATCGCTCTGGTGGGCCGTTCAGGCAGCGGCAAGTCGACCCTGGCCAGCCTGATCCCGCGTTTCTACCACCATGAAAGCGGTGAGATCCTGCTCGATGGCGTAGAGATCGAAGACTACAAGCTGCTCAACCTGCGCAAGCATATTGCTCAGGTCACCCAGCACGTGACCCTGTTCAGCGACACCGTAACCAACAACATCGCCTACGGCGACCTGGCCGGTGCGCCCCGCGCCGACGTTGAAGCGGCGGCGGCGGATGCCAATGCCAAGGACTTCATCGACCAGTTGCCCAAAGGCTTCGATACCCAGGTCGGTGAGAACGGCGTGCTGTTGTCCGGCGGCCAGCGTCAGCGCC
This sequence comes from Pseudomonas sp. P867, assembly GCF_019891455.1. Lineage (NCBI taxonomy): Bacteria > Pseudomonadati > Pseudomonadota > Gammaproteobacteria > Pseudomonadales > Pseudomonadaceae > Pseudomonas > Pseudomonas sp. P867. The sequence goes on along the minus strand of NZ_JAFLXB010000004.1, from coordinate 53,015 downwards.
TGGCGATTGCGCGCGCCTTGCTCAAGAACGCGCCGCTGCTGATTCTCGACGAGGCCACTTCGGCCCTTGATACCGAGTCCGAGCGGCATATCCAGGCGGCACTGGACAAAGTCATGCAAGGCCGTACGACCTTGGTGATCGCGCACCGATTGTCGACTATCGAGAAAGCCGACCTGATTCTGGTTATGGATGACGGGCGGATTGTCGAGCGCGGCACCCACGGCGAGTTGCTGGCGCAGAACGGCTATTACGCTCGCCTGCATGCCATGGGGTTGGATGCGCCAGTAGCGGCTGACATCACCTGATCCAGCAGCGACACAGAGCTAATGTAGGGGGCTTGCCTCCGATAGCGGTGGATCAGCCGGCATTTGTGCAAGCTGATACACCGCCATCGGGCGCAAGCCCCCTTCCACATTTGGCCTGCAGTGCGCGCAAGCGACCGCAAACCCTGTGCTAATATCGCGCCCCTGTTCATTTTGTATGTGGGTTGCTCCATGAAGTTGTCCATGCCGCGATTCAATCAAGCCGCTGTCTTGGTGGTCGGCGATGTCATGCTCGACCGTTACTGGCATGGTGGTACCTCACGGATTTCCCCTGAGGCTCCGGTACCGGTCGTCAAGGTCGAGCAAATCGAAGACCGCCCGGGTGGCGCTGCCAACGTCGCTCTCAATATTGCCGCCCTCGGTGCCCCGGCTTCCCTGGTGGGTGTGACCGGCGACGACGAAGCTGCCGAAAGCCTGGCCAACAGCCTGCAGGGGGCCGGCGTGCGTGCACTGTTCCAGCGCATCGCCCATCAGCCGACGATCGTCAAGCTGCGGGTCATGAGCCGTCACCAGCAATTGCTGCGTATCGATTTTGAAGAGCCCTTCGCCACCGACGCCCTGGCCCTCGGCGACCAGGTCGAGGCGCTGCTCGAAGGTATCAAGGTGCTGGTATTGTCCGACTACGGCAAAGGCGCCTTGCAGAATCACCAGGTGCTGATCCAGGCCGCCAAGGCTCGCAACATTCCGGTACTCGCCGATCCCAAGGGCAAGGATTTCTCGGTGTATCGAGGCGCCAGCCTGCTGACGCCTAACCTCAGTGAGTTCGAAACCATCGTCGGCGGTTGTGCCGATGAGCACGAACTGGTGAGCAAGGGCGCGGCGCTGATGGCCGAGCTTGATCTGGGCGCCTTGCTGGTGACCCGTGGCGAGCACGGTATGACCCTGCTGCGACCTGACCATCCGGCCATGCACCTGCCGGCGCGGGCCCGTGAAGTGTTCGACGTTACCGGTGCCGGTGACACCGTGATTTCCACCCTGGCGGCGTCTATCGCGGCCGGTGAGGAACTGCCCCACGCCGTGGCCCTGGCCAACCTGGCGGCGGGCATTGTGGTGGGCAAGCTGGGTACCGCGGCCATCAGCGCACCGGAGTTGCGCCGTGCGATTCAGCGCTCCGAAGGCTCGGAGCGCGGCGTGCTGGGCCTGGAGCAGTTGCTGCTGGCGATTGACGATGCACGTGCCCATAACGAAAGCATTGTGTTCACCAACGGTTGCTTTGACATCCTGCACGCCGGGCATGTGACCTACCTGGAGCAGGCGAGTGCCCAAGGCGATCGCTTGATCGTCGCGGTCAACGATGATGCTTCGGTTAGCCGCCTGAAGGGGCCGGGCCGTCCGATCAACAGTGTTGACCGGCGCATGGCGGTGCTGGCGGGCCTGGGCGCGGTGGACTGGGTGATCAGCTTCTCCGAGGATACTCCGCAAAATCTGCTGGCCCAGGTCAAGCCTGACGTGCTGGTAAAGGGTGGTGACTATACCGTCGACCAGGTCGTGGGGGCGGATATCGTCAGCGCCTACGGCGGTAAGGTCAAAGTGCTGGGCCTAGTTGAAAACAGCTCAACCACCGCTATCGTCGAGAAGATCCGTAATAATGATTGATACTAAAAAGTGGGTTCTGATCACTGGCGGCGCTGGCTTCATCGGCTCACATTTGGTTGATGCGCTGCTTGCTGGAGGCTATTGGGTCCGCGTGCTGGATAACCTGTCCACTGGCAAGCGAAGCAATTTGCCGCTCGATAACGAGCGAGTCGAACTGCTTGAAGGTGACGTCGCCAATGCCGAAGAGGTGGCGCGGGCCCTTGTTGGTGTGACGGCGGTGGTGCACTTGGCGGCTGTAGCTTCGGTACAAGCATCGGTGGATGATCCCGTCAGCACCCATCAGAGCAATTTCGTCGGCACCTTGAATGTCTGCGAAGGTATGCGCAAGGCCGGTGTGAAGCGTGTGGTATTTGCCTCCAGCGCAGCTGTGTATGGCAACAATGGTGAAGGTGCTTCGATTGACGAGCAGACAGCTAAAGCCCCATTGACGCCCTATGCTTCGGACAAGTTGGCTGGCGAGTACTATTTTGATTTTTACCGCCGCCAGCATGGGCTGGAGCCGGTGATTTTTCGTTTCTTCAATATTTTCGGACCCCGCCAGGATCCGTCATCGCCGTACTCCGGCGTGATCAGCATCTTTAGCGAGCGTGCCCAGCGTGGCTTGCCTATCACCGTGTACGGCGATGGTGAGCAGACCCGCGATTTCATGTATGTGGAAGATCTAGTCAATGTGCTGGTGCAGGCCGTTGAAGTGCCAGACGCTCCCTTGGGGGCCATTAACGTCGGCTGGAGCCGCACCACCACCCTCAGGCAGGTTCTGCAGGCGCTGGAAGAGGCCTTGGGCTCGTTGCCTGCTGTGACATATGAAGCGGCGCGCTCGGGCGATATTCGGCATTCAAGGGCGAATAACCAACGGTTGTTGGCCAGTTTCACGCCGCCCGAGCCTACCCCGTTGAAAGTGGGGCTGGAGCGCCTGTTGAACAGCTGACGGTTTTACCTGCATGAGCCGAGGTGGACAGAACCGTCCTCCTCGCGCCTCAATGAAAGGTTAGCGCATCAGCTCCTGATGTTTTTCTTCGGCACGATCTTGCGCAGCATCTGCCGCGCCTTGCCGGTCAGGCGCTTGAGTTTCGAGTCCTTTTCCGGCTCTGCCAGGCCTTGCTGGCGCAGCCAATCCTTCCAGCGAATCCGCTCATCGCGCACCAGCCAGCCCTCTTGCTGGGCAAAGCTTTCCGCCAGGTACAAACCGCGTGTGCTGGCCGGGTACAGCTGATCTTTCTTGACGGTATACAGTTCGGCCAACGGCTCGCCGTCTTTCAATGGCATCAGGTACAGATCCGGGCGCTGACGATCCAGGCGCGCCACCAGTTGGTCACCTTCCAGGCGTTCATCCACATGGAACAAACTGAGGGACTTGGCTTCCTTTGGCACTTCCAGGCGCAGGTCATAAATCAATTGCAGCGATGCCGTCGGCAGGTGCACATAGGCCCGTGGGCGCTCGATCAGTTGCGTGGTGGCGCAGCGTACCGGGCGTGCGGCGCCGGACAGGGGGCTCAGGCGAAACGGTAGGGCTTCGCGGTAATGCAGGGCGGCGGAGTAGGGCGCCGGTAGCCAGGTATCATTGAAGCGCCCGCCGAGCCAGCCTTCAGGCGTCTCCAGCAGGCACTCTTCGGCAATTTCCTGGATCGCGGTGTGCAGCGGCAGGTTCAGTTCATGGGCCGGTACGTAGCCGGAGATCAGCTTGAGCACCACATCGCCGCGGTCCTGACGACGCTGGCGCACCAGCACCCAGTAATCCTTGTTTTGCCAGTGCAGTGTCAGGCGCACCGAGACGCCGAGGTTCGCCAGTTCCAGGGCGAAGCGTTCGGCATCCGGCACCTCCACCGGCTTGCGCCGTTGCAGGGTCTGGGCAAAGTTGAGCGGCATGCCGACGCTCTGGTAGCTCAGGCCTTCGGGGGTGGCCTCTACGTGCAGCGGCAGTGTCTTGAAGTTACTGGGGTTCTTTCTTATGAGCGTACGCGGCATGTCGGCTCCTTTGTGCGACGGGGTCGGCCGCGTGGGCGGCATCAGAGTTGACGGATGACTCGGGCAGCGGTTGCCACGTTATGGGCCAGGTGCAGCGGATTAATGGTCCCGACAATAGCACTGGCGACGCCCGTTTGCGCAAACAACAGCTGGAAACTGGCATGAATTGGATCCATTCCTGGCTCCAGGCACACGTGACCGCTGGCCAGGGCTTTTTTTACCAGGATGCCCTTGCCATGGGTGGTCGCGTAATCGATCACGGCTTTCTCGGCCTGTTCATTGAGGTTGTAGGTGACCATCGCGCAATCGCCCTGTTCCAGGGCCTTTATGCCGCCTTCGACGGTTTTGCCGGAGAAGCCGAAACCGCCGATCTTGCCGTCCTTCTTCAGTTGGGCCAGGGTCTGGTAAACCTCGCAGTCGTTGAGGATGTGCAAGTCGTTACCGTCGGAGTGCACCAGCACCAAATCGATAAAATCCGTTTCAAGGCGTTTCAGGCTGCGTTCGATCGACATTCGCGTATGGGCCGCGCTGAAGTCGTGACGGGACACGCCATCGGCAAACTCTTCGCCGACCTTGCTGACAATCACCCACTCGTTGCGCTGGCCACGCAGCAACGGGCCCAGGCGTTCCTCACTCATGCCGTAGGCGGGGGCGGTGTCGATCAGGTTGATGCCCAGCTCGCGAGCCTGGCGCAGCAGCATTCGCGCCTCGTCGTCGCCGGGAATCTGAAAGCCGCTGGGGTATTTGACCCCCTGGTCGCGGCCCAGCTTGACGGTGCCCAGTCCCAATGGCGACACCAGCAGGCCGGTGCTGCCCAACGGGCGATGCAGGTCGTGCAGGGTTGGCAGGCTCATGGCAACAGTTGCTCCCAGGCGGGTTGGCCGATAGCCGGTTTTGGCAGTTCGGGCAGTGGGGTGCTGGCGCCGGGGCGAATGCCGTCTCGCTCCAGAGCGTGGAGGACGCGGTCGGCGAAGTCCGGTGCCAGGGCCAGTTTGGTCGGCCAACCGACCAGCAGGCGGCCGTCTTCGGCCAGAAAGGCGTTGTCGGGCCGGCTCAGCCCCGATTGCAGCGGCTCGGCGCGCTCCACCCGCAGGGTCGCCCACCGGGTCTGGCTCATGTCGATCCAGGGCAGCAGGTGCGCCAGCTCTTTCTGGGCGGTGGCAATTTGTTCGTCAGGCGTACGCGCCACGCCATCGGCCTCGGCGATATCCCCGCCCAGGTACCACACCCAGTTGCCATCGGCGGCCGGGTGGGTGGTTACGGTGATGCGTGGCTTGGTACCGCCGCCCAGGCAATGGGCATACAGCGGCTTCAGGCTCGGGCCTTTGGCGATGATCATATGCAACGGGCGTTTTTGCATGGCCGGCTGGCTCAGGCCCAGGGCCGCGAGCAGGTCAGCGGTGCCGGCGCCGGCGCTCAGCACGATGCGCTGGGCACGGATCTCGCGGCCATCGACCTTCAAGCCCACCAGCGTATTACCGTCCAGCAACGGCTCGATTTGCTGGCCTGCGAGCAAGCCGTCACCCGCCAGTTGCGCCAGGCGTTCGATCAGGCTCGGTACGTCCACCACCAACTCTGCCAGACGATAGACCTTGCCCTTGAAGCGGCGGTCTTGCAGGGCAGCAGGCAGCTCTTCGCCCTTGACCTGATCAACGCGGCCGCGCACGGCCTTGCTGGCAAAAAAGCTGGTGAGGTTGCCGGCGAGGGTGCCCGGGGACCACAAATAATGCGCTTGGGACAACACGCGCACACCAGACAGATCCAGCTCACCGTCACCCGCAAGGGCTTCACGCCAGCGCCGCGGCATGTCGGCAATGGCTTCGGAGGCGCCGGTGAGGGCGCCATGCAGGGCGTATTTCGCACCGCCGTGAATGATCCCCTGGGACTTCACGCTTTGCCCGCCGCCCAGGCTGGCGCTTTCTACCAGTACCGTGGAAAACCCCTGGCGGCGCAGGCGCGCATTGAGCCAGAGCCCGGCAACCCCGGCGCCGACAATCAGAACGTCGGTGGAAATAACGGATGGCATCGGCGACCTCAGTGTTCAAGACAAGAGGCGCAGTATACAGGCTGTTGAGTGACGGTCAGTGCCCGGCGGTTTTCGAGAACAGCTGAATCACCACCACGCCCAGCACGATCAGGCCCATGCCCAGCATCGCCGGCACATCCAGCTTCTGCCCGTAGATGAACAGCGCCGCGACACTGACCATCACAATCCCCAGCCCTGCCCAGACCGCGTAAGCCACGCCCACGGGCACGGTGCGCACCACCAGGGTGAGCATCCAGAACGCTACGCCATAACCCGCGATCATCAGCAGCAGCGGGATCGGTGTGCTCAAGCCTTTGACCGCTTTCATGGAGACGGTGGCGATCACTTCCGAGCAAATGGCAATGGCCAGGTAGCAGTAGGCGGCGTTCATGGGGCAATCCTCAAGGTGAAGCTGGTTTGATAAGGTCGGCATTCTAGAGGTTCAACAGATGCGGTAAAGTCATTACCTATCCGAATTCAAGATAGGTTCAACCATGAGCGTGCAGTGGGATCTGGAACAGATGCGCCTGTTTGTCAGCGTTGCCGAGCAGCGTTCGTTCTCTGCCGTAGCGCGCGGGCAACGCAAGGCGCAATCGGCGGTCAGCAATGGCATCGCCCTGCTGGAGGCGGACCTGGGCGTCAGCCTGTTTGAACGTAGTAGCGGCCGCCAGCCACGCCTGACCGAAGCCGGCAGCGTGTTGCTGGAAGAAGCACGTGAAGTGCTGCGCCAATGCGAGCGGCTTAACGGCCGGGCGCTGTCCCTCACCCGCGGCGAGGAAGCCTGCCTGCGGCTGGCCCAGGATGAGGCGATGTTGTTTCAGCCAGTGCTCGACAGCCTGGAGGCGCTGGCGGTGCAGTACCCGCTCCTGGAAGTGCAGCTGTCCAGCGCCGCCCAGGGCGATGTGGCGCGCAAGCTGGTGGAGCGCCAGGCGGACCTTGGGTTGTTGTTCTATCACGACCAAATCCCGGAGGCCCTTGAGCGGCGGGTAGTGGGCAGTGTGGAAATGGTCACGGTATGCGGGGTGAATCATGCGCTGGCCAAGGAAACTTACGTGACTTGCCAGCATTTGGCCCAGCATCGGCAGTTGCTGATGTCGACCCAGACCAGCGTCTATCCCGGCAGCGAAGCGGCCAGCCCTCTGGTGTGGCGAGCCGACAGCTTCTACGTATTGGCCGAATGGCTGATGAGCGGCCTGGGCTGGGCCTGGCTGCCTCGGCACATCGTGCAATACCCGACCTACCAACAACAGATGGTCGAGTTAGCCAGCGAATGGACACCGCCGGCGCTGGTCGTGGAACTGGTATGGAGGCGCGATGAGCATCTGGGGCCCGCCGCTCGCTTCCTGGCCAAACGATTTGCCGAGTGCTTGCAGGCGATCGACTGAAAAAGCCGATAAACTCCGCCGCCATGAATAGAACTCTCTACAGCTGTCTGTTTTACCTGGCGCTGCCGTTGGTGGCCTTACGTTTATGGCTGCGCGCGCGCAAGGCACCGGCCTATGCCAAGCGTGTGGGCGAACGGTTTTCCTATGGCTTGCCGGTGATGCGCCCCGGCGGCATCTGGGTGCACGCCGTTTCGGTGGGCGAAAGCATTGCCGCCGCGCCGATGATTCGCGCTTTGCTGGCGCGGTATCCGCAACTGCCGATCACTGTCACCTGCATGACGCCTACCGGTTCCGAGCGTATCCAGGCGTTGTTCGCCAATGAGCCGCGCATCCAGCATTGCTACTTGCCCTACGACTTGCCTTGCGCCGCCAAGCGTTTTCTCGACCGTGTGCAGCCCAAGCTGGCGGTGATCATGGAAACCGAGCTATGGCCCAACCATATCCATGCCTGCGCTCAACGCGGTATCCCGGTCGCGCTGGCCAATGCACGTTTGTCGGCGCGTTCGGCAAAGGGCTACGCCCGGTTTGCCAAGCTGACGGCGCCGATGCTGGCGCAAATGAGCCTGTTCGCCGTGCAGACGCAAACCGAGGCGGAGCGCTTTCGCAGTCTGGGCGCACGGCCTGAAACGGTGGAGGTGACTGGCTCGATCAAATTCGACCTGACCATCGACCCCCAATTGACGGCCCGCGCCGCTGACCTGCGTGAACAGTGGGGCGCCAGCGACCGGCCAGTGTGGATCGCCGCCAGTACCCATGAAGGTGAAGACGAAGTGGTGTTGGCTGCCCATCGCCAATTGCTGGCGAGCTATCCCAACGCGTTGCTGATTCTGGTGCCGCGTCACCAGGAGCGCTTCGACCCGATGTTCGAGCTGAGTGTGCAACAAGGGTTTGCCACGGTGCGTCGCTCCAGCGGTGAGCCGGTCACCGAGCAAACCTCGGTGCTGCTCGGCGATACCATGGGTGAGCTGCTGTTTCTCTACGCCCTGGCCGACAGTGCCTTTGTGGGCGGCAGCCTGGTGCCGACCGGCGGGCACAACCCGCTGGAGCCGGCGGCTTTGGGTAAGCCTGTGATCATGGGGCCGCACCTGTTCAACTTCCTCGAAATCAGCACGATGATGCGCGACGCCGGGGCGTTGCGAGAGGTGGATGATGCAGACGGTTTGGCCGAAGCGGTGCGCCAATTGTTCGAACTGCCGCAGGATGCGCGCAGGATGGCGCAGGCGGGGTTGAAAGTGATGCAGGCCAACCAGGGTGCGTTAAAACGCCTTTTGGACGGTTTGGAAAGATTGATCGCTCACTGACCCAGCGCCCATCAAATGTGGGAGGGGGCTTGCTCCCGATGGCAGTGGGTCAGCCAACCTATTGGGCGACTGACACAGCGCTATCGGGAGCAAGCCCCCTCCCACATTGGTTATGCGGTGAGCTTAATAGCCCGGGCGGGCCTTGAGCTGTTCGGCAGCGGCCTTGGCCAGGTCCGGCGGCAGGAAGTCCTTGTCCGGGTTGTAGTCGGCCTTGAGGTAGCGCGCCAGGTCTTGCAGGTCCCCTGGGTTCAGGGTGCCCGCGGCCTGTTTCAAGCGCAGGTTGTCGAGGATGTAGTCGTAGCGGCTGTTGTTGTAGTTACGCACTGACGCATACAACTGGCGCTGTGAGTCCAGCACATCGACGATGTTGCGCGTGCCCACCTGATAACCGATTTCCGTGGCTTCTACCGCGCTCTGGTTGGAAATGATCGACTGGCGGCGTGCCTGCACCTGCTCCACGTCGGTGTTCACTGCACGGTGCAGGTTGCGGGTGTTTTCCACCACCTGGCGGCGCAGGCCCTCGCGCTGTTGCTCGGACTGGTCGAGGCGTGAATAGGATTCGCGCACTTGCGAACTGGTGAGGCCGCCGCTGTAGATCGGGATGTTCAAACGCAGGCCGATGGTGCGTTGCGACACATCGCCACCGTACGGGATAGGCAACTGATTCGGGTTGCTGAACCCCAGGGCGTCGTTGTCGCCTTTTTCGTATTGCGCGACCGCATCGAGTGTCGGCAAGTGGCCGGCCTTGCGCTGCCTGAGGGTTTCTTCGGCGGCGGTCACGGCGTAATTGCTGGCCAGCAGATTGAGGTTCTGACGCCCGGCGGTTTCGACCCAGGCCTTGGCGTCGTTCGGCGCCGGCGGCAGCACCGGCAGCGTATGGACGATGCCCTGGATCGAGTTGTATTGGCGGTTGGTCAGGGTAATCAGCGCTTCGAAAGCGTCGTCTACCTGGCGCTGGGCCACGATGCGGTTGGCCCGGGCGGTGTCGTAGCTGGCCTGGGATTGCAGCACGTCGGTCTTGTCCGACAGGCCCACATCGAAGCGCTCATTGGACTGGTCGAGCTGACGCTTGAAGGCATTTTCTTCGGCCTTGGTCGACGCCAGGTTGTCCTGGGCACGGAGCACGGCGAAGTAGCTCTCGGCACTTTGCAAAATCAGGTTCTGCTCACTGGCCGACAGTTGCAGCGAGGCTTGCTCGTTGACGGCTTCGGCAGCTTGCAGCTGGAACCAGCGATCGGCGCGGAACAGCGGCTGGCTCAGGGTAGCGCGCCAGGAGTGGGCGTCACGGTTGGCCGTGGCGGCGGGCTGGTCGATCTGGGTGCGCACATTGTTACTGTCGGCGCCGGCCGACAGGTTCGGCAGCAAGCCTGCGCGCGCCTGGGGCACCACCTCTTTTTGCGCGCCATATTGAGCGCGGGCAGCGGCCAGGTCGGCGTTGTTGCTCGCCGCTTCCTGATAAACGCTGACCAGATCGGTGTTGGTGGACAAGGGCGCTTCAGCTGCCCAGACCAGTCCGTTGGTCGCACAAGACACGGCAAGAGCCAGTGAAAGTTTGCGCAGCATGAGGCGATCCCTAATTTAAATATTACGGCAATAATTTAGCGCTCAAGGCTAAGGCTGGCCATTCCTGGCGTCAAGCCTTGAAGCAGTGCCCGAGTGTAGTTGTCGGACCTGCGCACAACAATCCCACGATCACGCCATTCATCACGCTGAATGCACCGCTATTGGCAATTTGCCCACGCCATGGTCTAGACTGGCCGCGTTCTTGTCGGGGTGCCTTGTTGGAAGGCTGAGATCGGTAAATACCGGATCCCGTTGAACCTGATCAGGTTAGCGCCTGCGTAGGGAACAAGATTTCTCGTCACCCGGCGAGTCCTCTTGTGCTTCGTCCGGGATGTTGTTCGACAATCGAACAGCCCTCGTGCGCCAAGCACAGCACTGATTCCAGTGCGTCCGTCCGTCACAGGTTCGCTCCGACAAAAATCCACCGCCTGGATCAGTTGGAGAGCCCGTGATGAGCACTGAGATAAAAAGTACAAAACCAAAAAATACTGTGCACCTGAGTGAATCGGCCAAGGTCGACTCCGGCTCCGTGCAGCCGTTTACCCGCTCGCAGAAAATCTACGTGCAGGGCTCGCGCCCCGACATCCGCGTACCGATGCGGGAAATCAGCCTGGATGTGACCCCCACCGAGTTTGGCGGCGAAATCAACGCCCCTGTGGTGGTTTACGACACCTCCGGCCCCTATACCGACCCCAACGTCATCATCGATGTGCGCAAAGGCCTGGCTGATGTGCGCTCGCCGTGGATCGAAGAGCGGGTCGATACCGAGCGGTTGTCCTGCCTGAGTTCCAAATACGGCCAGGAACGCCTGGATAACCCGGACCTGGCCTACCTGCGCTTTGCCCACCTGCAAAACCCGCGTCGGGCGAAGGCCGGTGCCAACGTCAGCCAGATGCACTACGCACGAAAAGGCATCATTACGCCCGAGATGGAATACGTGGCCATCCGCGAAAACATGAAGCTCGAAGAAGCCCGTGCAGCCGGCCTGCTCAAGCAACAACATGCCGGGCACAGCTTTGGTGCCAGCATTCCGAAAATCATCACGCCTGAATTCGTGCGCGAAGAAATCGCCCGCGGCCGCGCAATTATCCCGGCCAACATCAACCACACCGAGCTGGAACCGATGATCATCGGCCGTAACTTCCTGGTGAAGATCAACGGCAATATCGGCAACAGCGCCTTGGGTTCGTCCATTGAAGAGGAAGTGGCGAAAATGACCTGGGGTATCCGCTGGGGTTCGGACAACATCATGGACTTGTCCACCGGCAAACATATTCACGAAACCCGCGAATGGATCATCCGTAACTCGCCCGTACCAATTGGCACCGTGCCGATCTACCAGGCCCTGGAAAAAGTCGACGGCGTGGCCGAGGACCTGACCTGGGAGTTGTTCCGCGACACCCTGATCGAGCAAGCCGAGCAGGGTGTGGACTATTTCACCATCCACGCCGGCGTGTTGCTGCGTTACGTACCGCTGACTGCCAACCGCGTGACCGGCATTGTCAGCCGTGGCGGCGCGATCATGGCCAAGTGGTGCCTGGCCCACCACAAGGAAAACTTCGCCTACACGCATTTCGAAGAAATCTGCGAAATCATGAAGGCCTATGACGTCAGCTTCTCCCTGGGGGACGGCCTGCGCCCGGGTTCGGTGGCCGATGCCAACGACGCTGCGCAATTCGGCGAGCTGGAAACCCTGGGCGAGTTGACCAAGATCGCCTGGAAGCACGACGTGCAGACCATGATCGAAGGCCCCGGCCATGTGCCGATGCAGTTGATCAAGGAGAACATGGACAAGCAACTGGAGTGCTGCGACGAGGCGCCGTTCTACACCCTCGGCCCGCTGACCACCGACATCGCGCCGGGCTACGATCACATCACTTCAGGTATCGGCGCGGCGATGATCGGCTGGTTCGGATGCGCCATGCTCTGCTACGTCACGCCCAAGGAACACCTGGGTTTGCCGAACAAGGATGATGTGAAGACCGGGATCATCACCTACAAGATCGCCGCACACGCCGCAGACCTTGCCAAGGGCCATCCGGGTGCGCAGATTCGCGATAACGCCTTGAGCAAGGCACGCTTCGAATTCCGTTGGGAAGACCAGTTCAATCTCGGCCTGGACCCAGACACCGCACGGGCGTTTCACGACGAAACGCTGCCGAAGGAGTCGGCCAAGGTGGCGCATTTCTGCTCCATGTGCGGGCCGAAATTCTGTTCGATGAAGGTGACTCACGAAGTGCGTGAGTATGCGGCCAACCAGCGTATTGAAGCGGTGGATGTGGACGTGGCCAAGGGGTTGGCCGAGCAGGCGGAGCGGTTCAAGCGCGAAGGCAGTCAGCTCTACAAGAAGGTCTGATCCCGAGTCGGCGGTGCCTGCACGGCCGTCATCGCGGGCAAGCCCGGCTCCCACAGTTGATCGAGTTGTAGACAATTTTTGTGTCCACAGCCGGTCCCCTGTGGGAGCGGGCTTGCCCGCGATAGCGATCTCCCAAACAACAAGTGCCCCTTAGAGATCACACCCTTGGGCGGTCAGTGGCCCGCTGACGTTTGTACGGCAAATCCTGCGCAAATGGGGGATTTGGCTGCTGGCACTGGCGGGCGCCGGGCTCGGCATTCCGCTGCTGTTGATTCTGCTCGATGAGTCGGAAAACGCCTTTGCCGATATTCACTCGGCGGCGGTGTCCAGTGGGATGCTGTTGCGTATGAAAGTCGAGCACCTGGCGTTGGCCATTGGCCTGGTCTGTACCTTGATTGCCTGTTTTGCACCCTTGGCGCAATACCAGAACTTCCTGCTGCTGATCGGCTCAGTGTTTGCGCCGCTGTTCGGCGTGGTCGGTGCGACCCTGCCGGCATTGCTGCTGGCAGGGCTGTTGCAGTTGATTCTGGGCCGGGTTAGTGGCGTGCAGGCATCAGTTCAGGCTTGATCACACCCGTGAGGCGCGTATAGGGGATGGTAATTTCGATCAGCCCCTGTGCGTAAGGGGCGATGGTGGCAACGTTGTACTTGAGTACTACGCCACCACTGGTCAAGGCCACGTTCGGGGTTTTCTGGAATGGCCAGTTCTTCAGGAACTCCGGATCGCGGTCCATCTTGGTGTTGATCAACCAACTGTTATGCGCAACTTTCGCGGTGTTCCAGAATGCCTGCTCCTGGCCCGGCAGCAACATGTCGGCCAGGCTCAACTCCTTGTGCAGCAGGCGTGAATAGTTGATGAAACCACGGCCCGGCTCACCATGAGCGACGCCGGTGTCGAGGTAGCTGGACACTTCAACGATCACCAGTGCGTCATGTTGCTCGCGTACCTTGGCTTGCAGATACATGCTGTGGCGGTCCGCGGATTCGCGCAGGAACTTGTCTCGATAGGCATTGAGCGTGGCAGGCACACTGGCGCCAGGCGTAGTGCGGGTCATCTGCAGCAGGCGCTGTTCCACCAGGCTGTCGAGTTGCGGGTCGGCGGGGAAGTGTACGGTATCGATGTTCACCAGTGGGCAGTCCGGGCTATCACAGCCAGGCTTGATCTGTTCCGACTTGTCGGTCGTGACGTCCAGCGGCTTGAGCTGGCCGGGTTGGAACAGGCTCTGGCAAGCACCCAGGGTCAAGGCAATACAGGCCATGGAGGCGATTTTGAAAAGCGACATGTGTGTCCTTCGTAAATCGATGGAAAGCGAAAAGAGTAGCGCTTGGACTGCCAACAAGGCAGTCAGTTCGCCACTAGACTGATGGGGGAGAGTTTGACGTCCGCCGCCGGTCCCGGCAACCGGAAAGGGGCTGCATCAACGGGCAACGGCGCGTTAGGATGGCGCCAATTGCACAAGCACACTCCTTGTCAAAGAGAGGAAACACATGACGGACACCGCGAAGTCCACGCCGAACAAGATCGAGATCGTTCAGCGCGACAATAGCTACCAGGGCTTCTACAAGCTCGATCACGTGCAACTGCGCCACGAGAAATTCGACGGTGGCATGAGCCGCGTGATCAGCCGCGAAGTCTTCGTTCGCCATGACGCTGTGTGCGTGCTGCCCTACGACCCGCAACGTGACGAGGTGGTGCTGATCGAACAGTTCCGCGTGGGCGCCATGGGCCGCGCCGGCAACCCGTGGTTGGTAGAGATGGTCGCCGGCCTGATTGACAAGGATGAGCAACCGGAGGAGGTTGCACACCGCGAGGCCGAGGAGGAAGCTGGGTTGACGTTCTCCGCGCTGTGGCCGATCACCAAGTACTTCCCGTCGCCCGGCGGCAGTACCGAATTTGTCCACCTGTACCTGGGCCGTTGCGACGGCACGGGTGCTGGTGGCATCCATGGATTGGAAGAAGAGGCAGAAGATATCCGCGTCACCGTCTGGGCATTCGAAGACGCCCTGCAAGCGGTGCGCGACGGCAAAATTTCCAATGCAGCCAGCATCATCGCCCTGCAATGGCTTGCGCTTAACCGCGCGGAAGTGAGGGGGCTATGGCAGTAAAGGCACGGGAACGTTATCGAGTTGACCTGATCGGGCTGCAAGCCGCCTGCGAGGCCAATTATGCGCGGCTGATGCGCCTGCTTCCCGACATGCGCCACACTCCTGAGGCGCGGCGTATCGCCGTGACCCATGGCGACCAGATGCTTGGTGTGCTGACCCTGGAAGTCATCGTCAATTGCCCGTACACCACCACCCTGCGCGTACGCCAGGAACACAGCCTGCCCTGGCTGCCGGTGCCGCAACTTGAAGTGCAGGTGTACCACGACGCGCGTATGGCCGAAGTGATCAGCGCCGAACATGCGCGACGCTTTCGCAGCATCTATCCTTACCCGAATGTGTTCATGCACCAACCCGATGAGAAAGCACAGCTCAATGTGTTCCTCGGTGAATGGCTGAGCCACTGCCTGGCCCTGGGCCATGAGTTCGAAGTGGTGCGCTAGATGTGAATTGAGCCTGTTTCTCAGGTTTCCTCTTTGAGTCCTGCCCTAGCATAATCGTCAAATTATCCATGCCTGTGATTGCCAGGGAGAGCGCCTTGCCTCGCGTACCGACCATGAACCCTGATGCTGCGTTGTTGGTGCAATTGTCCGACAGCCATCTGTTTGCCGAAGCGGGCGGTACGCTGCTGGGCATGAACACCCGTGCAAGCTTGCAAAGCGTGATCGACTTGGTGCACGAGCAACAGCCGCGTATTGAC
Organism: Pseudomonas sp. P867; assembly: GCF_019891455.1. Classification (NCBI taxonomy): domain Bacteria; kingdom Pseudomonadati; phylum Pseudomonadota; class Gammaproteobacteria; order Pseudomonadales; family Pseudomonadaceae; genus Pseudomonas; species Pseudomonas sp. P867. The sequence goes on along the minus strand of NZ_JAFLXB010000004.1, from coordinate 37,697 downwards.
CTGGTGCTCGCGACGGGCGACTTGTCCCAGGACGGCACACTGGCGTCGTACCAGCTATTTCGGAACATGACCGCGCCCATCGGTGCGCCGGCGCGCTGGATCCCGGGTAATCATGACGAGCCGCAGGTCATGGCCGAGGCCGCTGTGCAAAGCGATTTGCTCGAGCCCGTGGTGGACGTGGGCAACTGGCGCATAACCCTGCTGGACTCCGCGGTACCGGGTTCGGTGCCCGGTTACCTGCAGGATTCGCAACTGCAATTGCTTGCCCAGGCCCTGAGCGAGGCGCCCAGCCGCCATCATCTTGTGTGCTTGCACCATCATCCAGTGTCCATCGGCTGTGCGTGGATGGAGCCGATCGGCCTGCGCAATCCCGAGGCGCTGTTTGCCGTGCTTGACCGCTTCCCGCAGGTCAAGGCGCTGCTCTGGGGGCATGTGCATCAGGAAATCGACCGCGAGCGCAACGGCGTGCGGTTGCTGGCCTCACCGTCTACCTGCATCCAGTTCGCGCCGGGCAGCGAGGATTTCCAGGTCAGCGAGCAAGCGCCGGGGTATCGCTGGCTGCGCCTGTATGCCGACGGGCGGTTGGAGACGGGGGTAGAGCGGCTTCGGGACTTCGCGTTTACCGTCGACTACGGCAGCAACGGCTATTAAGACCTGCAAACACTGATCAAATGTGGGAGGGAGCAAGCCCCCTCCCACATGGGTTCTGCGGTGTCTGGAAGATCGGGTGCTCACACCTCACTCCGATCCCTGTAAACTGCGCCTCTTTGGCCCAAGCACGGAGAGCCCGGCATGTCCGCTTCGATCCTGTATATCCACGGCTTCAACAGTGCGCCAGCCTCCAACAAGGCCAGCCAGTTGATCACCGTAATGGGCAAGCTTGGCCTGTCCGACCGTTTGCGTGTGCCGGCCCTGCATCACCACCCGCGTCAGGCGATTCTGCAATTGGAGCAGGCCATTGACCAACTGGGGCGGCCGCTGCTGGTCGGCAGCTCACTCGGCGGCTACTATGCAACCCATCTTGCCGAACGCCATGGCCTGAAGGCGCTGCTGGTCAACCCGGCGGTCAGCCCCCATCGGATGTTCGACGGTTACCTGGGCACCCAGAAGAACCTCTACACCGATGAGACCTGGGAGTTGACCCATGATCACGTCGCAGCGCTGGCCGAGCTGGAAGTACCGGCGCCGCAGGATGCAGGGCGGTATCAGGTGTGGTTGCAGACCGGGGACGAAACCCTGGATTATCGCCTCGCCCAAGCGTATTACCGAGCCTGTGCCTTGCGCATCCAGGCCGGTGGCGATCATGGTTACCAAGGGTTCGCCGAGCAACTGCCGGCCTTGTTGAGTTTTGCCGGCATTGGCGCAGATCAGTATCAATCCTTCGATTTTTCGTCACTGTAAAAAATCGCAGGTCACTTTTTAATCGAACGACTCACGACGAGACCCCATGGCCACTCCCAGCGCTAGCTCTTATAACGCCGACGCCATCGAAGTCCTCTCGGGCCTCGACCCGGTGCGCAAACGCCCCGGCATGTACACCGATACCAGCCGGCCGAACCACCTTGCCCAGGAAGTCATCGACAACAGCGTCGACGAAGCCTTGGCCGGGCACGCGAAGTCGGTACAAGTCATCCTCCATGCCGATCACTCCCTTGAAGTGTCCGACGATGGTCGCGGCATGCCGGTGGACATTCACCCGGAAGAGGGCGTGTCGGGCGTCGAGCTGATCCTCACCAAACTGCACGCCGGCGGCAAGTTCTCCAACAAGAACTACCAGTTCTCCGGTGGTTTGCACGGCGTGGGTATTTCGGTGGTCAACGCCCTGTCGACGCAAGTGCGGGTCAAGGTCAAGCGCGACGGTAACGAGTACCAGATGACCTTCGCCGATGGCTATAAAGCCACCGACCTGGAAGTGGTTGGCACCGTTGGCAAGCGCAACACCGGTACCAGCGTGTACTTCGCCCCGGACCCGAAATACTTCGATTCGCCGAAATTCTCCATCAGCCGGCTCAAGCATGTGCTCAAGGCCAAGGCCGTATTGTGCCCCGGCCTGCTGGTCAGCTTTGAAGACAAAGGCACCGGCGAGAAGGTCGAATGGCATTACGAAGATGGCCTGCGCTCCTACCTGGAAGACTCCGTCAGCGACTTCGAACGCCTGCCCAACGAGCCGTTCTGCGGCAGCCTGGCGGGTAATAAGGAAGCCGTCGACTGGGCGTTGCTGTGGTTGCCCGAAGGTGGCGACAGTGTGCAGGAAAGCTACGTCAACCTGATCCCCACCGCCCAGGGCGGCACCCATGTCAACGGTTTGCGCCAGGGCTTGCTGGATGCCATGCGCGAATTCTGCGAATACCGCAGCCTGTTGCCGCGCGGCGTGAAGCTGGCGCCGGAAGACGTGTGGGAGCGCATCGCGTTCGTGCTGTCGATGAAGATGCAGGAGCCGCAATTCTCCGGCCAGACCAAAGAGCGCCTGTCGTCCCGTGAGGCGGCGGCATTTGTCTCCGGTGTGGTCAAGGATGCCTTCAGCCTGTGGCTCAACGAGCACCCGGAACTGGGCCTGGCCCTGGCGGAGCTGGCGATCAACAACGCCGGTCGTCGCCTGAAGGCCAGCAAGAAAGTCGAGCGCAAGCGCATCACCCAGGGCCCGGCATTGCCCGGCAAACTGGCCGACTGCGCCGGGCAGGACCCGATGCGTTCCGAGCTGTTCCTGGTGGAAGGTGACTCTGCCGGCGGTTCCGCCAAACAAGCGCGGGACAAAGAGTTCCAGGCGATCCTGCCGTTGCGCGGCAAGATCCTCAACACCTGGGAAGTCGACGGCAGCGAAGTGCTCGCCAGCCAGGAAGTGCACAATATCGCTGTCGCTATCGGTGTCGACCCTGGCGCGGCGGACATGAGCCAGCTGCGCTACGGCAAGATCTGCATCCTCGCCGACGCCGACTCCGACGGCCTGCACATTGCTACGTTGTTGTGCGCCTTGTTCGTGCAGCATTTCCGCCCATTGGTGGATGCCGGTCACGTCTACGTCGCCATGCCGCCGCTGTACCGCATCGATTTGGGCAAGGAGATTTTCTACGCCCTGGACGAAGCCGAGCGCGATGGCATCCTTGATCGGCTGGTGGCCGAGAAAAAACGCGGCAAGCCACAGGTCACGCGATTCAAGGGCCTGGGTGAAATGAACCCGCCGCAGTTGCGCGAAACCACCATGGACCCCAATACCCGGCGCCTGGTGCAACTGACCCTGGAAGACTTCGCCGGCACCTCGGAAATGATGGACATGCTGCTGGCGAAGAAGCGTGCGCCAGATCGCAAAGCCTGGCTGGAATCCAAGGGCAACCTGGCCGAGGTTCTGGGCTGATGCGCACAGGCTTCGCCCTGGCGATGCTGATGTTGAGCGCACTGGCAACTCCCCACGTGTTTGCCGCCGGCGTGGCAGAGCTGCAGCTGGTATCCGAGCACCCGGTGGACGGCATGCGCGGCGGTAACCTATCGGGCCTGGCGTTGTGTGGCGCAGAACTGTGGACGGTTTCCGACCGCGATGATGATCAGATCTACCGCCTGGATACCCGCGCACCGACCTGGAACGCCAAAGCTCTGAAGATTGACGTGCCGCCCGTGCCCGAGTCGGGTTTGCCCTGGGGGCTGCGTTCACGCACCAAGGCCGCGTCGTTCATTCGCGGTGGTGACCTGGATTTCGAGGGCATCAGCTGTGATGCCGCAGGTAACCGCTACATTGTCAGCGAAGCCCATGCTGCAGTGCTGCAGGTACCTGCGACGGGCGCGCCCGAGTGGTTGAAAATCGCCCCGGGCATGGTGCGTGAGGCGCGGGCCAGTGGCATGTTGCTGCACTTCAATGCCTTGTTCGAGGGACTGGCGGTGAACCCCGAAGGCAACCAGATCTGGCTGGCCGCCGAGCGTGAGCGTCGCGGCCTGATCTCGATCAAGCGCGGGCAGAGCGTATGGGATTGCGATGGCCGGTGCGTGTTGTTGAGCGAGGCCGGGCAGGAAGTGCAACCGGCGCAGTTTACCAACGCCAAGGCAGTGTCCAATGACTTTGCCGACCTGGCGCTGTTCAATGGCAAGCTGTTTACCCTGGAGCGCAATGCGTTCCAGATTTGCCGACGCGACACAGTCACGGCCAGGGTTGAGCTGTGTTGGTCGTTTGCTGAAGAGACCCTGACGCCGCAGCGGCGTTATCCACAGCCTTACGGCCTGGCCGAAGCCCTGCTGTTGGACGCCGACGGTGCATGGATCGGTATAGACAACAATTTCGGCCCCCGCGCCGATGGTGAAAAACGCCCCGTGGTCTATCGTTTCGCCGCCCCTGCCGGTGGCTGGAGCGCCCAGCCATGAGCCAGCCGTTTTTTCAATTGACCCGGCGCAGCGGCAGTTCCGCTGCGCGTTACCCAACAATGATGAGGCCCGCATGAGTGACATCCTCGCAGACAGCTTAGATGGCGTAGAACGCCGGTCGCTGGCTGACTTCACCGAAAATGCCTACCTCAACTACTCCATGTACGTGATCATGGACCGTGCCCTGCCGCATATCGGCGACGGCCTCAAGCCCGTGCAACGGCGCATTATCTACGCCATGAGTGAGCTGGGCCTGGACGCTGATTCCAAGCACAAGAAGTCGGCGCGTACCGTCGGTGACGTACTCGGTAAGTTCCACCCCCACGGCGATTCGGCGTGTTATGAAGCCATGGTGCTGATGGCCCAGCCATTCAGCTATCGCTATACGCTGGTGGACGGGCAGGGCAACTGGGGTGCGCCGGATGATCCCAAGTCCTTCGCCGCCATGCGTTACACCGAAGCGCGGCTGTCGCGTTATTCCGAAGTGCTGCTCAGCGAGCTGGGCCAGGGCACGGCGAACTGGGGGCCGAACTTTGACGGCACCCTCGACGAACCCCTGGTATTGCCAGCGCGTTTGCCGAATATCCTGCTCAATGGCACCACCGGTATCGCCGTTGGCATGGCCACCGACGTGCCGCCGCATAACCTGCGCGAAGTCGCCACTGCCTGCGTGCGCCTGCTGGACGAGCCCAAGGCCACGGTCGAGCAATTGTGTGAACATATCCAGGGCCCGGATTACCCGACCGAAGCGGAAATCATCACGCCGCGCGCCGACCTGCTGAAGATGTACGAAACCGGTAAGGGCTCGGTGCGTATGCGCGCCGTTTACCATATCGAAGACGGCGACATTATTGTCACCGCGCTGCCGCACCAGGTGTCCGGTGCCAAGGTGCTGGAGCAGATTGCCGCGTTGATGCAGGCCAAACCGTCGAAACTGCCACAGGTCGCCGACCTGCGTGACGAGTCCGACCACGAGAACCCGTGCCGTATCGTGATCATCCCGACCAACAGCCGGGTCGATCATGAAGTGCTGATGCAGCATCTGTTCGCCAGCACTGACCTGGAGTCGAGCTACCGGGTCAACGTCAATATCATCGGTCTGGACGGCAAGCCGCAGTTGAAGAACCTGCGCAACCTGCTGGTGGAGTGGCTGGAATTTCGCGTACAGACCGTGCGCCGCCGCCTGCAGTTTCGCCTCGACAAGGTCGAGCGCCGCCTGCATCTGTTGGACGGCTTGCTGATTGCCTACCTCAACCTGGATGAAGTGATCCATATCATTCGTACCGCCGAGCACCCGAAAGCCGAGTTGATCGCGCGTTTCGAGCTGAGCGAAATCCAGGCTGACTACATCCTCGATACGCGCTTGCGCCAATTGGCACGCCTGGAAGAAATGAAGCTGCGTGACGAGCAAGACGCGTTGCTCAAGGAACAAGCCAAGCTGCAAGCGCTGCTGGGCAGCGAAGCCAAGCTCAAGAAGCTGGTACGCAGTGAGCTGATCAAAGACGCCGAAACCTATGGCGACGACCGTCGTTCGCCGATCGTCGAGCGTGCTGAAGCCAAGGCTCTGACAGAAACCGAGTTGTTGCCTAACGAGAAAATTACCGTCGTTTTGTCGGAAAAGGGTTGGGTTCGTTCCGCCAAAGGGCATGATATTGACGCCACCGGCCTTTCGTACAAAGCCGGTGATGGCTTCAAGACCGCCGCCGCCGGGCGCTCCAATCAGTTCGCGGTGTTTATCGACTCGACCGGGCGCAGTTATTCGGTGCCGGCCCATACCCTGCCGTCCGCACGGGGGCAGGGCGAGCCGTTGACCGGACGCCTCACGCCGCCACCTGGGGCGAATTTCGAGTGCGTGCTGCTGCCGGACGATGATTCGCTGTACGTCATCGCCTCCGACGCCGGTTACGGTTTCGTGGTCAAGGGTGAAGACCTGCAAGCCAAGAACAAGGCGGGCAAGGCGCTGTTGAGCCTGCCGAACAACGCCAAGGTGATCCTGCCAAGGCCGGTGGATGATCGTGAAAGCAACTGGTTGGCTTCGGTGACCACCGAAGGGCGTTTGCTGGTGTTCAAGATCAGCGATTTGCCGCAACTGGGCAAAGGCAAGGGCAACAAGATTATCGGGATCCCCGGTGACCGGGTGGCCAGTCGCGAAGAGTACGTAACAGACATCGCCGTGGTCCCGGAAGGCTCTACCCTGGTGCTCCAGGCCGGCAAGCGCACGTTGTCATTGCGCCCAGACGACCTTGAACACTACAAGGGCGAGCGTGGTCGACGCGGTAACAAACTGCCTAGAGGTTTCCAGCGAGTGGATGCCTTGTTGGTAGAAACGCCGGTTTAAGGCGTACTAGAGCACTCGATCTACGATTTAACCTGTAGATCGATGCTTTCGCGCTGGAGTCATGGCGCATATTCACGGATGATATGGCCTTTCCAGCGCCGGCGTGGCCGAGCGTGTTCAGGTTATTTTTAGTATTACATTGTGGTTCGCCTTGTGGCAGCCACTTGGATGGGATGATGACTGCTCCACGCCTTCCTCTATTTTTGATGCTCGCTGGCCTTTTGGGGCTGGCGGGTTGCAGCACGCACCAACCGGTGTCGCTGTACCAGCTGGACAGCGGTAGCCCGGCTCAGCCAGCCCAAACGGCTGGCATGGCGGTATTGCTCGGTCCGGTAGTCGTTGCCGATTACCTGCAACGCGAAACCCTGCTGCAACGTCAGAACGACGGCAGCCTGCAAGGTTCCACTGATGGTCGTTGGGCGGGCAGCTTGTCGTCCGATATCAATCAACTGATGTTGCGTCAGGTTGCAGGGCAGTTGGATAGCCAGCGTGTGGTCCTGGCACCAGGGCCATCGGGATTCACTCCGGATGTGCAGGTGCTGCTGACGATTACGCGGCTCGACTCCGGCAAATCGCAACCGGCGATTCTGGATGCACAGTGGCGCCTGATCGACCGTCGCGGGCAAGTACGGGATAACCGCATCGTGCACCTGCAGGAAGAACATACCGGCACCACCGCTTCTCAGGTCCAGGCTCAGGGTGTGCTGTTGCAGCACTTGGCGCAGCAGTTGTCGGTGGCGCTCAAGCCATTGGCGAACCAGCCGCCGATTGCCGAGGTGCAGCCGCGTAAACAGGCCCCAGCCCAGGCCAAACCGGCAGCCCCGGAAAAGCCGAAGATGCCGATGGCTACGCCGATTCGTACCGATCTGGAAGTGTTCAGGTTCTGATCTGAATCGCAGCCAAACAAAAGGCCCGCTGAATAAGCGGGCCTTTTTGTTTGCGCAGGATTTGAGTCATGTTGAGGATCAACTGTGGGAGCGGGATCCCACTCCACAGTAGGTAGTTCAGGGCTTGCGGGTCTCATGCATCCGCGCCAGCTGGCGTTCGAGCATCGACGGGTACGGTTCCATCAACCGCTCTACGCAACTGGCCCCTTCAGGGCTGGCAATCGGACGGATACGTGCGCGTTGGCGGATCAGCGTGTCTTCACTGATCTTGCGTTCCACCAGCAGCAGGTTGCGGCTGTGTTGGGACAGGGCCAGGGCATCCTGGGCGATTTCGGTGAGCAGCAGGTCGATCTGGCTCATGCCGAACAGGTCATCACCCACGGTCAAGCCAAGCTGCAATTGCAGGGTAATGCCGCTGTCGGCCACTTCGATCTGCAGGGCATGGCCCAGAGCGCGCAGCAATTCGCCGCAGCAGATTGCATTGGTCAGGTAGTCTTCGCCGCTGTCTTCGCTGTGGAACAGCATCAGGGTGCTGCCATCGTTCAGCGTGTGCAGCTCGCTCTGGTACAGCGAGGCGGCCTGGTCGAGACAATCACGGTAGCGTTCGAGCAGTTCGGTCAGCCGGGCACGAGGCAGGCGGCGCAGCTGCTCCTGGGAGCCCAGTTGCACGGCGAGTACTGCACTGTGCTGCGGCTCGGTGTTTCTGACCACCGCAACGGGTTTTGTCGCAGCGGCCGGGGCCACGGCCGAGGTATCGCGCAGGTCGGCGAAGGGGTCTTCCTCGTCGAGTTCGTCTTCCTCGGCCTTGACCACATGGCGCGGTGCAGGCTTGAGGCCGGCCACCGGAGCGCTTTCGTCAAAGCCCGGGTCGCGCAGGTCGCGTACTTCAAACTCAGGCTCATCGCTGTAGTCGTCGGTATCGTCGTATTCGGGTTCCGGTTCGATTTCAGGCGCTTTCGGCTCCGGAGCGAAGCTGGTATGGAGCTGGCGCGCGAGGTCGCCGATTTCATCCTGGCGATCAGTGGCCGGGGTGTGTTCGTCGATATCCCGCAGCCAGATACGCAGTTGCATCAGCGGTGTGGAGATATGCCGCCCCAGACGCAGGCTCAAGGCCAGGGCCAGGGCCAGCAGGATCGCGCTCAAGATACCCATGCTTTGCAGGCTGATGGTCATCGGCTGCTGGAACTGCTGCATGTCGAGGCTGATACGCAGTTGGCCGGCTTTCACATCCTGAAAGGTGATATTGCTCTGGTAGAGGCCCTCGGCTTCACCCAGCAAGCCGTTCTTCGGGCGCTGCCCGGCTTCGGCCATGATCCGGTTGTCCACGCTATAAATGGCGGCGTGAGCTACCAGCGGGTTCTTGGTCAGGTTGTTGAGCAGCACGTTGAGGCTGAGGATGTCGTTGGACACCAGCAACTCAGTCGCCGAGGTGGCCGTCTGGGTCGTCAGGCTCGCACCCAGGGCGTCGGCTTGCTCATGCATGGCCTGCTTGAACTGCAAACCCATCACGCAGGCGTAGATTACCAGGGCCAAGGCGACCAGGATCACGTTATGGCTGGCGATGCGTAATGCGATCGGTACACGGCGGTGGCGCAGTGCCCGGAAGATCAGCAGGAAGAAGTTATCGGTTTTTACTGGCGTGGGCCGGTTCACTTGCGCTCGGCTCTTGGTCCGTGAAGTTGACGCGCAGTATAGCGACAGGCCCATGACCGGCAAAGCACTGGCTGTGCCCGATGGTCACTGAAAGTGGGTAGAATGCGGTTTTTTTCCAGCCTGGGGGTGCGCTTTGCGCGAAATTGTCCTGATCAACATCACGGGTGAAGACCGACCGGGTCTCACCGCGGCCATTACCGGCGTCCTGGCCCAGGGTGGTGTGAACATCCTCGACATCGGTCAGGCGGTGATCCACGACACCCTGTCGTTCGGCATTCTGGTGGAGATCCCCAGCACCGAACAGGCTTCGTCGGTACTCAAGGACATCCTGTTTACGGCCTATAAGCTGGATCAACAGGTGCGTTTCACCCCCGTGTCCGAAGCTGATTACCAGCACTGGGTGGAAGGCCAGGGCAAAAAACGCCATATCGTCACGTTGCTTACTCGCAAGGTAACGGCTGAACAATTGCAGCGTGTCAGCTCGATCACGGCCCACTACGGGTTGAATATCGACCATATCGACCGTCTGTCGGGTCGTATGCCCTTGGACACACCGGCCGACAAAGGCAAGGGCTGCATCGAGTTTTCTGTACGCGGTGAACCGGCTGACGCGCAAGCGCTGCGGGCCGAATTCCTGAGCGTGGCCCAGGAGTTGAATGTCGATATCGCCTTCCAGGAAGATTCGCTGTTCCGTCGCAACCGTCGTTTGGCGGTGTTCGACATGGACTCCACCCTGATCGAAGCCGAAGTCATCGACGAACTGGCCAAGGCAGCGGGAGTCGGCGAGCAAGTCAGCGAGATTACCGAGCGGGCGATGGCCGGTGAGCTGGATTTCCGTGCCAGCTTCAAGGAGCGCCTGGCGTTGCTCAAGGGCCTGGACGTGAGCGTGCTGGACTCCATCGGCGCATCCCTGCGCCTGACGGAAGGCGCCGAAACCCTGTTCGCCGAACTCAAGCGCCTGGGCTACAAGACCGCCATCCTGTCGGGCGGCTTCACCTACTTCGCCAAGCAGTTGCAGGCCAGGTTGGGCATTGACTACGTGTTCGCCAACGAGCTGGAAGTGGTGGACGGCAAAGTGACCGGCGTGGCCGTCGAGCCGATTGTCGATGCGCAGCGCAAGGCCGACCTGCTCAAGGAATTGGCGCACAAGGAAGGCTTGCGTCTGGAGCAGACCATTGCGGTCGGCGACGGCGCCAATGACTTGCCGATGCTGGCGATTGCAGGATTGGGTGTGGCGTTTCGCGCCAAGCCGTTGGTCAAGCAGTCGGCCAAACAGGCGATTTCAACGCTGGGGCTCGATGGCGTGTTGTATCTGCTGGGCTTGCGCGACCGCGACGGTCAGTTATAAGCCGATCTCACTGTAGAAATACAGTCAAAAATGTGGGAGCCGGGCTTGCCCGCGATAGCGGCAGTTCAGTCAATGATGTGTTGACTGACACTCCGCTATCGCGGGCAAGCCCGGCTCCCACATAGGATGTCACCAGCAATATCAGGCTTTCGGCAATGCGATACCCTGGCCCATCTGCACTGGCGTACCCGCTGCCAGTTCTTCAGCCCACTTCACCTGATCCGGCCCGAACAGCACGATGGCGGTCGAGCCCAGCTTGAAACGGCCCAGCTCCGCACCTTTTTCCAAATGAATCGGCGCACGTGCGGCTTCGTCGTAGCGGAAGGTTTTCAGCTCGCGCTTGGGCGGCGTTACCAACCCGGCCCACACCGTCTCAATCGACGCGACGATCATCGCACCCACCAACACCACGGCCATCGGGCCGCGCTCGGTGTCAAACAGGCATACAACCCGCTCGTTGCGCGCAAACAGCTCCGGTACGTTTTCGGCGGTGGTCTGGTTGACCGAGAAAATCCGACCTGGCACATAGACCATCTCACGCAAGGTGCCGGCCAGTGGCATGTGCACCCGGTGGTAGTCTTTGGGTGACAGGTAAATAGTCGCAAAATCGCCTCCCATGAACGGTGCAGCCAGCGCCGCGTCGCCACCGAGCAATTCCAGCACGCTGAAGCTGTGGCCCTTGGCCTGGAACACACGGCCATGTTCGATAGGGCCTAGCTGGCTGACGGCGCCATCGGCCGGGCTCAGCACGGCACCGGGAGTCTGGTCGAGCGGGCGGGCGCCGTCTTTCAAGGCGCGGGTGAAGAACGCGTTGAAATGCTCATAGGCGCTCAGGTCTTCAACCAGGGCCTGGGACATGTCCACTTGATAGCGCTTGGCGAACCAGGCGGTGAAGGCGTTCTTGAACCAGCGCACGCGGCACTCGGCAATGCAGCCGGCCAGGCGCGAGAGCAAGTGGTGTGGCAGCAAGTACTGGCTGAGGATAAACAACTGCTTTTTCATAACTGTCCTTAAACCTTAAATCTCAACGGGGGTGTCGGGGTGGTTGCCCCATTCGCCCCAGGAACCGGCATAGCCTTTGACTCGTGGATAACCGAGCGCCTTGGCCACCAGGTAGGTGAAGCCAGAGCGGTGGTGAGTCTGGCAGTGGGTAATGATTTCTTTATCGCGGGTCAGCCCGAGCTCTTCGAGGACCTGTGGCATGTCGCGACGGATGCGCAGGTTGCGCGCCTTGTCCATGCCGGCGGTCCATTCGAAATTCACCGCGCCGGGAATATGGCCCCCCTTGGCGGCGAGCACTTTTTCGCCGGAATATTCCAGCGGGCCGCGGGCATCCCAGACGCCCAGGTCGGCCGCGCCGAGACGGCTTTGCAGGTACTCACGGGTAGCCGTGGGGCCATCGTGCAACGTGAGGCTGACGGGGCCGCCTGCCGGCGCGGGCACTTCGATGGAGAGTGGGTACTTTTCCTCCAGCCATGCCAGCAGGCCGCCGTCGAGGTAGTGATATTTCTGGTGACCGATCACGTCGAGCATCCAGATAAAGCGTCCGGCCCAGCCGCCGCCTTCGTCGTCATAGACCACGTAGGTCGCGTCCGGGGTGTGGCCCAGTTCGCCGAACAGTTTTTCCAGGTCGGCCTTGCTCGGCAGCAAGCCGGGTGCCGGTGGCTGGCCCAGTTGGGTGCGCTTGGGGTCAACAAAATGCGCGCCGGGGATATGCCCTTCGGCGTAGCGGGCGGCACTGGTGAGGTCCACCAGAATCAAGTGCTCGGCATCCAGTTGAGCGAGCAGGTCACTGGATTCGATCACCAGCGGCAAGCCAGAGAAGTCAGGCATGTGAGGTCTCCTGGGCACAAATGTTGGTGATAAAGGCCGCTGATTGTAGCGCAAGCATCAGGCGCTGCGGTTGGTAAAGCTGTGCAGGGCTTTTTCGATGCATTGGGCGGTTCTGCCGAACGCCTGCACGGTGGTTTCCGAGAATGGTCCGCCGCCTTGGTCCGCCACTACCAGCATCACCACGCGGCCATTGCAGCTCAGCGAACGCAGCAGCAAGTGCTCGCCCGTAAACAGGCGACGCAGGATAGGCGGCAGCAGGGCGGAAAACTGCGCATGGTTGTCGGGGGTCAGACGCACCTGAGCGGACTTTTCCAGAAGGCGTTGCAGCAATGTGCTGTTGACCACATCCAGGCTCAGGTGCGCGGCGTCCCTGGGCAAACCGTCGGCCTGATGCACGCGCAGGGTGCTCAGGGCGCGATCGGCCATGAACAACAACACCCGCTGCATGCCACTGGCAACCAAGGCGTGCTTGGCGCAGGTGGTCAGGTGCATGGCGTTGGCAAAGCGGCTCGGCTCGACCAGCAACTCGGTGCAATGAGTGCGCCATACGGCCAGGGCTTCAGCCGTGGGCGGCGGCGCGGGCAACAAGCCGCGATGGACTTTTTGCACATGCCACGGCCAGATCAGCGACAGCGCCGGGTGCCAGAGGTCGGGCATCAAGGTGGTGCGGGCGCTCGTGACTGCCTGCTGGTGCGCCTGTTGTTGCACATCACTCAAGGGCACTTGCAGGTATAGCGCGGTGAGGTATTGCCAGCGTTCGGTGTGCGGGCAGGTCCAGGATTCCTGGGCGGACATCGCCAGGCCGTTGGCCAGCAACACGGTATTGGCTGGCTGGTTCAGCCAGCGGCGCAGGTTGGGGTCGGCGTCGAGCAATTGCTGGTGGCGCAAGGCGTCGTCTTCGCGGGCAATGTGCAGCGCCTTGACCAGCAGGCGTTGCTCGGCCAGCAGCAGCTTGTAGCCCTGCGAAACCCAGATCGGCAGGTGCCAGGCTTCGGTCAGGCCCAGGCACAGGTCCAGCAAGCGCACACCGAACAGTTCCTGCTCGACCTGGCGCGCCGACTGGCCCTTGTGAATCACCCGCAGCTCCCATTCCTCCAAAAGCTTGGGGTAGGCGACGGCCATCGGCCACAGTGGCGACAGAAACAGCAGGCTGCCCCAGTGGATGTCCTGCCATAGCCGCGCCAGGCGACTGCCGAACAAGCCGTTGGCTTGCTGGGACGCGTGCTGGCTGACCAGCAGCAGTTGGCGCAATGCGGCTGGGATTTCTCCAGCCGGCACCGAAGGTAGGCGTGCCAGCAACTCCTCGGCACGTTTGAGGCCGAGACGGTTAAGCGCTACTTCGAGGTTTTCGGCGGGCTCGGCCAGGCTCCCATGGGCTTGGCTGTTGGCCTCGCGCATCACGCTCAGCACCAGCGCCGGGCTGTTTTGCATCAGCTCGGCAATATCTCGCAATGAACTGCGACTGTCGCGGATGGCTTTGCACACGCGCTCATGGTTGGCCTGGGGAACGGGCAGCAGCACGTCGTCCAGGCGCTTGATCCAAGCGGCGAGGGTGGTGGGGCGGTTCGTTGGGACTGTCGTTTCGATTGCCATGATTGGGGCGCGATCATCACTTGTGTTCAACACACCCGGAACGGGCCGAATTGGCTTTTCGCCTTAACGGGCTATAGTCTGGCGCAGTTTTGCCGATAAGTAGAACAAGAGTTTTCTGCTGCACCCACTATGTCCATGAACCCGACGGCGCAAGTACCCATCTCCTATGGCTAAAATTATCGGCATCATTGTCGTCATCGCAAGTGTGCTCGGAGGGTACGTCCTCTCCCACGGTAAAATCGCCGCATTGATCCAACCTTTCGAAGTGCTGATCATCGGCGGCGCCGCGTTTGGCGCATTCTTGCAGGCCAACCCCGGCTACATGACCATGCACGTGATCAAGAAATCGCTGGGCATGTTCAGTTCGCGTTTTTCCCACACCTTCTATCTGGAAGTGCTGGGGCTGATCTACGAGATCCTCAACAAGAGCCGCCGCGAAGGCATGATGGCGATCGAAGGCGACATCGAAGACGCCGCCGCCAGCCCGATTTTCGCCAAGTACCCGGCCGTGCTCAAAGATGAGCGCATGACCGCGTATATCTGTGACTACCTGCGCATCATGTCCTCCGGCAACATGGCTCCCCACGAGCTGGAAGGCCTGTTCGACATGGAGTTGTTCAGCCTCAAGGAAGAGCTGGAGCATCCTTCCCATGCCGTGACCGGCATCGCCGATGGCATGCCCGGTTTCGGTATTGTCGCGGCGGTGCTGGGTATCGTGGTGACCATGGCGTCCTTGGGCGAGGGCGATCAAGCGGCCATCGGCATGCACGTGGGTGCGGCGCTGGTGGGTACCTTCTTCGGTATTCTCGCGGCCTATGGCTTCTTCGGCCCGCTCGCTACTTCCCTGGCCCACGATGCCAAGGAAGAGGTCAACCTCTACGAAGCGATCAAGGCGTGCCTGGTGGCTTCGGCATCGGGGATGCCGCCATCGCTGGCCGTGGAGTTCGGGCGCAAGGTGCTGTACCCCAAGCATCGCCCAAGTTTCTCCGAGCTGGAACAAGCGGTTCGCGGTCGCTAAGCCATGGAAAACAACCAGCCGATCATCATCAAGCGCGTCAAGCGCTTCGCTGCGGGGCACCATGGTGGTGCCTGGAAAATCGCGTTTGCCGACTTTGCCACGGCGATGATGGCGTTCTTCCTGGTGCTGTGGCTGATGTCCACCGCCACACCGGAACAGAAGATCGCCATCGCCGGTTACTTCAAAGACCCGATTGGCTTTTCGGAAAGCGGTACGCCATTTGTCATCGATCTGGGCGGTTCACCGCAACTGGCGCCAGAGCGCACCATCAACCCGGAAGTGCAAACTGAGTCGCCCCAGGAAAAAATCCCGATTGAGCGCGATACCGTCGAAACCATGGCCGAGCAGGTCGAGCAGGAACGCCTGGAGCTGTTGCTGCAGGAATTGCAGAACAAGGTCGAAGAAAACCCGCAACTGCTGAAGTTCAAGGACCAGATTTCGTTCGAGATCACGCCCGAAGGGCTGCGCATCCAGATCACGGACGCCGCCAACCGGCCGATGTTCGATTCCGGCAGTGCGCGCTTGAAGCCGTACTTTGAAGACATCCTGCTGGCCATGGCCGACACCATCAAGGCGGTACCGAACAAGATCAGCATCAGCGGCCATACCGACGCCAAGCCCTACGCGGGCCAGGGCGACTTCGGCAACTGGGAACTCTCGGCCAACCGCGCCAACGCCGCCCGCCGTGCGCTGGTGGCCGGCAGCTATCCGGACCCACAAGTGGCACGGGTGGTGGGCTTTGCCTCATCGCAGTTATTTGATCCCAAAGACCCGTTCAACCCGGTCAACCGCCGTATCGATATCGTGGTGCTGACCAAAAAAGCCCAGCGTGCGATTGAAGGCGACCAGCCACCGCCACCGGTACCGACTCAGGGCGATGGTGCCCCTGGCGAAGTGCCGGCCGACCCCAACGCACTGCCGCCTGAGCAGGAACCACTGCCGGCCCATGAGTTGCGGCAGAAGCTGAACCTGTTTGATGACGGTGGGATGAAGGATCCTACGGTGCCTGCGCCGGCCTCGTAACTTATCTCTCTACAGCAGAAACCAAAACGCCCCGAATCATTCGGGGCGTTTTCATTGGCGGTCAGAGTGGCAGGTAGGCTTTGACACCATTAACTACGCCTCGCATGTCGTCGGCGCACAGGCGTGGGACAACCTTGCGGATTTTCAGCATTTCCGGTGCAACAAAACCTCGTGTGAAGTCACACAGCAACACGTCGCCTTGTTTGGGGTGATAGTAGAGAGCCAATGTTAATTCCCCACAAAAAGCAGAGCCGCCCGAAGGCGGCTTCATTCGACACGCAGCGGAGCTTGCTTCGCCCCTTCTGCGCCGCTGGATCAACCCCGAAAAGGATCCAGACTCCTGTCAGCTTTCGCTGGTGACGGAGCAATTATGGGCATCAGGAAATCTGAATACAAGCTGGCTTGTGTGTATGAGCCACCCAGTTGATCCGGATTCTTGATTCCCGCTCCTGTTAAATCAATGGGCTAGGGCGTTCAGCGCCGTGGTTTATGTGTATCAAGAAATTGACCGTCAATAACTGCTCTCAGGCAAGCTCGCAATAATCGACCGATAGCTGTTCATCCGCTGCTGTTGCACGCGGCCATCTTCCAGGGCCTTGAGCAATGCACAGCCCGGCTCGCGGTCGTGTTTGCAGTCGCGGAAGCGGCAGGTGCCGATCAGGTCGTTGAACTCGATAAAGCCCGCCTCCACATCGCTGCGGCTGACGTGGCCCAAGCCGAATTCACGGATGCCCGGGGAGTCGATCAGCTCGCCGCCGCCGGGGAAGTGGAACAACCGCGCGGTAGTGGTGGTGTGAGTGCCCTGGCCGGACAGTTCCGACAGTGGCCCCACGCGGGTATCGACTTCCGGCAACAGGCTGTTGACCAGCGATGACTTGCCCACGCCAGACTGGCCGACAAACACGCTGATGCGCCCGTCCAGCTGCTGTTGCAGCTGTTCCATGCCGTTGCCGTGATGGGCCGACACTTCCAGCACCGGGTAGCCCAGGGTGCGATAGACCGCCAGCAACGCATTGAGCGCCGGGGCGTTTTGCTCGTCGATCAGGTCGAATTTGTTCAACAGCAACAGCGGGCGGATGCCGGCGTGTTCGGCCGCGACCAGGTAGCGGTCGATCAGGTTGGCATGGGGCTCGGGCAACGGTGCGAACACGATCACAATCATGTCGACGTTGGCTGCCACCGGCTTGAGCTGGCCACGGCTGTCGGGGCGACGCAGTTCGGTGCTACGCGGCAACTGGGCGACGATCACGCCGATGCCCTGGTTGCCGGCGCGCCACACGACTTTGTCGCCGGTCACCAGCGCAGGCAGGTTGGCGCGCAGGTGGCAACGGGACACCGAGCCTGCGAGTTCGCCTTCCAGCGCCTCGACTTCGACTTGCACACCAAAGTGCGCGATCACCAGGCCCGTTTGTTCGGGGCCCAGGTCGCCGCCCTCGAGCGCTTCCACGGCGGAGGATTCACGTTTGGCGGCACGCGCTGCGCGTTCACCTTGAATCTTTTCGATGCGCCAGTTTTGGCGACGGTTGAGCTGGCGTTTGGCCATTGGTGTTCCGTGTCGATAATGCAAAAGTTGGGTAAAACGGTCGCGAGTCTAGCACGGCCCCGCCTGCTAAACTGCGCAGCTACGCCAAGGTGCCAAGAGAATCAAGCCATGCAAAACCCACAGAACCTGATTTGGATCGATCTGGAAATGACCGGTCTGAACCCCGACAGCGACGTCATCATCGAGATGGCGACGATTGTTACCGACAGCAACCTCAACACCTTGGCCGAAGGTCCGGTGATCGCCATCCACCACAGCGACGCCGTGCTCGCCACCATGGATGAGTGGAACACCCGCACCCACGGTAACTCCGGGCTGACCCAGCGTGTGCGCGACAGCCGCATCAGCATGGCCGAAGCCGAAGCCGAAACCATCGCATTCCTGGAAAAATGGGTGCCCAAGGGCAAGTCGCCGATCTGCGGCAACAGCATCTGCCAGGACCGTCGCTTCCTTTATACGCATATGAAGGCGCTGGAGAGCTACTTCCACTATCGCAACCTGGACGTATCGACGCTTAAAGAGCTGGCTGCGCGTTGGGCGCCGGAAGTCAAAGACAGCTTCCATAAAGGCAGCACGCACCTGGCGCTGGATGATATTCGTGAGTCGATCGCCGAGTTGCAGCATTACCGCAAGCATTTCATCAAGGCTTGAAAACGGGCGACTGCTGAACATGTGGGAGGGGGCTTGCTCCCGATGGCGTTGTGTCAGCCCCAGATGCATTGACTGACACTCCCTCATCGGGAGCAAGCCCCCTCCAACACTTGAATGGGTTTGCAAATCCAAGTGTTGGAGAGCGTTTGCCCCCTTTTGGTGCCATCAGCAAATGATTAGACTGCCGGCCTCCCTGCAAGGATCGCCATCATGCTGTTGATGCTCTACCTCATCGCCATCACCGCCGAAGCCATGACCGGCGCCTTGTCCGCCGGTCGGCGCGGCATGGACTGGTTTGGCGTGGTGCTCATCGCCTGCGTGACGGCCCTGGGCGGTGGTTCGGTGCGCGATGTGCTGCTCGGCCACTACCCGCTGACCTGGGTCAAGCACCCGGAGTACCTGGTGCTGACCTCCGTCGCGGCGCTGGTGACGATCTTTATCGCGCCGCTGATGCGCCGCCTGCGCTCACTGTTTTTGGCGCTGGACGCCTTGGGGTTGGTGGCATTCACCCTGATCGGCTGCATGACCGCCCTGGAAATGGGTCACGGCATGTTGGTGGCGTCCGTCAGCGGGGTCATCACCGGCGTATTCGGGGGCATCCTGCGGGATATCTTCTGTAACGACATTCCGCTGATCTTCCGCCGCGAGTTGTACGCCAGCGTGTCGTTCCTGGCCGCCTGGTTCTACTTGCTGTGCCTGTATCTGGAACTGCCGAGCGAACAGGCGATTCTGTTGACGCTGTTCAGCGGCTTTCTATTGCGCCTGCTGGCGATCCGTTTTCACTGGGAAATGCCCAAGTTCGTCTACAACGACGACGTACACTAGCGGGCCGCGTGCTGGTTCAGCGCCCATTCCACATGCTCGCGAACCAGCTCTGAGGGGTAGTCCCGCCGCGCCTTCAAGGCTTCCAATACCGGAATGCTTGACGGCGCATTGCCCAGGCCCACCGCCAGATTGCGTAACCAGCGCTCGTAACCGGCGCGGCGCAGGGGGGAGCCCTCGGTGCTGCTGAGGAATTTATCCTCGTCCCACATAAATAGTTCGGCTAACTCGGCGTTATCCAGGTTGTGCCTGGGCTTGAAATCGCTTTCGGCAGTGGGTCGAGCGAAACGATTCCATGGACAAACGATCTGACAGTCATCGCAGCCAAAGACGCGGTTGCCGATCAGTGGGCGCAGGTCCTCGGGAATGGCGCTCTTTAGCTCGATGGTCAGGTAGGAAATGCAGCGCCGGGCATCCAGCACGTAAGGGCCGACGAAGGCGTTGGTGGGGCAGATGTCCAGGCACGCCGTGCAACGGCCGCAGTGCTCGGTAGTGTGGGGTGGGTCCACCGGCAACGGTAAATCGACAAACAGTTCGCTCAAGAAGAAATAACTGCCGGCCTTGCGGTTGAGCACAAGGGTGTTTTTACCGATCCAGCCCAGTCCGGCTTGTTCGGCGATGGCTTTTTCCAGGACCGGCGCGCTGTCGACAAAGGCGCGAAAGCCGAACGGCCCGATCTGCGCCTGGATGCGGTCGGCCAGCTGTTGCACGCGCTTGCGGATCAGCTTGTGGTAGTCGCGGCCCAGGGCGTAGCGCGAGATATAGGCTTTTTCCGGCTGGCCCAGCAGTTGCGCCATCTGGGTGTCGCCGGGCAGGTAGTCCATGCGCAGTGACACCACGCGCAAGGTGCCGGGTACCAGTTCCTCGGGATGGGAGCGTTTGCTGCCGTGGGCGCCCATGTAGTCCATCTCGCCGTGGTAGCCCGCGTCGAGCCAGCGTTGCAGGTGCTGTTCATGCTCAGCCAGGTCCAGGCCACTGATGCCGACTTGTTGAAAGCCCAGCTCGCGGCCCCAGTCTTTGATCGATTGGGCGAGGGCGGGCAGATCGGAGGTAATAGCAGGCATGAGACACGGGAAACCACAGGTTAGATGCGTATAATTCTGCCAGACATCGGAGCTTGAAGACGCATGCCTCAGACAAAACACCCAATTACCGACGTTCAGCTGTTGTTGCCCGGCCATTTGCCGCAACTGGCTGCGCGTTCTCCGGACGCCCATAAGGGCCAGTTCGGCCACCTGCTGGTCATCGGTGGTGACCGTGGCTTTGGCGGTGCGGCGCTGCTGAGCACCGAAAGTGCCCTGCGCGGTGGCGCCGGCATGGTCTCGCTGGCAACTCGACCGGAACATGTGCCAGCCGCTCTGGCCCGGCTGCCGGAAGTCATGGCTGTCGGCGTGAGCTCGGCCAACCAGTTGATGGGCCTGCTGGAAAAAATCTCGGTGATCGTCATTGGCCCAGGCCTGGGCGATGCCGCTTGGGGCAAAAGCCTGTTGTCGGTCGCGGCCAATGCCCGCCAGCCGCAGGTGTGGGACGCCGACGCGCTCAATCAACTGGCCACTGGCAGCGTCGAGCTGCCGGCCAACTGTGTGATTACTCCTCATCCGGGCGAAGCTGCGCGTTTGTTGGGGCTATCGACAGCCGAGGTTCAGGCCGATCGCCTTAATGTGGCGCGCGCGTTGAGCCAAAAATTCAATGCAGTGGCTATCCTCAAGGGTGCTGGCAGTTTGATTGCCAGCCCGGATGGACGGCTTGCCCGTTGTGATCAAGGCCACCCGGCGATGGCGACGGCGGGGCTTGGGGATGTCTTGGCTGGTCTGGTCGGCGCGCTATTGGCTCAGGGTATGCCCGCGTACGAGGCAAGCTGCCTGGCCGTGTGGTTGCACGCTACCGCTGGCGACCGCCAGGGCAGTTTTGGTCGGGGGCTGGCTGCCAGCGACCTGATCCCTGCCATTCGTCAATTGCTGGAGGAGCAGTCGCCGTGCCTGAAGTAATTCTTTTCCTGGCAGATGAAGAGGCCATGGTCGCGTTGGGGCAGCGTCTTTCGCAGGTCACGCAAGGGGCAGGGTTGATCTTTCTCGAAGGCGATCTCGGCGCAGGCAAAACCACATTGTCCCGTGGGATTATTCGCGGCCTGGGCCATACCGGCGCGGTAAAAAGCCCGACCTTTACGTTGGTCGAGCCCTACGAGATCGGCGACGTGCGTGCTTTCCACTTCGATCTTTATCGCCTGGTAGATCCAGAGGAACTGGAGTACATGGGCATCCGTGATTACTTCGATGAAGATGCGCTGTGCCTGATCGAATGGCCAGAGAAAGGCACAGGCTTTTTGCCAAAGCCAGACATGACCATTACCATTACGCCGCATGAGCACGGACGTCAGCTGAAGTTGTTGCCCCAGAGCGTGCGCGCTGAAGCGTGGTGCACCGCTCTGGCATTGGAATTCAAATAAAATTGGTGGGGTTAGGTATGCGCTTTCGCGCGTTGGTTGCTGTCGTGGGGGTGTTGCTTGCGGCAATGACTGTCAATGCTCTGGCTGCTTCACAGGTAAAGAGCGTTCGCCTGTGGCGAGCGCCGGATAACACGCGACTGGTGTTCGACCTGTCTGGCCCGGTCCAGCACAGCGTCTTTACCCTGACGGCGCCTGATCGCCTGGTGATCGACATCAACGGTGCGAGCCTGGCCGCGCCGCTGAAGGTGTCTACCGCCAATACCCCGATTACCGCCATGCGCTCGGCCCAGCGTACTCCGTCCGACTTGCGCGTGGTCATCGACCTGAAAAAGGCCGTGACGCCAAAGAGCTTCTCCCTGGCGCCCAACGCCCAATACGGTAACCGACTGGTGGTCGACCTGTTCGACAACCCCGCCGACGCGGCACCACCGCCTGCGCCGACGCCAAGCGTGGCTACCGTGCCTGCGGTGCCGGTCAACCCGTCGCAACCCCAGGTCAAATTGCCACCGCCGCCGCCCGCGCCGGCAGGCAAGCGCGACATTATCGTGGTGATCGACGCCGGCCACGGTGGCGAAGATCCGGGGGCTTCCGGCTCACGCGGCCAGCATGAGAAAGACGTGGTACTGGCCATCGCTCGCGAGCTGCAACGCCAGGTCAACGGCATGAAAGGCTACCGCGCCGAGCTGACCCGCACCGGTGACTACTTCATTCCGTTGCGTGGCCGTACCGAAATTGCGCGCAAGAAGGGTGCAGACCTGTTCGTGTCCATTCACGCCGACGCCGCGCCTTCAACTGCTGCATTTGGTGCCTCGGTATTTGCCCTGTCGGATCGCGGTGCCACGTCCGAGACCGCCCGCTGGCTGGCCGACAGTGAAAACCGCTCCGACTTGATCGGCGGGGCCGGCAACGTGTCCCTCGATGACAAGGACAAGATGCTCGCCGGTGTGCTGCTCGACCTGTCGATGACCGCCTCGCTGACCTCCAGCCTTAACGTTGGCCAGAAAGTCCTGAGCAATATCGGTCGTGTGACGTCGCTGCATAAACAGCGGGTGGAACAAGCCGGGTTCATGGTGTTGAAGTCGCCGGACATCCCGTCGATCCTGGTGGAAACCGGGTTTATCTCCAACGCCAACGAGGCCTCCAAGCTGGCCAGCGCCAGCCACCAGCAAGCGCTGGCGCGCTCCATCAGTGCGGGCGTGCGGCAGTTCTTCCAGCAGAACCCACCACCGGGCACTTATATCGCCTGGCTACGCGATTCCGGCAAAATCGCCCAGGGCCCGCGTGACCATCGTGTGCAGCCCGGCGACACCGTTGCCATGCTGGCGGTACGTTTCCAGGTCACGCCTGCGGCCCTGCGCAGCGCCAATAACCTGAAAACCGATGAGTTGAAGATCGGCCAGGTGTTGACCATTCCCGGCACTGAATTGGCGGCACAGTAATGAGCGAATCCTTGTTGAACAGCGGCTCGCGCATCGAATTGCTCAGCCCGCGCCTGGCTAACCAGATTGCTGCGGGTGAGGTCGTCGAGCGCCCTGCGTCGGTGATCAAGGAGCTGCTGGAAAACAGCATCGACTCTGGTGCCAGGCGCATCGATGTCGACGTGGAGCAGGGCGGCGTCAAGTTGCTGCGGGTACGTGATGACGGCAGCGGCATCTCCTCCGATGATCTGCCGCTGGCTCTGGCCCGTCACGCCACCAGCAAGATCCGTGATCTGGAAGACCTTGAGCGGGTCATGAGCCTGGGTTTTCGCGGTGAAGCCCTGGCCTCCATCAGTTCCGTGGCGCGCCTGACCCTGACCTCCCGCACCCGCGACGCCGAGCAAGCCTGGCAAGTGGAAACCGAAGGCCGCGACATGGCGCCTCGGGTCCAGCCGGCTGCACACCCGGTGGGCACTTCGGTGGAGGTGCGCGACCTGTTCTTCAACACCCCGGCGCGGCGCAAATTCCTCAAGGCCGAGAAAACCGAATTCGATCACCTGCAAGAAGTCATCAAGCGCCTGGCCCTGGCCCGTTTCGATGTGGCGT
This sequence comes from Pseudomonas sp. P867, assembly GCF_019891455.1. NCBI lineage: Bacteria > Pseudomonadati > Pseudomonadota > Gammaproteobacteria > Pseudomonadales > Pseudomonadaceae > Pseudomonas > Pseudomonas sp. P867. The sequence goes on along the minus strand of NZ_JAFLXB010000004.1, from coordinate 14,171 downwards.
TTCACCTGCGCCACAACGGCAAGACCATCCTCAGTCTGCACGAAGCCAACGACGACGCCGCCCGCGCACGACGTGTGGCAGCCGTGTGCGGCAGCGGTTTCCTGGAGCAGGCGCTGCCGATTGAAATCGAGCGCAATGGCCTGAGGTTGTGGGGTTGGGTGGGGTTGCCGACGTTCTCCCGTAGCCAGGCCGACTTGCAGTACTTCTTTGTGAATGGCCGTGCGGTTCGCGACAAGCTGGTAGCCCACGCGGTGCGCCAGGCTTATCGCGACGTGCTGTTCAACGGCCGGCACCCCACGTTTGTGCTGTTCTTCGAGGTCGACCCGTCGGTGGTCGACGTCAACGTGCACCCGACCAAGCACGAAGTACGCTTCCGGGACGGGCGCATGGTGCATGACTTCCTGTATGGCACGCTGCACCGCGCCTTGGGCGATGTGCGCCCGGATGATCAACTGTCAGCGCCGATTGTCACGGCGGTGGTGCGCCCGAGCGGTCCTGAGGCCGGTGAGTTCGGTCCGCAAGGTGAAATGAGCCTGGCGGCCAACCTGCTGCAATCGACGCCGTCGCAGCCAGCCTACACGGCGCCAAACTCGGGTGCCGGTGCGGGTTATCAGTACCAATACACACCGCGCCCGCAATCGACGGTGCCGGTGGCCGAGGCCCAGGCGGCTTACCGGGAGTTTTTCGCGCCGCTGCCGGGTGCCGAGCCGGGTGCTGCTCCCTCGTTGCCGGAAGGCGGCGGTGATATCCCACCGCTGGGCTATGCCCTGGCGCAGCTCAAGGGCATCTACATCCTTGCGGAAAACGCCCATGGCCTGGTGCTGGTGGACATGCATGCCGCCCACGAACGGATCATGTACGAGCGCCTGAAGATCGCCATGGCCAGCGAAGGCCTCAGCGGTCAGCCGCTGCTGGTGCCGGAGTCCCTGGCCGTGAGCCAGCGCGAGGCCGATTGCGCCGAAGAACACCACAGCGTGTTCCAGAAGCTGGGTTTTGAGCTACAACGCCTGGGCCCGGAAACCCTGGCGATCCGTCAGATTCCCGCGCTGCTCAAGCAGGCCGAAGCCAACCGCCTGGTGGCCGACGTGCTGGCAGACCTGATGGAATACGGCACCAGTGACCGTATCCAGGCGCATATCAACGAATTGCTCGGCACCATGGCCTGCCACGGCGCCATCCGCGCCAATCGCCGCCTGGCCCTGCCGGAAATGAACGGCCTGCTGCGTGACATGGAAAACACCGAGCGCAGCGGCCAATGCAACCATGGCCGACCGACCTGGACCCAAATGGGCCTGGACGATCTGGACAAACTGTTCTTGCGCGGCCGTTGATGAGCGCCTTGCCCCCCGCGATCTTCCTGATGGGCCCCACGGCCGCCGGCAAGACCGACCTGGCCATCGAGCTGACCAAGGTGCTGCCCTGCGAGTTGATCAGTGTCGACTCTGCCCTGGTTTACCGGGACATGGATATCGGCACGGCCAAGCCGTCCAAAGCGCTATTGGCCCAATATCCGCATAAATTGATCGACATCATCGACCCGGCGCAGAGCTATTCGGCTGCGGATTTTCGCACCGATGCCCTGGCGGCCATGGCCGAGATCACCGCGCGCGGTAATATCCCGCTGCTGGTGGGTGGCACCATGCTCTACTACAAGGCATTGCAGGAGGGGCTGGCCGATATGCCGCCTGCCGATGCCCAGGTGCGCGCCGAACTCGAAGAAGAGGCTGTACGCCTTGGCTGGCAAGCCCTGCACGACCAGTTGGCAGCGGTGGACCCCGTGTCCGCAGCGCGCATCCACCCCAATGATCCCCAGCGCCTTACCCGTGCCCTGGAAGTTTGGCGTGTCAGCGGCCAGACCATGACTGAACATCGGCTGAAACAAAGTGCGCAAAGTGCTGATGCAGGCGCATCTGGACAGTCACAATTGCCCTATACTGTGGCGAATCTGGCCATCGCTCCGGCAAATCGCCAGGTGCTGCATGAACGAATTGCACAAAGATTCACAATTATGTTGGAACAGGGGTTTGTGGACGAGGTCGTAGCACTGCGTTCAAGAGGTGACCTGCATGCCGGGCTGCCTTCGATACGTGCTGTAGGCTACCGCCAAGTCTGGGATCATCTGGATGGCAAGCTGACGTCAGCCGAAATGCAGGAGCGCGGCATCATCGCCACGCGCCAATTGGCGAAGCGCCAGTTCACCTGGCTGCGCAGCTGGAGCGATTTGCACTGGTTGGACAGCCTGGACAGCGACAATCTGTCACGCGCCTTGAAATACTTGGGAACGGTCTCCATATTGAGCTGAGTCCTTGCAATTGCCGTCTATCCTTGGGGGTGTGACGGCCATAAGCTATCTATTTTCCGATTTTTTATTATTGATCCTTAAAGGAGTGCGGCACATGTCAAAAGGGCATTCGCTACAAGACCCTTACTTGAATACTTTACGTAAAGAGAAAGTTGGGGTTTCCATCTATCTGGTCAACGGTATCAAGTTGCAAGGCACGATCGAGTCGTTCGACCAGTTCGTGATCCTGCTGAAAAACACCGTCAGCCAGATGGTCTACAAACACGCTATCTCGACAGTCGTTCCAGTTCGTCCAATCCGTCTGCCTAGCGCAGCAGGTGATGAACAGGGTGACGCTGAGCCAGGTAACGCCTGATAGGAGTCTCCTTTGTTCTTTGAGCGCCACGGTGGTGGTGAGCGAGTAATCCTCGTTCACTTGGATGGACAGGACCCTGAGGCGCGCGAAGATCCGCAGGAGTTTCAGGAGTTGGCAAATTCGGCCGGCGCCGAGACCGTTGCGTTTTTTAACGTGCCGCGTCATCGGCCAACCGCCAAATACCTGATCGGCAGCGGCAAGGTCGAGGAACTGCGCGACCTGGTTCACGCTGAAGAAGCCGATCTGGTGATCTTCAATCACACCCTCACGCCCAGTCAGGAACGTAACCTCGAACGTGTTTTCGAGTGTCGCGTGATCGACCGTACCGGCCTGATTCTCGATATTTTCGCCCAGCGCGCCCGTACCCATGAAGGCAAGCTCCAGGTCGAACTGGCCCAGCTTGATCACATGAGCACCCGCCTGGTTCGCGGCTGGACTCACCTTGAGCGTCAAGGTGGCGGCATCGGTATGCGCGGTCCGGGTGAAACCCAGCTGGAAACCGACCGGCGTCTGCTGCGGGTTCGCCTGCGCCAGATCAAGGGCCGCCTGGAAAAAGTCCGCAGCCAGCGCGAACAATCGCGCCGTGGCCGTTCCCGTGCGGATATCCCTACCGTGTCCCTGGTGGGCTATACCAACGCCGGCAAGTCCACGCTGTTCAACAACGTGACGAAATCGGACGTGTACGCGGCCGACCAACTGTTCGCCACCCTCGACCCGACCTTGCGCCGTCTGGACATAGACGACCTGGGGCCGATTGTCCTGGCCGATACCGTGGGTTTCATTCGTCACTTGCCGCACAAGCTGGTCGAGGCATTTCGGTCTACGCTCGAAGAGTCGAGCAATTCCGACCTGCTGCTGCACGTGATCGATGCGGCCGAACCGGATCGCATGTTGCAGATTGAACAGGTCATGGTGGTGCTGGGCGAGATTGGTGCCCAGGACTTGCCGATCCTCGAGGTCTATAACAAACTCGATTTGCTTGAAGGTGTTGAGCCACAAATCCAGCGTGACGAAAACGGCAAGCCCCAGCGGGTCTGGCTGTCGGCGCGTGATGGCAGTGGTTTGGACCTGCTTGAGCAAGCAATTGCCGAACTGCTGGGCAGCGATTTGTTTGTCGGCACCTTGCGCTTGCCGCAGCGTTTTGCTCGACTGCGGGCACAGTTTTTCGAACTGGGTGCGGTACAGAAAGAAGAACACGACGAAGAAGGTGTCAGCTTGCTGGCCGTTCGATTGCCACGCTCGGAGCTCAATCGACTGGTCAGTCGCGAGGGTGTTGTGCCGGCGGAGTTCATTGAACAACACACTTTGCAATAAAAGCCTGAGAAAGCGGTTGTGCCGCAGTAGCAGGCATTCTGTAGCATTGGTCGGCGCGCCGTGGGTGCGTCTTTGCTTTATCAGATGGAGAGCGCTATGGCTTGGAATGAGCCGGGTGGCAACTCGAATAATCAGGATCCTTGGGGTGGTAAGCGCCGCAATAATGGCGACCGCAAGGGGCCACCGGATCTCGACGAGGCCTTCCGAAAGCTGCAGGAAAGCCTGAATGGGTTGTTCGGTGGTGGAAAAAAACGTGGCGGTGACGACGGCGGTCGCACCAGCAAGGGCGGCGGCTACGGCCTGCTGGGCCTGGGTCTTGTCGTGCTCGCGGCCGTATGGCTGTACAGCGCGGTCTACGTGGTGGACGAGCAGGAGCAAGCCGTGGTGCTGCGCTTCGGCAAGTACTACGAGACTGTCGGGCCGGGCCTGAACATCTATTTCCCGCCGATCGACAAGAAGTACATGGAAAACGTCACGCGTGAGCGTGCGTACACCAAGCAGGGCCAGATGCTGACCGAAGACGAGAACATCGTCGAAGTGCCGCTGACCGTGCAGTACAAGATCAGCAACCTGCAGGATTTCGTGCTGAACGTTGATCAGCCGGAGATCAGCCTGCAACACGCAACCGAAAGTGCCCTGCGCCATGTGGTGGGTTCCACCGCCATGGACCAGGTGCTGACCGAAGGTCGTGAATTGATGGCCAGTGAAATCAAGGAGCGCCTGCAACGGTTCCTCGATACCTACCGCACCGGTATCACTGTCACTCAGGTGAACGTACAGAGCGCCGCGGCACCGCGTGAAGTGCAGGAAGCGTTTGACGATGTGATCCGCGCCCGTGAAGACGAGCAGCGTTCGCGCAACCAGGCTGAAACCTATGCCAACGGCGTTGTGCCGGAAGCCCGTGGTCAGGCCCAGCGCATCCTTGAAGATGCCAACGGTTATCGCGACGAAGTGGTCTCGCGCGCCAAGGGTGAGGCAGATCGCTTTACCAAGCTGGTTGCCGAGTACCGCAAGGCGCCGGAAGTCACGCGTGAGCGTCTGTACCTGGACACCATGCAGGAAGTTTTCAGCAACACCAGCAAGGTTCTCGTGACCGGCAACAAGGGTGGGCAGAACAACCTGCTGTACCTGCCGCTGGACAAGATGATCGAAAGTGGTCGTAGTGGCACCAGCGCACCGTCCACCGGTTCGAATGCCGCTGCCAACGAAGCGAGCGCCCGTGCGGCCGCTGACTTGCTGCAACAGCAAACACGTACCAGGGAGAGTCGTTGATGAGCAATAAATCGCTGACCGCCCTGATTGTGGGCGTCGTCGTGGTCATCGCTGCCTGGAACTGCTTCTACATCGTGGCTCAGACCGAGCGTGCGGTGCTGCTGCAATTCGGTCGCGTGGTCCAGGCGGATGTCCAGCCAGGCCTGCATGTGAAAGTCCCCTACGTCAACCAGGTGCGCAAGTTCGACGCCCGCCTGATGACCCTGGATGCACCGACACAGCGCTTCCTGACCCTGGAAAAGAAAGCCGTGATGGTTGACGCCTACGCCAAGTGGCGCGTCAAGGATGCCGAGCGCTTCTACACCGCGACCTCCGGCCTCAAGCAGATTGCCGACGAGCGTTTGTCCCGTCGTCTGGAATCGGGCCTGCGTGACCAGTTTGGTAAGCGCACCCTGCATGAGGTGGTTTCTGGTGAACGTGATGCGCTGATGGCGGATATCACCCGTTCGCTGAACACCATGGCGGAAAAAGAGCTGGGTATCGAAGTCGTCGATGTCCGGGTCAAGGCCATTGACCTGCCCAAGGAAGTGAACCGCAGCGTGTTCGAACGTATGAGCACCGAGCGTGAGCGTGAAGCTCGTGAGCATCGTGCCAAGGGTAACGAGCTGGCTGAAGGTATCCGCGCCGATGCTGACCGTCAGCGCCGGGTCCTGCTGGCAGAGGCCTATCGTGAGTCTGAAGAGGCCCGCGGTGATGGTGATGCTCAAGCGGCGGCGATCTACGCCAAGGCTTACGGCCAGGACCAGGAGTTCTACGCGTTCTACCGTAGCCTGCGTGCCTACCGTGAAAGCTTCGCGAACAAAACCGACGTACTGGTGCTGGACCCAAGCAGCGACTTCTTCCGCTACCTGGAAAAGTCCAAGTAACAGGCCTGTGATTCTGTAGGGGGCACTCCGTCGGGCGGCTAAAATGCCTGGCGGGGTGATCCTTTCAGAAAACGGGTGTATGATGCGGCAGCCGGGAAATTCCCGGCTTTTTTGCGTCTGCATGTTTGATTCGGCAGGCGTGACAGGTTTTTCGAGGAAAGTGCCCGACGAGGCCGTTTGCAGGCCGTTCGTCACGTCGCTCTTGCGCGTGGTTTATGCAGGAGGCGGGTATTTTCTGCTTCACTCAAGGCTCGGCCGAGGGCTGGCCGCCCGGATCAAAGGGGAATGGCGTAATGGCAACGGTAGACCGCTGGCTGCTGCCAGATGGCATCGAAGAAGTACTGCCACCAGAAGCTGCGCGCATTGAAGTAGCGCGTCGCCAGGTGTTGGATCTGTTCCAGAGCTGGGGTTACGAGTTTGTCGTGACTCCCCATATCGAGTACCTGGAATCCCTGCTGACCGGCGCGGGCCAGGACCTGGATCTGCGCACCTTCAAGGTGATCGACCCGCAATCGGGCCGGCAAATGGGGTTCCGTGCCGACATCACGCCGCAAGTGGCGCGCATCGACGCGCACACCCTGCGCCGCGAAGGTCCGAGCCGCCTGTGCTACGCCGGCAGCGTGTTGCATGCCCAACCGCGAGCCTTGTCGTCTTCGCGCAGCCCGATCCAGTTGGGTGCCGAGTTGTACGGCGATGCCAGCCCGAGCAGCGACGTTGAAGTGATCAGCCTGATGCTGGCCATGCTGCAACTGGCTGACGTGCCGGATGTCCACATGGACCTGGGCCACGTCGGTATCTATCGTGGTCTGGCCCGTGCGGCCGGCTTGTCCGGTGAAGTGGAGCAACAGTTGTTCGATGCCCTGCAGCGCAAGGCGATCGACGAAGTGATCGCCCTGACCGAGGGTGTGCCGGCTGAACTGGCCGGTATGCTGCGTGCGCTGGTGGACCTGTGCGGTGGTCGTGAAGTGCTGGTGGCTGCGCGTGAGCGCCTGGCCAATGCGCCGGCGCCGGTATTGGCGGCACTGGATGACGTGCTGGCGATTGCCGAACGCTTGTCGGCGCGGTTCCCGCAGCTGCCGCTGTATTTTGATCTGGGCGAGTTGCGCGGCTACCACTACCACACCGGTGTGGTGTTCGCGGTATTTGTCCCGGGTGTTGGCCAGGCCATCGCCCAAGGTGGTCGTTACGACGATATCGGCGCCGACTTCGGTCGCGCGCGTCCGGCCACTGGTTTTTCCACCGATTTGAAAACCCTGGTGACCCTGGGGCGCGCTGAGGTCGAGCTGCCGTCTGGTGGCATCTGGATGCCCGACAGTACGGACGCGGCGCTCTGGCAGCAGGTTTGCCAGTTACGCAGTGAGGGTCAGCGTGTGGTCCAGGCCTTGCCTGGGCAGCCATTGGCCGCCGCCCGTGAAGCGGACTGCGACCGGCAATTGATTCAGCAGAACGGACTTTGGCAAGTATCGCCACTGGCTTCTTGAGTTTTCCTGCCGGCCATCGCCGGCACCAAGTTTGCGCGAATGAGGACAAGTGTTATGGGTAAGAATGTCGTAGTCCTGGGCACCCAATGGGGTGATGAGGGCAAAGGCAAGATCGTTGATCTGCTGACCGAACATGCTGCCGCCGTAGTGCGCTACCAGGGTGGCCACAACGCTGGCCACACCCTGGTCATCGATGGCGAAAAAACCGTCTTGCACCTGATTCCGTCGGGCGTACTGCGCGAAGGCGTGCAGTGCCTGATCGGCAACGGCGTGGTAGTTGCACCTGACGCCTTGCTGCGCGAGATCACCAAGCTGGAAGAGAAAGGCGTACCGGTGCGCGAGCGCCTGCGCATCAGCCCGTCCTGCCCGCTGATCCTGTCCTTCCACGTTGCACTGGACCAGGCCCGTGAAAAGGCCCGTGGCGAGCTGAAGATCGGCACTACCGGTCGCGGCATCGGTCCGGCCTATGAAGACAAGGTTGCGCGTCGTGGCCTGCGTGTGGGCGACCTGCTCAACATGCCGCGCTTTGAAGACAAGCTGCGTGAACTGGTGGATTACCACAACTTCATGCTGGTGGGTTACTACAAAGAGCCTGCCATCGAGTTCGACAAGACCCTGGCCGAGTGCAAGGAATACGCAGAGCTGCTCAAGCCGCTGATGCTGGACGTGACCGCCGAGCTGCACGACCTGCGTCGCGCCGGCAAAGACATCATGTTCGAAGGCGCCCAGGGCTCGTTGCTGGACATCGACCACGGCACCTACCCGTACGTGACCAGCTCCAACACCACTGCTGGCGGCGTTGCCACAGGTTCAGGCGTTGGTCCGATGTTCCTGGACTACATCCTGGGCATCACCAAGGCTTACACCACCCGTGTAGGCTCGGGTCCGTTCCCGACTGAGCTGTTCGACGACGTTGGCGCGCACCTGGCCAAGCAAGGTCACGAATTCGGCGCCACCACTGGCCGTGCTCGTCGTTGCGGTTGGTTCGACGCCGTTATCCTGCGTCGCGCTATCGATGTGAACAGCATTTCGGGCATTTGCCTGACCAAGCTGGACGTACTCGACGGCCTGGAAGCCATCAACATCTGCGTCGGCTACAAAGACGCGCAAGGCAACGACGTTGCCCCGACCGACGCTGACAGCTACGTGGGCCTGCAGCCTGTGTACGAAGAAGTGCCAGGTTGGACCGAATCGACCGTGGGCGCCAAGACCCTGGAAGAACTGCCAGCCAACGCCCGCGCTTACATCAAGCGTGTGGAAGAGCTGATCGGTGCACCGATCGACATTATTTCGACCGGCCCGGACCGCAACGAGACCATCGTTCTGCGTCACCCGTTCGCTTAATAAAGTGTTGATGTAAAAAGCAAAGGGCTCCTTCGGGAGCCCTTTGTCGTTTCTGCCTGGCAAACGGCACGACCCTTGCTGTGTTTCCCCCTTTCGAGGTGCTATCAAATTAGTGGCACCCGTGGTGGAGGGGTTTCCAGTGTCTGCCGTTCTCTCGTTGTTACAAAGCCGTCTGTTGCGGCCGGTGTTCGTTACCCTTGGTATCGCCCTTTTGGTGCAAGTGCTGGTTGCCGTCGCGCTGACGCGGAGCACCGTGACCGCGCTGGAAGCTGATTTGGGTAATCGTCTGGGCATCGATAGTCAGAAGCTGTCTGGCGAATTGGCCCAGGCCGGCAAGGAGGTCACGTCCAGCCTCGACAGCTTGTCCTCCAGCACGCGCCAGCGCCTGACAGCCGGGCTTTCCACGCGTCTGCAGGAAGAGCAGAAGCAACTGCGTGCGACCCTGGAAAAAGACCTGAAGGACTCCGCCAATGACATGGCGCAGTTGCTGGCCTCGGTCGCGCCCCGCGCCATGTGGGACAGCGATGTGCCAACACTCTCGGAATTTGCCCGGCGTGCCCAACGCAATCCCAACGTGTTGTTCGTCGTGTATGACGACGCCGCGGGTGAGCACCTGACGCGTTATCTGAACCGTGATAACCCGATCAACCAGGCGTTGCTGGCAAAGGGCGCGGGTGAGCGTGCCCTCGATAAAGTGCTGAACGCGGCCAAGACAGACCCGTCGGTGTACTACGTCGAAGCCTCCATCAGCCCAAATGGTGTGGAAATCGGCAAGGTGCGCATGGGCGTGTCGACCGCTGCGGTTGAGGCCGACCTGCAAGCGTTGGATAAGCGCTTTGCCGCGCTGATCGCCAGCGGTGATCAACTGGTGGGCGATAGCCTCCAGGGGGCGGCGGCTGATAGTGCCAGCGCCATGGGCGCCAGGCTGCAGTCGGCACAGGCAACTGCCACCCAAATGACTGCAAACACCTCCAGCGCCGTGCAAGAAGCGGCGGGCGCCCTGCGTTGGCGTATCGGCATGGGCCTGGCATTGGTGGGGCTTGGCGTATTGCTGTTGCTCGCTGTTGTGTTGGGCCGGCGCGTGGTCAATCGTCTCAAGCTGCTTATTGCCGCCATGGACGACTTGGCGGCAGGCGAGGGCGACCTCACCAAGCGTGTGCAGATCAACAGCAAGGACGAAATCGGTGATATGGCTTCGGCGGTCAATCGCTTTGTGGATAAGTTGCAGCCCATCGTGCGTGAGGCGGGCGATGTGGCCCAGCGTACCGGTGTGGAAATCGGCGCCATGACATTGCGTAACGCGGGCGCCGACGCGGCAGCGGGTTTGCAGCGCGACGAGGTTGCAGAGAGCTTGCGCGCACTTTCGCAAATGGCTGACGAGGCCCAGGCCGAAAGTCACGCCATGCAAGCGGCCTTGCAGCAGGTGGTGGATATTCGCCAGGCCACGGATGAGAACTCGCGCACCTCGGCTGAGGTCGGCAGCTTGATCGAGGCGTTGGCGGGGCAGGTGCAAGCTGGCTCCCAGGTGATTGAGCGGCTGGCGCAGCAAAGCGAGCAGATCGAAGTCGTGCTAACCGTGATCCACGGTATCGCCGAGCAAACCAATTTGCTTGCCCTGAATGCGGCTATCGAAGCGGCGCGGGCGGGCGAGACTGGACGTGGCTTTGCGGTGGTGGCGGACGAAGTGCGTGCGCTGGCCAGCAAGACCCAAAGCTCTACCGGCGACATCCAGGCGCATATCGTGGCGTTGCAACAGGGCGCGCGTGAGGCGGTGGAAACAATCGGCAAGGCTGGCCGCCAGGCCAATGAGGGCTTGCTGGTGTTGCGCGACAGTGTGCGTTTGCAGCAGACAGTACAAGCGTCGGTGGAGCAGGTGCACGCCGCGATTGGTCTGGCGACGCGTGCGGCTGAGCACCAGGCTCAGGGCGCCCATGCGGTGCGTGGGCGGGTGGAAGTGATCCATGCCCAGGCCGAGCGTGCGGCGCAGGCTGTGGTGGAGACGACGGCCAGTGGCAAGGTGCTGGATGGGTTGGCGGCGCAGTTGAAGGCGAGCCTGGGGCAGTTCCGGGCTTAGTGGTGTCCATACCGGCCTCATCGGGAGCAAGCCCCCTCCCACACTTGATTTGCGAACACATTCAAATGTGGGAGGGGCGGTGCGACGATTCGACTTGCCCCCGATAGCGGTCTCAGCGACTCAGATACATCCGAGTCGTAAGTAGATACACCGGCAACCCCGACACCAATATCAACAACGCTGCATACGGTGCCGCCGCCGCAAACTCCACATTCGAAGTATGCGCCCACACGGCCGTCGCCAAGGTATTCAACCCGGTCGGGCTCAGAAGCAAAGTCGCCGTCAATTCCTTCATCGCATCCAGAAACACCAGCGCAAATGCCGCCCCTAACGCCGGGAAGATAATCGGCAACGTCACTCGGCAAAACGCACTGAACGACGAAGCGCCCAACGTGCGCGCCGCCTCCTCCAGTTGTGGTGCCGCTTTGTTCAAGGCCGTACGAATCGGCGCCTGGGCCAATGGCAAAAACAGCAACGCATAAGCGATCAGCAACAACGCCGAGGTCTGGTACAGCGCGGGCACGTAATGCAGCGCGAAATACACCAGTGTCAGTGCAATCACCAGGCCGGGCAGGGCGTGTAGCAGGTAAGGCAGGCGTTCGGCCCACAGTGCCAACTGGCCTTTGTAGCGCACCACCAGCAAACCTACGGGCACCGCCAGTACCAGGCACAACGCCGCGCCTCCCAGCGACAAGGCAAGTGAGGAGAGCAACGCCTCGCCAATTTCAGCCAGTGGAAACGCGGCGGAAGATCCGACGGCCAACCAATAACCGAGCATCCCCAGTGGAATGCCGCTGCCAATGATCGCCAGCGCCAGGCAATACACCTGCCCCAATGGTGCCCACTTGCCCAGCCGGACCTGCTCGGCATGTCGCGCCGCGCCCTGGCCAATGCGCACGTGTCGGCCTTTGCCACGCACGCGCAACTCCAGCCACAGCAAGGTCAGGCACATCACCAGCAACACCGCCGAGAGCATCGCGGCATTGGCGTTGCTGAATTCCAGTTCGAATTGCTGGTAGATCGCGGTGGTAAAGGTCTGCAGGCCGATGATCGACAAGGCCCCGAACTCCACCAGCATGTGCAGGGCTATCAGGAGTGCCCCGGCCAATAGCGACGGCCATAGCAGCGGTAAGGTGACGCGAAAGAACACGCCCCAGCGATTCAGTCCCAGGGTGCGCGCGGACTCTTCCAGGGACGGGTCAAGGTTGCGCAAGGTTGCTGCCACCGGTAGAAATACCAGCGGGTACTTGGACAGACTCATCACCAGAATCGCGCCACCGAGCCCTTCGAAGCTCGCGCTCAGGGACACCCAGGTAAAGCTGCTGACAAACGCAGGTACCGCAAACGGCAGGCACAGGATTACGCCCCAGATCCTTCGTCCCGGCAGGTTGCTGCGTTCCAGCAGCCAAGCCAGGGACAGGCCGATCACACCACAGGTCACGGTCACGCCGACCATCAGCGCGAGGGTGTTGCGCAGCAGGCCAAACACATAAGGCCGCCACAGCAGATGCACCGCCTCTGCCCAGCCCGCTTGCCAGGCCTTGAGCCCGACATACGCCAGCGGCAGCAGGCTCAGGCCCACTAGCAGCAGTACTGGCAGCAACAGCCAGATCGACGGGCGTTTGCGCCGTGGGCTGAATGCCCCGGCCGTTAGCGATGCGGTCATCAGTTCAAGCCAACGTCACGTTCCAGTTCCAGGGCTTCTTCGGCGTTGCCAAGGTCGGCTGGGGTGACTTTCGGCGGCTGCAGCTCGCTGAAGGGCTTGAGGCCACGGTTGGATTGCATGCCCTTGCGCAGCGGGTACTCGGCCGAGGTGTTGGTGATCACGCGCTGGCCTTCTTCACTGGCCATGAATGCCAGCAGTTGCTGAGCTTCTTTGGGGTGTTTGCTGGATTTCAGTGCGGCAGCGGAGGATACGGTGATCAGGCCGCCAGCATCGCCATCGGTGAAGTAGTGCAGTTGGGAGTCCAGGTTGGTTTTTTCCTTTTTCAGGGCAAACCAGTAATAGTTGTTCACCAGCACGGTGGCCACTTCGCCATTTTCAACGGCCTTGAGGGCGACCATATTGTTGCTGTACACCTTGCCGAAGGCGCGCAGGCCGGTCAGCCACTCTTCGGCGGCTTCGCGACCGTGCAGTTTGATGATCGCCACGGCTTGTTCCTGGAAGGCACCGCTGGTGGGCACGAAGCCAACCTTGCCTTGCCACTCGGGGCCGGCGAAATCCAGGACGGATTTGGGCAGGTCCTTTTCAGCAATCAGTTTTGGATTGAACGCCACCACGCGGGTGCGTGCAGTCACGCCCATCCAGTCACCATTACGACCGACGTAATCCTTGGGCAGCACGTCGAGGGTGCTGGCATCGATCTTCGCCAGCAAGCCTTGCTCGCCGAGTTTGTTCAGCGGCGGCGATTCTTCGGTATAGATCACGTCGGCGGGGGAGCGGTCACCTTCTTCGACGACCTGGCTGGCCAACTGATTGCTGCTGCCTTTGCGCACGTTGACGTGAATGCCGGTCTTGGCTTCAAAGGCTTTGGCGAGTTCATCGCCGACTTCCTTGTGTTGGCCGTTGTACAAGGTCAGGGCGATCTTGTCGGCAGAATAGGCGGCGGGCGAGAGCAGGGTCAGGCTGAGCAGGGTGAGGCTCAGGCCGCGCAGAAGGGATGTTTTGAGACGGTTATCGCGGATCATCATCCGAAGTGTTCCTCGCTATATGCAACAAATCATTGCAAGGATAAACGATAAAACTTCTCAAGTGCGGACGAGGGGGGGGAAATCGCTGGGGAGTTTTTCGAGCGTCAGAAACGAAAAAACCCGCTTTCGCGGGTTTGATCTGAATTTGGTGCCCAGGAGAAGACTCGAACTTCCACGACCTTGCGATCACCAGCACCTGAAGCTGGCGTGTCTACCAATTTCACCACCTGGGCATTATCTAACAACGTTGCCGCTGTTGATGGGGCGAACTATACGGCGGGCTTTTTGATCTGTAAACCCCTGATTCGAAAAATATAAATCAATTTTTCCGTTAAAAATCAAAGGTCTGAAACGAAAAAAACCGCTTTCGCGGGTTTGATCTGAATTTGGTGCCCAGGAGAAGACTCGAACTTCCACGACCTTGCGATCACCAGCACCTGAAGCTGGCGTGTCTACCAATTTCACCACCTGG